>JAVBKJ010000100.1:0-11036 GCA_031554075.1 Oscillospiraceae bacterium | reverse complement strand
ATGGCTTTTGTGCAGTCTAACCCATCCATTTCGGGCATCATATGATCCATAAAAATCAAGTCGTATTCTGTGTGACGGACGTAGGACAGCGCCTCGAAGCCGCTCATTGCCTCGTCCACAGCAATATTGTAATGGTGCAGTAATGCAGACGCCACCTTGAGGTTGACGGCATTGTCGTCTACCACCAGTACCCGACAGTCATGTGTTTGGAATGAACCAATGCCGTCGCCCTGTTTTTGGGACATTTGTATGCCACCGCGATTGAGCGTTTGGTTCATAATTTTAGCAAATGTCGTGAGCAATAGCGGCTTGGTGATGGCGTAAATGCCTTCTAACAGCTGTGTATCATCCAAAAAGTCGCGTGCGGACTTCATTGCGACGAGCATCGTACTCTTGGGGACGGTCAACAGCCCTTGCGCGGCGGATTGACAACTGCGGTAGTCAAATAGGGCATGGGTGTACTGCCCGCTACGCGCACCCTCGATAAGGGATTCCACATCCTCGCATAATTCGCAATTGATGTCATATTCCTCACACATAGCAATCACGGCACGTGCGGCGTGGACGTTGGGTTCATAACATAGGACGGATTTTTGTGCGGTTTGGATGACCTCTGCCAGCGGTTCGGGGTCGTCACAGCCGACCACAACGGAAAAACGAACCTTCGTGCCTTCGCTGTACTGGCTTTCCACACTTATTTTGCCGCCCATTAATTCGACAAGGCGTTTGCTAATGGCAAGCCCTAGCCCTGTGCCAGACAGGTTACGGTTGCGGCGCGAATCGAACTGCTCAAACTCCTTAAAAAGTTTTGCAACATCCGCCTTTTTAATGCCAATACCGCTGTCCTCCACCTCAAAGTGCAGAATTATCTTTCCATCCTCTGCCGATTGGTGGGACACAGCAAGACGCACAAAGCCCTCGCGCGTAAATTTGACGGCATTATTTAACACATTGACAAGCACCTGCATTATGCGCAGTTGGTCAGAGTTAATTTTGGCAGGAATATTCTTTGTCATATGCACGACAAACGTTATGTCTTTTTCAAGCGCTTTAATATTAATAATGTTAATAACATCACAAAGTAGCGTAAGAAAGTTAAAGTTGTGAACTTCTAGCTGCGTTTTACCCGCGTCTATTTTTGAAAAATCTAAAATATCATTAATTAACTTTAGTAACGAGGCAGACGCGCCCTTGATACTATCCACATAAGATTGCTGCGCTGGTGTCATGGGCGATAGCGAGAGCAGCTCCGACATGCCCACAATGGCATTCATGGGGGTGCGAATTTCGTGGCTCATATTGGCCAAAAAGACGGTTTTAGAGCGTGCGCTGGCCTCTGCGTCGTCGCGTGCGGCAAGTAACGCCGCTTGTGTTTTGTGCATTTCGGTAACGTCAACAACCCAAGCAATGTGGGCGGCATTTCCGTAGTAATCAACAGGGAAAACACTAATCAGCACTTCGCAGACATTGCTTTGCTTATCTAGTAATTGTGTTGCGTACCATGGCTCATGTTTTTCAACTTGGAAGTGACTAAACGCCTTTTGGCGGTCGGCCTCTGTCCAAAACATCTCCCCAACATGGTTTCCAAATCGGTCATCTGCTGCGGCATTTTGGTAAAGGACAATACCGTCCTTGATAACAGCAAACACGACAGGACAAGAACCAAGTATCATCTCTAAAAACTGACGTTGCCGCTCTAATTCTGCTTGGCGTTGAACGGATTCACGCCTGTCGCGCACATAGGCAACTACGGTCGGACCATCAGACGTGTCAGCACGGATAAGGTGCAGTTCACAGGGGACTAACTCGCCATCTGTCATAATATGATTCCATTCGGTACGAATATTTTCCCCTGTCAGCGCGCGGCGCACCAATTCCCTAGATTTAAGAGTAGATAATTGTCCGTCGGGCTGATATTTCGGTGAAATTTCATCAAAATGTTCCAAAAAATCTTCGCGCTTAGTGAAACCGAACATGCGAAAGGTTTCCTCGTTGCAATCAAATAACGTTGCATTACTATCCCAAAACGAGGTTGAAAAAGGCACATTTGCTTGTACAATCCGCAGGCGTTCCCCGGCGGAAGCCAAGTCGTGTTGTAAGGTTTGCAGACTATGGCGGTTGCTCACATCCAAAACAGCGGCGCACAATACCCACTGCTCGTTTTCGACACAGTGTTGCTGAGCTGTCAGTTGCCACCAACGCCACTGGGCGTGTATTTCGTGCCAAATGCGAATTTCACATGTTTGTACTGCCATGTCGGCGCGTTCGCTATCCCGAACGGCCAGCAAGGCATCGCAATCTTGTTTATGTATGTACAGTAGGAATGACGCTAATGGTAGTATTATTTCATTGCCGTCAAGACCCAACAGCGTAGTGGTAACAGCATCACAACATATCGTTTGCTGGGTCAAATCCCATGTCAGGGTGCCAATCGGTTCGTTGGGATGTAGCAATTGCAGTGCTGTCACAAGAGGGGTTATTTGTCTTACAGTTGTAAGTTCCATGGCTATCTACACCTTTTCCGTGAAATAGTATCCATATGCGTTATGCAGGGGGATTGCTCAACGTGTGAAAATTTGTTATACTACTGTCACGAATTTGTTCTGTATCGCGTTTGCGCGACATCGATTCTATGTCATGCGCACTACCATAGTATAGCAAAAAAATACTGTTTCTTCAAGCTTTTTTGAAGTTAATTATTTGAAAATATTAGAATTAAGGGGCATGAGCATGGTTGGGTGGCTGGTGGTAAACGCATTTATTACCGCGTCAAAATTTCTGATTTTGTTTGAGGCATTAGAACAGGCGGCCGAACAACAAGGATACACAATTATTCGCAAAACTAACATAGAACTCATGCGGGAAGTGACAGAAGCGGTAAGCGACCGACCTGATTTTGTGTTATTTTGGGATAAGGACATTTATGTGGCAAAATGGCTCGAAGGGCAAGGGCTGCGTCTGTTTAACAGCGCGGTGGCGATTGAACAGTGTGATGACAAGGCGCTCACCCATCTCGCATTGCGCGACAGCGGCATTGTAATGCCGCGCACCATACTTGCGCCCAAGCGGTTTACCGCACCGCAAAGTCACGCTTATGCGGCGGCGGCGGTGTCTGCCTTTGGGTACCCAATGGTGGTGAAGGAGTGCTTCGGCTCGTTTGGACAGCAAGTCTATTTGGCGCATGATGACGCGTCGTTGCACGTCATCATGGAACGGATTGGAACGCGCCCTTTTCTGTTTCAAGAGTTTGTTGAACATAGCAGGGGACGCGACGTGCGTTTACAAGTGGTGGGCAATCGCGTTGTGGCGGCGATGAAACGGGTATCGCAGAATGGCGATTTCCGCGCCAACGTATCCAATGGTGGCAAAATGTTTGCCTTTGTACCGCCGCCTGCCTTTGAACGCATGGCGCTGGACTGCGTCGCCGCCTTAGGCTTAGACTTTGCGGGGGTGGACATTTTGTTTGGCGACAACGAGACACCGATGCTATGTGAGGTCAATTCAAACGCGCATTTCACGAATATCGGGCAGCTGACTGGTGTTGATGTGGCGGCGGCGATTTTTCAGCATATTGGTGACTGTTTATGAACGGCTGGTTACTGTACACGTCCTTTGAAGCAAAACGCAATTCATGGTATATTCAACAGCTCTTGCAAGCGGCGCAACAGCAGGGCATTCGCCTGACGGTGCTGTTACTGGAGGAGATTACTTTTGGATTGGTGCAAGGGCGCGCCGTCGTGTATCAAAAATCCGACATGCTACCGCCACCCGACTTTGCCATTTGTCGTTTTGCGCAAGCACAGCTGACAAAACATTTGGAGCTCATGGGCATACGCACCTTTAACAATTCACATGTCAGCGCAGTGGCTAATGACAAGTACGCAACCTACCAGCTCATGACCGCCAACGCTGTACCCATGCTAGATACATGGATGCGCCCACCCTATGGGGCGACTTCGCTCGTGCATAAACCAGTGGATGGCAAGGGCGGGCAGGACGTGCGCTGTTTGACATCGGCGGCAGAGATAGACAGTGCCGCCACAACACCCTGCGGCGCGTGGCTGTTCCAAGCAGTTGCGTCAGAGGTGGGACGTGATTTACGTGTGTATGTGCTGGGGACACAAATCGTAGCCGCGATGCTTCGGCAATCGGACACGGAGTTTCGGAGTAACTTTACCTTGGGCGGTAAAGCAACGCCGTACGTCCTCAGTAACGATGACGTACGGCTCGTGTCGCGGGTGACCAGTCTATGCGACTTTGGGCTGGTGGGTATTGATTTTTTATTTCATCACGGGCAGCTCGTGTTAAATGAAATCGAAGACGTGGTGGGGGCTAGAATGCTGTACGCGCATACGGATATTGACATTGCGGCGTTGTATTTAGCGTTTATTCGAGAGAAGATTGCGCATGAGGCGTGATAGATGCGGGGTGTAGTGTCTGTTTTGCAAGGCGTCGGGGGTCGCTAGTGTTGCCAATGTCACGGTTGCGATTGGTTGTGCAATGACCTCTGTCATGGTGGACAGGGGCGGCGATGCGTTGTGTGGACACACATTTTGGCAGATATCACAGCCCCAAACATAGGGGGCGGCGTGCAACAACGCTTGATTGTCGTCCTGTTTACTTTGGGTGATAAAGGATAAACATCGTTCTCGCTGTAGCAGACGTGACGAACCCTGCCATGTGAGCGCTTGCGTGGGGCAAGCCTCCAAGCAGGCATTGCAACCCTCGCAGCTACCTTGCGGTGTGCTATAGGGAACGACAAAGTCGGCAATAACCGCGCCAAACGCCACAAATGTACCGTAGGGGGGCATAATTAACAAGCCATGCCTGCCAACAAATCCTAGACCAGCCATTCTGCCCGCCTGTACCGCCGGTAGCGGCCACGCATTTTTGAGTGCCTTGAATTGTCCGTTGGGATATATGGTAGCCAGCGTTTGTTCGAAACATTGCACACGCTGAAACACAGCGTCGTGGTAGTCAAATCCTCGTGCAAACTGCGCAATATTGCCCTCTGCCTTGCCAGAAAACAGCGGAAACGCGTACATAAATACCGATATTGGCAAAAAGGGAAGTGTTTGGGCGCGTGTTTGCATCTTCTCTGTCGCAAAACCCATGATTTCATCAAATCGAGCGACACCCATGCCAATCGCGTCGTGTGGGAGCATCATCGCGTCACCTCCTTGGATAACTTCAAAATCAGTAAGGGGCAAGCCTTGTTGGCTTGCCCCTTATGCTTGCCTATAATCTAACTAAATTGCCTAGATTATACTAATTTCCTTTACAAACATGCCATGTTTGTAAAGCGCACACTGCGCGCGTGGCGGCAACAGGCCGCCGAAATGCTGTCAATACTAATCTCTTGCGGCTTGCCGCAAATCCGCTAAAGGCGGATGATGAAAATGTATGAACATTTATATCGAGATTTAGTATTACAGGTCTTTGAGTGATAATTCAACGGCTGTGGCCGTTTTGCCTAAATCGCGCTGCATCGTTGTATACCAAAACTCAGAGGGACTGCCATGTTCGATAGATTGCACGAGTGCTGTCGTACTTTGGTACAGCGAGGTGGCGCCAATGGCAATCGACAACCCACGCAAACGATTCACACTATACCAAAAGGAAGGACGGTCGTTTTCGGCGTTTCGGAAACTGAGGAGAGGGGCAGACAAAATGGGTAAGGCGTTTTGTAACAATGCCACAAACTCGGGTTCTCTGTCAATCCCTAGCCGCTTTAAGCTGCGTATAAAGTTAAAAATATCGGGCGCAATGGTGGTGGGCTGCGTCTTTTTGGTCTGTGTGTCGCCATGCTTGACGTGCAGGTCGGCAGGCAGAACCTCGATGAGCACCCGTTGCAAGGTTTTCATATCCAACGGCTTGCCGACATGGTCATTCATGCCCTCGGAGAGACAACGCTCCACATCTTCGCGCATGACATGTGCGCTCATGGCGACAATGGGGATGTTTTGATAGGGCTTGTTACTTTGACGAATCGTGACCGTGGCTTCATGACCGTCCATAACTGGCATCATTAAGTCCATAAACACGAGGTCAAAGTGTTGTGTTTCCAGATAGTCAAGACCGATTTTGCCATTGGCCGCAATCACAGGGTGAATGTTAAACAGCTTGAGCATCCCTGTTGCCACTTCTTGGTTGAAAATAGTATCTTCGCAAAGTAACACGCGCGCCTTGGGAAATGTCACTTTTTCTTGCTCAACTTCTGGGCGAATCTGTTTGGCACTATCGCACAGACTACGCATAAACAGTGACGGCACAAAAGGCTTGGAGACGATGGCGCTAAAGCCGTTGTCTTTTAGCTCTTGGGGTGTTAGCTTCCGTGTGTACGCCGACACGAGGATGAGACGGACGGGGTTTTGCAAACGGCGGCGCAGTTTCACAGAAATGTCCAACGCTGTTTCAAACCCGAGTAAATAATCCAACACAATAATACTAAATGGTGTGCCATATCGCTCGTTTTCAAGGGCTAGTTCAAGGGTTTGCGCCCCAGTCGAGGCGGTGACAGGCAGAACGCCCATTTGCTTGACCAAGCGTTCCATGATGCGCAGGGAGTCGGGGTCATCGTCCACCAACAGGACACGTGCTTCGGGGGGCAGACGACCGTCCAGATACTCCGACATGGGGATTTGTCGTTCTGCCGTCTTAAACGGGATGACAACTTCAAAGGTAGTGCCAATGTTCACAAGACTATTCACCTGCATGGTGCCGCCCATTAAATTGACAAGTTCCTTTGTAATGGGCATCCCAAGCCCCGTGCCTGCGCCTGCCGCTTTGCCCTCTACATGGAATTGCTCAAAAGGAACAAAGAGATTTTCTAGCTGTTTGGCAGACATCCCAAGCCCTGTGTCGCGCACTTCGAATAAGATAGGATAACGATCCTCGGGGAAAAGACCCTTAGCAGGCGATACCGTAAGGGAGATGCGCCCCGAATTGGTGTACTTTGCGGCGTTATCAAGTAGATTTTTAAGAATTTGCCAAACGCGCGTTTTATCGCCCACGAGCGTACAGGGAATGGCTTCGTGAATATCAATCATCATTTCGATTTTCTTTTCGCCAATTTTTTCAACGGCAATCAAGTTTGCATTTGCAATGATTTCTTCAAGATTAAACTCTGTTTCCACAAAGTCTAATTTCTCCGCTTCGATTTTGGAAAAGTCAAGAATATCGTTGATAATTGTGAGCAAATTTTTGGCTGAGTTATTAATCTTGCTAAAATAATCGTAGTTTTCTTCGTCTTGATACTGGCGCAACGCCAAGTCCGAAAAGCCAATAATCGCATTCATGGGGGTTCTGATTTCGTGGCTCATATTCATCATGAAACGGCTTTTGACTTGATTGGCTTCCCGTTCGCGGTCGGCGGCTGTTTGGAGTAATAAATGTTGTTCGCGTTCTTGGCTGACATCTTTAATGGTGGCTATGATACAGACGGTATTGTCGTAAATAATGTTATTGGCGTAAATTTCTGCATCAAAGCCTGTGCCGTCCAAGGTTTTATATCGCCAATTCCAGTGGACAGTTTCAGAGCTGTCAATCGTTTCTTGAAAATGCAGTTTTCGTAAGGTTGAAGAAAGTTCTCCATTTGGCTGAAACTCATCATTAAACCGCGACATATCGTAGCCGATAAGGTCTTCTCGGCGCCCGATGCCAAATAATTTAATGTAGGCATCATTCATCATGATGATACCATCTGTGTCGGGTCGTGTGATTATCATAGGCACAGGAATTAGCTCTATGGCTTTGAGCAAATCCGTCTGCGCGCGGGATAATGCATCAACCTGCTGTTCCCTTGCTTCAATATCAACGCCCCACAAGGCGAGTGCCTGTTGCCCTTCGTAGTCTACAGACACTGTATTGATATGATAGCGGTGGATTTGACCATCTGCCAACACTACTTTTGTGACTAACCCGCTTTTGACGCGTCCATGCAAGTCACCATAAATGCGTTCTAGTCGTTCGCTGATGCTATGACCCTCGTTCAACCCCAATTCAAGCTTAAACTGATTATTTGCCTGTATGATGTTGCCGTCCACCGTTAGGGCAAAGGCGACGGGCGCACTTTCCACAATGGAATTGGCTCTGTCTCGCAAGTGTAGGTTTTGTTCACTTTCCACTTGTAGCTGCAATTGTGACTTCGTTAGTTCTTGTTGTATTAATAATAGGGCGGCGTTGCGCCGTCTTGTGATTACGATAAACAGGGCGGCAAAGATAATCATGAATGAGGCGACCACGGAAATGCCAAGCACAATCGAAAACTGAACAGGATTGGATTGCCACAACGGCAAGGGCTTGCCTAAAATCTCCGCATTAGCTGGCAAGTCAGCCTCGCGAATGTTGTTGGCTTCTAGCATCTGGTAATCAAATCGCCACGTGTAGTACTGCGCATCATTGACTGTTGGGGTGAGTGCATGGATAGCAGTGCCGCTCAATACTGCGGTGGCTAATCTGCCAGCCCCTGCGCCGATGGCAAAACTGTCCACACAGCGACCGCCCATTTGCCCGTATCCAATGCTAGTGGCATTTAGACCAAATAAAGGCAGGGTCGTCTGATTGGCTAAGCGAGACTTTTTATCGGCTTGCCAAAACAAAGCACTATCGATATCTAAGTTGTACCAGCCGATAAGTATTAACGTGTCCGCTGGCAAGGCAGAAACTTGGTTCATTAGGTCTGCGTCAGCAAGGTTTTCGTTATACGTAATGGTGAGACTTGCTTCGCGGGGGGCAAGCTGCCGCTGTATATCCTGCTGCCACGCAACCCCTGTTGGGCTATAGTCGTTAATAACAAAAATCTGTTCTGTTTGGGGGTAGAGTGACAGCATGAGGTCCACGGTTTCTGTCGGGGCAGGACCTGTAAAAATTCCTGTCATGAGATTTGGCGGTATGCAGTTGAGCATCGCAGATGGGATTTCGTTGTCACCACAATAGATGACGGGGATATCATGCAATACGCGCGTATAGAAATCGTTCACGAGCTCGAGCGCTGCCATGTCGGACACAATGATGACATCATACTTGTCGGTAGACAGCAGGGTTCGGATACGCGTCATGGCGGCGGCCGACTGTGTCTTTTTACTACGGATACCAAGGGTGTCGAGAGAGACTGTATTAATGGTAATATTCTCGCTATCTTCTATCGCTAGTTCAGATAAAATACCCTCGCGAAGGCTGCGCTCCCATGTGATTTCCGCGGCATACGAGGTGACATGCAGTACGTGCTGTTGTTTGCCATTGTCAAGGTCAGACATGGTAAGCGTTTCATTATAAGAGGGATTGCTGCTCATATCGCGCAATATTTGAGACACATCGCCCGCAAGTTGTTCGTAGCGGTTGTTCATGTACGCGAATTGCTCAATACTATCCACAATGCCAGACATGCGAAGTGTATTAGGAATTGTGTAGTGTTGCCCTTGCTGAACATATGTGACAATAAAGTCGCATTCATCGTCAAGCAACGCTTGCACCAGTTGGGACATGGATTCGCGTTGCAGAATCGTCGATTTTCCTGGAATATGCTCCTCCATGTAGGGTGATTGGTACTGAATGCCGACACGATAGTTCGCTAGATCCTCCCATGATGTGAGGTGTACTGCGTTAGATTCTTTGGCAAAGGTGATAAAATCCACTTTGCCAAGCGGTATCGTAATCGGCGTAATGTAGGGGATTGAGGCCTCTGCGCCGAAGGCATGACCGGTCAATCCGTCTATTTCTCCATTTGATAATAGCGAAAGAGCAGAAGTTTTGGGCAGCAAATCGTATTCAAGCTGATACCCAAGTTTGGCAAAGGCCTCTTCTAGCACGCGCTGTGGTCCAATGGGGTTGCCGCTGGTAGAGGCAAAACGAAGTGTCTTTGTGGTAGGCAGTGCCGCCAATCCCGTTGGTAAAACACCTACCAGCAGTATGATGGCGACGAGAAGCGATAGTAACCTTGGCTTCATCTATACCACGTCCTTTATGGGGTTGAAGATTTGGGTATGTCAATCGAGTTGTAGACGTTGTTGTGCCGTGACATGCTAAAAAACATGTTTGCTTCGTTAGCATAATGTACGTACTGTGCTTGCTTTACGAGTGTTTATCATTGCATAAGCAGCTCATTTGTGCAATGTTGATAGCTGTTCTTGCTATAATTTGTATAATATTTAGTATGAATACTCTGTTTAGTATTCTACATCTTTTCAACAAAACTGTCAATGGCATTCCGTCTGACATATGAAAACTACCTATCCATAGCCTTCACGGTGGGGCTATGGGTAGGTAGTGTGGTTGAACACCAGATAACAAACGGTTAGTCGTGGTACACGAGCGCACCACCAACAAAGGTAGCCTTAACGTTACATTCAGGGGTTAACAAGGTAAGGTCAGCATCTGCACCAACACAAATGCGCCCTTTGCGCGATGCTACACCCAGAAGTGTCGCGGGGGTCAACGTGACCGATTGCACCGCTTCATACAGAGCACAGCCAGTGTTTTCGATTAAGTGCCGCACACCGACATTCAAGGTAAGTATACTGCCTGCAAGCGTACCGTCCATCAATGTGGCGCGCCCGTTTGAAACGTTACCCGCTAGATTCCCTAACATAAACGGACCATCGCCCACCATACAGGGGCGCAGGGCGTCTGTGATTAGTACGAGACGTGCAGCACCCTTGGCGGCAAACGCGACACGCTGTGCCGCAGGATGCACATGGATATTATCTGTAATCATTTCGGTGTACGCTTGAGGGCTACTCAGCGCCGCACCAACGACCCCCGGTTCTCTGTGCCTTAGCGGTGACATGGCGTTATAGCAATGGGTAAACGACTTCGCACCCCATGACAGCGCGGCTTCACACTGCTCGAATGTGGCACCCGAATGCCCTAGTGAGCAGATTATACCCTGTGCGGCACACGCGCGAATAAACGCTTCTGCGCCGTCAAGTTCGGGGGCTACCGTGACAACACGGACAACATCCGCAAACGGCTCAATAATGGCATAATTAGGGTTTAGTAGCAAGGCTTCTTCATGCGCCCCTTTGTAGGGTGCGGCT
>JAVBKJ010000137.1:0-7519 GCA_031554075.1 Oscillospiraceae bacterium | reverse complement strand
GTAGGCTCATACTGCGGAAAACTTTGATGAAAGGCGCGTACAGTCTCCATCGCAGATTGATTCATCAAGGATAGCGATTTTTCACAGTCCGTTTTTGCACAGGTATTCTGCACCCATTGTATCGTGGTGAGCATCGTTACCTCCTACGGTTAATTTTTTTGGTTGATATGCTGTGTATCGGTTTGAGCATACCACACCATACAGTAATAATCAACAAAAATTTTGCCAAATAAATAAATTTATTTTACGGTCATGTATTGAATTTTTTTCTCAACCATGATACACTTATGGAAATATAATCTGCTGTAACGGAGTGCATCGCGCACGGGCTGGATGTTTGAGAGAACATTCAGCATTTTTGTATCTGGAGGTAATTCGTATGTATCTTTTGGGCAATGGACGCGTCCTCACCTGCGCCGTTGGGGGCACCCTACTGTCGGAGGGCTGTTTAGCCATCGAAGGAAGCACCATCAAGGCCATCGGCACCACATCTGTGCTACTACAGGCTTACCCAAAGGCGACGTTTATAGATGCCAAGGGCGGGCTTATTTTACCAGGTTTTATCAATGCGCATAACCACATTTATAGCGCATTTGCGCGGGGTATCTCCCTGAAAAATTACAATCCTAACAATTTCATGGATATTCTCAAGGGTTTGTGGTGGCATTTAGACGCCCATCTAACCTTGGAGGATACGTATCTTAGCGCCAAAGCAACCTATCTTGACTGCATACAAAACGGTGTCACGACGGTATTTGACCATCATGCCAGCTTTGGTGCGATTGCAGACAGCCTATCTGCCATTAGCCGAGCGGCAACAGAATGCCATATGCGCACCTGCCTTTGCTATGAGGTGTCCGACCGCGCGGGCGAAGATGCCGCCTTGGCTGGGATTCTCGAAAATGAGCGTTTCATTGCCAGTTGCAACGGGAATCCTTTGCAGGCAGGCATGATGGGGGCTCACGCTTCCTTCACCTTATCTGACAACACATTGGACGCCTGCCGTAGCCATACGCCTGCCGATACTGGCTTTCATATCCATGTGGCAGAGGGGCTTGACGATGTGCATGATGCGTTGCGTAAGTATGGCAAGCGCGTTATCCACCGCCTGTTTGACCACAATATTCTGGGCAAACACACAATTACAGGGCATTGCATACATATAAACCCAGCCGAAATGGAACTTCTCAAAGAAACAGACACCATGGTCGTGCATAATCCAGAATCTAACATGGGCAATGCCGTTGGCGCGCCTCCGTGTATGGACATGATGCAACGTGATATCTTGTTAGGGCTTGGCACAGATGGCTACACAAACGACATGCTAGAATCCTATAAAGTCGCCAATATTCTGCATAAGCACAATACTTGCAACCCAAATGCCGCTTGGGGCGAAGTTCCCAAGATGCTATTCCTCAACAACGCCGCCATGGCAGAACGCAGCTTTGAGGGGTCATTGGGGACACTGACAGTCGGGGCGTTGGCGGATATCATCGTGATGGATTATGACCCCATCACTGAAATGACCGCAGACAATGCGACAGGTCATCTGCTGTTTGGGACAAATGGCAAAAACGTCACACACACCATGATACACGGTGTACCCGTCATGCTAAATCGCGAGGTACTGGGCATAGATGCCCCCAAACTAATGGCAGATTGCCGCCAACACGCCACCGCACTTTGGCAGCGGTTGAACGTATAAAAATAGGGAGGGATATCCATGAGTGACCGCATGATACCGATGTCATTTGGAAAAATGATGCACTGGATTTTGACAGAATACGAAACACAGGGGCGCATTTTTGGCGTGTCTAAATATCACCACGCCAAACCAGCAACATTGTCCATCTTTGGCGAAACTGTGGAAAACCCAATGGGACCTGCTGCAGGACCACATACCCAATTAGCGCAAAACATTGTCACCGCCTATGTGTCGGGCGCGCGGTTTTTTGAGCTAAAAACGGTACAGAAGCTAGATGGCGAGGACTTACCTGTGAACAAGCCTTGTATCATTGCCCCAGACGAGGCGTACAATGTTGAATGGTCAACGGAGTTGCATGTGCCAGAGGCCTTGGAGGAGTATGTCAAAGCGTGGGTGGCACTCAAAGTTCTCTCACGTGAGTTTGGGTTTGGCAGTGACACTGGCTTTATTTTTAATATGAGCGTCGGTTACGACTTAGAAGGCATTCAATCGCCTAAAATTGATAATTTTATTGAAAGTCTTAAAGACGCCACCACCACAGCCTGTTTTAACGAGTGTAAAACATGGTTGCTGGCAAATTTGAATCGCTTTCAGCATATTAACGCCGACTTTGTACAGGGAATTTCCCCACAAGTCTGCCGTTCTATCACACTTTCGACGCTCCATGGCTGCCCCCCAGCGGAAATTGAACGGATTGCCTCTTACCTAATAACCAAAAAGAAATTGCATACCTATATAAAGTGCAACCCAACCCTACTGGGATACGAGACGGCTCGCGGCTTACTCAATCAACTCGGCTTCACGCATGTACCGTTCGACAGCCATCACTTTGACAACGATTTGCAGTTTGCGGACGCAGTCCCCATGCTAAAACGGCTACAATCCCTAGCGGACGAACATGAATTAACTTTTGGTGTCAAAATCACGAATACCTTCCCTGTGCAAATTACAGAAAATGAGTTACCAGGGACGGAAAAGTACATGTCTGGTCGTGCCTTGCTACCACTTTCGTTGCATGTGGCACAAAAATTGGCCACAGCGTTTGATGGTCATTTGCAGGTATCTTATTCAGGCGGCGCAGACGCGTTAAACATTGCCGATATTTTTCAAGCTGGCATTTGGCCCATCACCCTAGCCACTACCCTATTAAAATCGGGGGGATATGAACGTTTAGCGCAAATTGCGGACACTCTGGAAGCCAAAACCGCGTGTAATGGCATATCACTTGACAGGCTCAATGCACTCTGCGAGAGCATTTTGCAGGATACACGTAACCATCGCAGTCCCAAGGCTGCCCCACGCCGTAAGCTTGCCGCGCATGTCCCCCTTGTCGATTGCTATGTGGCACCTTGCGCTCATACCTGTCCGATTGGGCAGGACATCCCCCGCTATGTGTCACTAGTGGGGCAACAGCGATACGTCGAAGCCTTGGACGTTATCACGCAACAAAATCCGCTACCGTTTATCACTGGTAGCATTTGCGCCCATTCATGTATGGCTGCTTGTACACGTCATGACTATGACACGCCTGTCAATATTCGTAATCTTAAATTAGTGGCAGCGCAACAAGGCATGGCGACGTTGTTAGCCCAAAAGACCCTTATCCCTATTCATAAAAATAAGCGTGTGGCGATTGTTGGTGCTGGTCCTGCTGGCTTGGCAACCGCTGTTTACTTACGCCGTCAGGGGTTTGACGTAACCACCTTTGATGCCCACGATACCGCCGGTGGTGTGGTACGCCACATTATCCCCTCTTTTCGCATTGATGCCGCGGTCATTGAGCAGGATATTCTTTGGGTTGCCGCACACGGCGTTACGTTCCAACTGGGCAAAACGGTTACACCTCAAGACTTACAGGGATTTGATATCACAGTGCTGGCAATTGGTGCTTGGAAAGCAGGCACACTCAAACTAGCGGGCACAACACCCCTGGGTTGTTTCGCATTTCTATCCGATTTTGCTACCAAACGCGATACTCTGTCACTTGGTCGGCATGTCGCTATCATAGGCGCGGGCAATTCAGCCATGGATGCGGCGCGTGCCGCCAAGCGCGTCACTGGCGTGGAAACTGTCACCGTATTCTATCGGCGCACGAAAACACAAATGCCCGCAGATGCGGAAGAATTAGAACTCGCCGTAGCAGAAGGTATTACTTTATGTGAACTCCGCGCCCCTATTTCGCATATTGATGGTCAACTCACATGTGCAGTTTGTGAGCTAGGTGCGCCAGATGCCTCTGGTCGCCGCCGTCCTGTTGAAACTTCGGCGCATGAAGTGTACGAGATAGACACCGTCATTGCGGCCGTTGGCGAAAAGGTTGATACTGCCGTATTATCCGCCTTTGGCGTGACGATGGATGAAACAAGTCGCCCCATTGTCAACCCCGAAACCTTGGAAACAGCAACTTCCAATGTGTACCTAGCGGGCGATGCGTATCGCGGTCCTGCCACCATTGTTGAAGCTATGGCAGATGGGCTAAAAATCGCTCATGCCGTATCCCTATCAGTTGATAGCCCTAGTAAGATTATGTCTGGCGTTCCTGCCGATGAGATTCTGACACGTAAGGCGACGTTAATGCCCGAATGTCATGATGATACTGAAGCGTCGCGCTGTCTGAGTTGTCATGAAATTTGCCAACATTGTTGTGAAGTATGCCCTAATCGCGCCAATATTGCTGTAGATACCAGTTCTGGTGTGCAAATATTGCATATTGATGCCTTATGTAACGAGTGCGGTAACTGTCGTCAATTTTGCCCCTATAATAGCGCACCATACCTGCATAAATTTACATATTTCGGCTCTGAGGCGTTTATGAACGACAATACAAATGACGGATTTTTGTTGCAAGATACTGGTGATTGTGTTGTCAGAATCCAAAATAAGTTGCACTTGTATGAAACGGACAAGATACCGAATATCGAACCTAAGCTTGTCGCGCTGATTGATTCGTTCCGCAGCAATTACGCGTACATACAATAAAGGACAAACCAAAAAATGAACCAACTGGGGTGTGTTTTGGTTGCCTCCATCCAATGCCGCAATGCTAATCACTGTGTTGCTTTTATGGGGCATCAGTATGTACACGACATCAAGCGGCAATGCCATCACATCTCTATAATCCGTGAATACCTGCGCTTCAACTGAGCGTAAATTTTGCGCAGTCCGTTTGGCATATTTGGGCATAGAATTTCAGAATGCCACAAGGATGACATGTTGAAAATTTGCTATCACAAAACGCAAAAGGAAAGAATTATCAAATATCGTCACATTTCCCCTTTACCAAGTGACAATAATTTGATAGAATAGAGAACGTCTATGGGTAGGCTGACTATTAGTCTTCCTGTGAAACCCTATTTGATGCAACCATGTTAGATACACTATCTCCGCACCACAAATGAAACACTTTGGGAGGATACAAATGATTTTGCGTGTTGGAACTGTATATGGCGATGAAGCCCTTGCCGCATTGTATACTTATGCAGGAGACGACTTGGGGGTACATGTTGCACCCGAAATTATCAGCTTTCGTCTTTGGGCGCCTACTGCCACTGCCGCAAATGTATTGCTTTACCACTCTGGGCACCTCCCTGAAACGCCAACGGAAGTGCCTATGACGCGTGGCACACTAGGCACCTGGGTTGCCACAGTATCACGCGAGCATTGCAATGAGTTTTACAACTTTCAAGTTAAAATGGATGATCTGTGGACAGAAGCCGTAGATCCCTATGCCCATGCCGTAGGGGCAAACGGTGGGCGCGGACAGATTGTCAATTTGCAAGATACCAACCCACCAAACTGGCTATTTGACAAAGGACCGCTCCTGCAATCCCCCACAGATGCCATACTTTACGAGCTGCATATACGGGACGTATCCATGCACCCAGCCTCTGGCATTACGCACAAAGGTAAATTTCTAGGGCTCACGGAAACAGGCACGCGTACGCGTTCTGGGCTTAAAACTGGGCTTGACCACATCCGTGATTTAGGCGTTACCCATGTGCATTTGCTACCAAGTTTTGACTATAAAACTGTGGACGAAACGAGTAGTAATACGTTTAATTGGGGTTACGACCCACTGAACTATAATGTACCCGAAGGTTCCTATGCAACCGACCCATATGATGGTCGCGTTCGTATTAAAGAGTTTAAGCAAATGGTTCAGACGCTGCATAAATATAACCTCGGTGTTATTATGGATGTAGTGTATAATCATACATTTGATGCACTCACAAGTAATTTGCATCAATTAGTCCCTGGCTATTATTATCGCACAGATGCGGCAGGTAACCTATGTGACGGCTCAGCCTGTGGTAACGAAACTGCGTCCGAGCGCGATATGGTGCGCAAACTTATGATAGATTCAGTTGTCTATTGGGCGACAGAATATCATATTGATGGCTTTCGTTTTGACTTAATGGGACTACATGACATCGACACAATGAACCTCATTCGTGCGGCTCTAGACAAGGTAAATCCACAAATTCTGATATATGGTGAGGGTTGGACAGGCGGCGATACCGTGTTGCCTTATGAAAAACGCGCCCTAAAATCCAACGCCCCCTTTCTGGATGATCGTATCGCTGTGTTTAGCGATGACATGCGTGATGGGCTTAAGGGCAGTGTGTTTATTGATAAGGCGGCTGGGTACGTGAATGGCAACCTCGATAGAACGATGGATGTCCGTTTTGGCATTGTTGCCGCCACTGAGCATCCGCAGGTTGACGTTACGCATGTGCATTATTCCGAACTTTTTTGGGCAAAACAGCCGACACAAACGGTCACATATGCGTCCGCACATGATAATCTCACATTATGGGACAAGCTGATTAAGACGCATCCAAACGCATCAACGCGTGAACTCGAAGCTATGAATCGGCTGTCTGCCTTAATTGTGCTAACGTCGCAGGGTATCCCCTTTTTCCAAGCGGGCGAAGAAATGGCACGCACCAAGGGCGGCGACGAGACCAGTTATGCCTCGCCTGATGCTGTGAATCAGTTGGATTGGTATAGAAAAGGCGACTTCTTAGGTTTATACGAGTACTATAAAGGGTTAATTGCGCTTCGTAAGAAGTATCCTGGCTTTAGACTTCGCAAGAATGTCCGTGAACGCCTACAATTTTTACCAACAAAACAGGATGGTTTGATAGCCTATACCATCGAAGGTACGCCAAAAATGGCGGTCGTTCTTAATCCATACACGAGTGCAAAATCTGTCACATTGCCCTGTTCTGGTTGGGATGTGCTTGTTACAGGCCAGCAGGCAGGCATTACCCCATTATACAGCGTCACAGATGTCGTTGAGGTTGGTGCTTGCAGTGGTGTCGTTTTGGTGCGTTCCGTTGCCGCTAATCGTGATGCCCCCTCGAAAGCGCCCATTATATCATTCCAAAAGTTTTATGAACAGTCCGCCACTGTGGCACAGGGAAATCCCATTTTACGTTTTCATCTTTCGTCAAAAGAGACGACGGAAGAAGGCAAAACGCGCAACGCTGCACCGCAGCACGTGTTCAAGCAGATGTTTCCACGTTTGAATGTGCGTCCTAGTCACACACTAATGAAACATTGGCTCATTGCCAGTCTTGTTGCCACTGGCTCTGTCAGTTTGGTAATGTGGTTGATGCGCCGCAAAAAGTAGCACTTTCAGTATCCACGATATTGTTATTACGTACTGGTTTGATGCCTTTTGTATTGGTTTTTAGCGAAAACAGCCCTATGACACACCATAATTGTGTGTCATAGGGCTGTTTTATTTTATCTTAGAGTTTCTAATTGCACCTGTTGCAATTTATATCCTCTTGCAGACCTATATCAAAA
>JAVBKJ010000110.1:0-36082 GCA_031554075.1 Oscillospiraceae bacterium | reverse complement strand
ATAGGCTTATGTTGTATTTTAAAGGCAAGAAAGTACTAGCGTGTAATTCATAACGGTGTGATTGCACCGTCGTTAATATGCAGCACCCAGAAATAAATACACCGCGACAATGAACCCATTGTCGCGGTGTGGCATTCGTTAGCGTATGATGGTTAAGTCGTGCATGGCGCGCGTCATGGCAACATACAGCAAGTGCAAGCTTGTCTTGTCGTCGCCGTATGAATCCGCGTCGGCGATAATCACCGCGTCAAACTCCAAGCCCTTTGACAACGCGGCAGGTAGGATGCAGACGCCGCCTGTGTAATCCACCAAACCGCCCAGTAACAATTGTACTTTCGGCAGGGTCAACGCCTTGGCAAGCAGCTTGCAAGCAGGAATGTCTTTGCAGATGATGGCGATGTTCTGATGCCCCGTTAACGTTGCTAGTACCGCTTCACATTGGGCGGCACGATTTTCGGTGGCGTCGAGATAGCGCACAGGTTCGCCGTGACGAATCACTGCTTCCCCTGGCGGTATACCAGGCAGCTGCGCCAACACTGTATTGGCTTCTGCCATAATCTCTATGGTGGTACGATAGCTTTTTTGCAGAAGGGCAATTTGCGCTTCGCCCTTCCAAACTTGTTGGTTTACCGTTTCCCAATCCGTGACATTGCGGTTTTGGTAGATACCCTGCGCCAAATCGCCCAAACTTGTGAACGACGCAGAGGGAAATAATTCAGTGAGCAACCAAAGTTGCGCGGGGGAGAAATCCTGCGCTTCGTCGATAACAATATGACGCATAAAGCGGTCACGCGCGCCATACACACGGTGATGCAGGTACAGCAGTGGTGTTAAATCCTCGTATTCCAAGGCTTGCTTGCTATCAATCGGTTGCTGCAAAAACTCACGATAGAGTGCCATCGTACTTGGCTTTTGCACCGTTTTCAAATAAGCACTGACAGACTTTTTGCTATTTTCAATGCCCGCTGACATTAAGGTAATCATGTCGCCGATACGTGCCAAGCGTTCAAACAGCGGCAAATGTGTATTCTCCCTGCAAAAACGGTTAAATAGCGCGTCGCGCGTTGCGACAGTGAGGACACCTGCCACAAAATCCTTTTTTGGAAAAAAACGAGCAATGTTGGTAACTAAGAAAGCGTCAATATCCTTGAAAATCTGATGGGAGCTTTTATACCGTGCTGTCTCGGCGTGGACACAATCAAACAAGCGTTCATTTTGGTCAGCCAGTTTCCACTTTGTTTTAACATGGCGGCTAACAAGCTCATCAAAGCTTACTTGCACAACATCTTCGACACCTAAATCGGGCAGCACATTGGCGATGTATCGCAAAAAGAAGCCGCCGGGCGCTAAAATCATAAAACGGTCAGGCTGAAAACTTTGTGCGTACGTATACACCAGATAAGCGATGCGGTGCAGGGCGACGGTGGTCTTGCCGCTACCTGCCACGCCCTGCACGATGAGCGGACGGTTGAGGTCAGCGCGGATAATGCGGTTTTGCTCGCCTTGAATTGTCGCGATAATGTTTTTAAGGCGTGAGTCAGCACTCACAGAGAGATACGGGCGCAATAGTTCGTCGTCGGACGTGATGTCGATGTCCTCGTAGTGCAGTAGTGTCCCGTTTTGGATGGTTAATTGACGCTTTAGGGTGAGTTCCCCCTCGATATGACCGTCAAGACAGTCGTAAGCGGCAGCGCCTAAGCGGTTTTCGTAATACAGGGTTGCCATAGGCGCACGCCAGTCGGCCACCACGATATCGTTATTATCATCGTACAGGGTTGTTTTGCCCAAATACATGCGCGTACCATGACAGTCCGTTTCGGTAAAATCAATGCGCGCAAAATACGGTGTATGCTGCACAAGCCGCAGTTGACGAAAACGTGTCTCGAGCATTTTGCGGATACTTTCCGCGGCATTTTCGTCGCCAGCTTCGACGCCATCGGCAAAACGGCGGTCAATATTCTCTTTTTCTGTAGCAAGCCAAACCAGTGTTTTGGCTAAATATTCATGTTCATCGGTTGACATACGCATACCCCCTATTGTTTAACAGTGTACCACATGGGGGGTGCATATGCAAGTAATGTAAACGCCGTCTTCTGCAAAGCAACGGTAGACATACGCTAAAACAAAAATTGCAAAATGTATCTTGTTATGGTAGAATAACAAAAATGCCAAGGAGGTTACGATATGAATTTGGACGACAAGGGACGTTTGGCAGCACTGGCAAGGCTGACGGAATTAAATGTACCTGTGGCATTAGAGCGTATGAGCAATATACAATCAGTGTATGAGGACGCGCTACGCAGTCTCGTCAACCAAGTCGAGCCTGTGTGTCGTCAGCTGTCTGACTCCGTAAACCAGAGTGATGCGTTTGCGGTTCATATACATGGGATTAAAGGCGGGCTTTCCACTGTCGGCGGTCTTGCCTTGGCGGAAATGGCGTTGCGCATGGAGATGGCGGCGCGCAAAGGGGAAGCCTATGCACATCTGCTGCCCCCATTTTTGACGCGATTGAAAGAATTAGGGCGTAAGCTAGATGGCATACTCAATGGCATGGCGCAGGACACAAAGGTGTTAGGGGATATCACGAGCCTGCCAGCAAAGTTGCAAGCCATACGCGAGGGGCTAGAGCTGTATGAGCTGGAACAGCCGATGGACTTACTGAATGAGGTGCGGCACTTTACGTTTACCAAAGCCATAGACCAACAGTTAAAGCAGCTGCACACGGCGTTATCCGCCATAGAGTACAAAGCTGGCATAGCCATTGTTGACAAATTGCTACCGCTATGCGAGCAGGGGCAAAACGATGAGGACTACGAGCAACAGGCGCGAGCGGGGATACAGCTTAGTGATAAGCCAGTGAGTTATCTTTTGTGGGATGCACAAAAAAATTTGATAGATTGCAATGAAGATGTCCTAACCATGTTGGGGCTAACGGCAAAAGAGGATTTTATTGGACATTTTTTTGATTTTGCGCCTCCGAAGCAGGCACAATTGCAACTATCGAAGGAAGCACATCGTATGAATTTAGATCGCGCGATACGCGATAGCCTGCATGTCTGCATGTGGACGTTTTGGGACGTTAACGGACATGAGATATCTGTGGAAATGACATTGATTCTCAATAAGCAAAAGCGGCAAGTACAAGGCTTTTTTGTGGCAGAATAGCAGATATACGAAAGCGGCATGGTACAATGCAGTACCATGCCGCTTTCGTATATCTGTGTTGTGATGGGGCGCAAATCAGGAGGTGCACTCCAGCCCCAGCGCCATCTTGGCGCGTTGCTTTTTCAAAAGCTGATGGGCGGCAAAGGCGCGCTTTACACGCCAGTATTCCAAACGGCTTATGTAGACAGTATCCCCAGATACCATAGTAAAATCTCGATGCAACTGCAAGACATAATCCAAGTTGACAATATAACTGCGATGACATTTGACAAACTGCGGCGCGTCGATCAGCTCAAAGATGTCTTGCAGTGTTTGGGTGGCAAGCAAGACCCCGTCTGTCATGTATAACAGGCAATGTTTGTCAGTTACCTCGACAAACTGCAAATCGTCCACACAAATACTTTGGCGGGCTCTACCGATTTTCACTGTGCATATACGACGTTGCTGTTGCAACCCTAATCGATACAGCACATTGATGATATCACGACGCACAATGGGATACTGCAATATATCTGCGTTATGTAGCAGCTCGCTATTAATTTGCTCGATGGGCGCATGTGTTGTTACTACCAAACCGCAGGTGGGGGCGTTATGGCGCAAGTGCGCGGCTATTTGGAGGGCGGCAGGGGTGTCAAACGTCCAAGCAACAAAAACAAGTTGGAATCTGTTTGGTTTGCACGCCAACAAAAAGGACTTGGCAGTTCTAAACCGCGTTATCTCAAAGTTATGTGTATCTATGTCTGTTAATATCGAGCATATTAGCCCCAAATCGTCCTCATTTGTGTCACAGATGGCTATCTGCACGGTCTTATTCATGTCGGTCCTCCCTAAGGATTTTTTTGGGTATACTGCGCAAAAACATGCGTCGTGACGTCTAACTGCAACCTGTGACACTTGTTTAGAGAGCGTTTGTATGCGTTTCAAATTGAATTTTACATAAAAGTTATCTCAATGTTTGCATTTCTGGGTAGTGTATGTTACTATACCGTTTAGTATATCGCAACTCGCTTACTATAAAAATCCTACTGGTATGAGGTTTTGGAAATTTTATAGTTAGCTTACAATACTGTGAATGAGGTTCACCATGTTGAGTGATAAGTTTTTGCCGATTGCGTTGCCCGACATACTGGCGCCGCGTCGTACACTGATGAAAATGATGACAAATGCGGCGCAAAGTCGTTACGTGAGCGTAGTCGCACCAGCGGGGTATGGGAAATCAGTATCAACACTGTTGTGGCTTTCTGCCGCCAAGCGCGAGAGCATTTGGATTGGGCTTGACATATACGACAATGCACCGACTGTTTTTTACAAATTGCTGTGCAAGGGGATTGTATCGGCACAGCCCGATAACACCCAAATGCGAGATATCTTAAAAAGTCCTTATTTTGCCGCCAATCCTGTAGACAGCACCATGAAACTGCTGTTGGAATTTGAGCCATGTGACCGCCAGTTTGCGGTGGTGTTGGATGACCTACACTTCATCACAAGCGAGGAAATTCTGAAATCATTGCCCTATGTTATCAAACGGTTGCCTAGCAATATGAGCCTGTTTGTCCTGTCGCGCCGCCCCTTACCGCCACTGTTTGAGGACACACTCGGGGCGAGCCGATTTCAACATATTACCGCCGACCAGCTAAGTTTTCAGCTAGACGACATAAATGATTATTTTCAAGCCCTTGGGAAGTGTATTTCAGCAGAAGACGCACAAGAGATTCTCACTGTGACCCAAGGCTGGGCGATTGGCATAACAGCTGTGGCAAAAAGTGGAGAATTGGGAGACGGCCCGAGCGGGAACCTAACCCAATACATCCAAAAACAGATTTGGAACGACCTCGAAGAGCCGCTTCAATACTTTTTGCTGCAAACCGCCATTGTGGAAGAAGTGACCCCTGCCCTATGCCAAGCCCTCACAGGCAGGGCAGACGCAGAAGCGGTGCTATATACCCTCTGCCGTACAATCTCCTTTGTCCGCAACATGCCGGATGGTACGTACCACTATCACCATCTGTTGCTAGAGTTTTTGCGCAATTGTCAAACCCCGCAGGTGGATAGGAAAAAACTATTTGCCATTGCCGCCGAATACTATCTGGCAAAAGATGAGTACTATCTGGCGACACGGTATGCCTATGAAAGTGAGAAAAAGAGCCTAATTGTAAAGGTCTTTTGGTTACTAAACCAAAATAATGCTAAATACGCCTCTATTGAAGATTTTGTTACCTCCTGCAAAAGTTACTTTATCAACAGCACACAGCCCGAAAAACTAAATATCCCTCATACGAACATTACACATGTTTGGTATAACTATCTGATTGGTAATGCCCCTAAAATGGAGTTTTACATGGATAAGCTGTACCAAGCCTTGCCGCGCATCGCCATCCAGTATCCCAAATTGCTTGAAACCGCCATATTGGTTATTAGTCTTGACCATCGTACGCCGTTTGCCAAACAGATAGAGCAATTTCGATTTTTGCCCCCTGTCACCACCAAGGTAGACACACAGCAAGGCACGTCAGTGACCGCTAATCTGCCCTTTATGCACCGAACAAACCGCGATTACAGCTGTTTATCCGACGATGCCATGATGAAACGGTTTGAAAAAAGCTTTGGGAAATTACTCAAAGGGAACTATGACATCATACAAACCAACTTTAACGCTTGCTTTGCCCTAGAGCGCAATGCGTTGCAGGAGGCGTTGTCATTGTCACTGCGCGGGGTTGCCTGTATCACCGCGTCAAGTGCTAGCGAGGTTGCCTTTTGCGCGCATATGAATCTCATAGCCACGTATGCGGTGTTGCAACAGCAAGAGGCATATGCACGCGCTGTTGACAACGTAACCGCGTTTATTGAGGAAACAAAAGCCTATTATTTACGTGCCAATCTGAAAGCGTATCTTATGTGGCAAACATTGCTACATGGTGACGTAACTGCCGCAAAAGCGTGGCTTGCCTCGTTTTTTGTTATTGAAACGACACAGCTTGCATTGTATCGCGTGTTTCAGCAGTTTACGACGGTACGTGCGTACATCGTGTTAGCACAGCTAGACAAAGCACGTGTCGAAATTCAGAAACTCATTCAATTGGCGACGGACTTTCGCCGTCCGATGGACTTAGCAGAAGCGACCATGTTACTCGCTGTTGTTAGCTGGCAGGAGGGCAAAGCCGAGGAGGCACAGCAATTACTCGAAACGGCCCTCACAACGGTGGCGCCCTTTGGTTTTCTCCGCGTCATTGCCAACGAAGGGGCGGCTATACTGCCAGTGCTAAAGAAAATAGTCGCCAAGCTAGCACGCGAACAAGATAGCGCGCTCGATACCGCCTTTGTCAATGCGGTGTATGTGGCGGCATATGAGCAAAGCAAGCACTACGCAGGCATCACGGCGGGCAACCAAACGCCCAAACGTGTGAAGCTGTCCAAACAGCAAAAAATGATACTCAGCCTGTTGGCAAAGGGTCACACCAACGCCCAAATTTGCCAAGCACTAGGGCTTAAGATTACCACGGTGAAATCCCACACGTCGCTCATCTACACGAAATTACAGGTAAACAATTATTTAGACGCCGTCAGCAAAGCCAGAACCTTGGGGCTAGTGGACTAACAAAAACCACCGCCGCTTGCCGCGAAAACCAGTGGGGGTAGTTACAGGATAGCGACAAAAAACATCAGCCTTACCTTTTTCGGTAGGGCTGATGTTTGCTGATGTGGCTATTATTTTAACGTTGTCAGTCCCTCAGTGTGCATTACCCGATTATCTTCGTCAAGTCCATCTTGGCATAAATGACCCTTTGAATTTCAACAATTTTATCCGGTTCATTCACTGTATAAAATACAATATAATTCTTCACGGGCATCAGCCCTTTCGGTCAGGCTTGCCCGCAATTCATCAAATACTTCTTTATGGGAAAACCGCTTTTGTGTTGCCTTTGATTCCAACTCAGCTTCTTTCAGTTTTAGGTACATATCACTTTCAAAGTGATGACGCTCAAAAGCTTCCATGCTCATGACAACCATATCACCATAACCATTCTTGGTTAGAAACACAGGCTGTGAAGTTTCATGGACAATTCTTGAAATATCGGCAAAGTTGTTTCTCAAATCTGATACGGGTCTAATTTGCAGCATTGTGAACACCTCTCTTATCTTATATCATAATGTTATCACAATTGCGCTAATTTATCAAGTGCGGCTTGAATGGCAGAGCGCGCGGTCGCACATGATTCGTGTAAGGTATGCCAAACAGTGGCATCGGGCGCGCCACGCACCAACGTCGCTTCAAATGTTTGGGACAGGGCATGTACATCGGTTATGCCCAAATTGCCAGAAACCCCGATGAGGGCATGGTAGTGCAAGATGGCGGATTGCAAGTCTGTTTGCATATCCTCAAAGGGCATAAGTTGTGTCGCCATAGTACAAAAATCGGCTAAGGCGGCGCGGTAGCGCGGCAGATTGCCACCAAAACGCGCCAACGCCTCTACGGTGTTGACCCCTTCTATGGTTACGGTGGGGGTCGTGTCGGCGCTATTGGCACGCGCTTGATACGTGTGCGGCGGCAAAAACTGTAGGAGCATGGTATGTAGCTGCTCAAAATCAATGGGTTTGGGGACATGACCATTCATGCCTGCCGCCATAAATTCTGCCACTTGCGTACTCAGGACGTTGGCGGTCATCGACAAGATAAGAATATCTTGATAGGGCTTTCCGCTGCTACGAATGCGCTTTGTCGCCTCTAAGCCGTCCATAATAGGCATGAGGATATCCATGAGAATCAAATCGAAAGGCTGTGTGTCGAGTAAGGTGAGCGCCTCTGCGCCGTTTTCGCAGACAGTGGGGGTGATGCCCAGCATTTCTAAAATGCCGATGGCCACCTCTTGGTTGATAAAATTGTCCTCACAGAGCAACACGCGCGCCCCTGTAAACTGCACATGTGTCCATGAATCGACCGCAGTTGGCATGTCGAGACATTCGTGTATTTTGCGGATAAATGAAGTAGGGATAAAGGGTTTGGCGATGATATCCTTGACACCAGAAAGCGGCTCGATTTCTTTATTTAGTTCGTCGGCATACGCTGTTAGGATTAGTATTTTTATGTCAGGGATGGTCGCCAGCAGATTTTTGGCAATTTGCAAACCGTTTTCATGCCCCAAGTGGTAGTCGATAATCGCTAACGAAACGGGCGTGCCTGCCGCTTGATACTGTTGGCACGTGGTTAGCACGGCTGGTCCCTCCTGCACACACTCGACACGTAAGCCGATGGAGTCTAGCAAATTTTTAGCAATGTAGCAAGCGTTGTCGTCATCGTCCGCCACCAACACAAGGGTGTCGGGCGCGAAACTCTGGTGCTGCTGTGCTTGCACCACCGCGCTGGTACTCACAATTTGAAATCCAATGATGACCTCAACATCTGTGCCCACATCGGGCGTACTGCGCATTTTGATACTGCCGCCCATCAAGGTCACAAGTTGCTTGATAATCGACATGCCAAGCCCTGTGCCTGTGTTTTGATACTTGCCTTGTTCATCAAACTGCGTAAACGGGTCAAAGATACGTTCTAACTGCTCGTCTGTCATGCCGATGCCTGTGTCGGATACCTTAAACGAGATGTGTATTCTGTCATCAAGCGTATGCAGGGGTGTTACCTTCAAAATGACATGTCCATTCGTGGTGTATTTCGCGGCGTTGTCCAGCAGATTTTTAAGAATCTGCCATAGACGCGTCTTGTCGCCGTACAAGAAGCAAGGCACAGTCGGCTTTAGGTCAAGCAACATTTCGACGCGCTTCTTTTCGATACGCTCACCAGCCACCAAAAACGCACTCGCAATAATGTCCTCTAAATTAAAATCATCCTCCACAAGGTCGATGGACTGCGTGTCGATTTTAGAAAAATCGAGTATATCATTCAAAATAGTGAGCAGATTTCGTGCCGCCACGTTGATTTTGCGAAAGCTCTCCTTGGGTGGGGTCACTGTCTCCTGCAATAAACTAAGTTGTGATAGCCCAATAATCGCATTTAACGGGGTGCGGATTTCATGGTTCATATTGACTAGGAAACGGCTTTTCAACTCGTTCGCTTCGCGTTCTTGCTCTGCAATTTGTTGCAAGGCTGACTGACGATGCTTGTCCGCCCCGATATCTTGCACAATTTTGAGAATACATTCCCTATCCTGCCAATGAATAACACGCGCTGTGACACGCGCCACTACGATGGTTTGCGTGGCGGACTGATACGTAAACTCAAAGGTGCCTGAGCGCGGTTGCGAGGAGGTGTCAATGGCAAATAACCGATTTTCGGTGTACCCAATGCAGTCACTTGTTTGTTGCCATGAGAAGAGTTTGGCATAGGCATCGTTGGCGTAGACAATTTCCTCGTTTGAAGCATCCACAATAATCATCGCTATGGGCAGGGCATCTATCAACTGCGCTAAGTCTGTCTCACTTTTCAGAAGTGACGCATTTTTTTGCTCGTTGTCTTCTACGTCTACGCCCCATAGTGCAATCGCTACTTTGTTTTCATGGGGCATCCGCACGCCATACAGACGAAAACGGCGAATTTGCCCTGTGCGCACACGAACTTGCGCTAATAGATCGGATAACTGCCGCCGCGACATTAAAAGTTGCATTGCGCCGTGCCATTGAGCGGTATTCACTGTAAATTGGGACATATGGTCGCCCACCTTGACACCAACGCGTGTCGTGGCACAACGATTACAGCTAACGACAAAGCCGTCCTCCAAATAGACATACGCCACAGGCGCGTTATCGAGGATGACATAGTGTATGGTTTCGAGTAATGTGTTATAGCCCTGCAACAAATCCCGCCACACACCTGTGTGTTTGCTAGTATCAATGGGTTGCGAAAGATTGCCACAGGCGGTAACGGTTAATAGGCTGTGCATGTCATCAGTGACCGCTTGCACACGCTGCATCATATCGGTTAGGCTTGTTGCCAAAAGGCTACACTCATCATTAAGGGGATAATCTACCACAGGGGTCTGGATATGTCCTTGGGCAATGTTCGCGGCTACTGCTGCCATTGCTTTGATAGACGCGTTGCGCTTGTGCACACGACGGCGGTTCATGGTGATGAATAACAGCTGGAGTAAGGTTACGAAGCTTAACAGGGTAAAGGCAATCGGCATCAGCATTTGCGCTTCGTGCGCTTCCTTGGCTGTTCGCTCGGTCATTTTTTGCTGTAACAATTGTAGTTTTTCCGCCGCTTGCGCCTCTGTATGGCAGTATTCGTCACCATAGACGATGAGCCGCGCGGCATCAAAATTGTAATTATCCGCCGCCGCTATGGCCTCTCGGTCGAGCGTCAGTAAGCTGTTATACAGGTTGCGCAATTCTAACAGGAGAGACAGTTCGCTACTCGCCTCCATGTTGTGTGACAATTGTTGCATTACCCGTTCTCTGTGCTTGGTTTCTAGCACTTCCTTGCTGTAGGCATCCTTGTAAGCGACATCGCCGAATTGCGCATAGCCGCGCACTTGTTCGATAGGGTGTTCGCTGGCAGAAGCAAGCTCCGTAAACAGTGCCTGTGTGGTAAATTCACGTTCGCGCATATCTCGCACAGCAACGACGGCAACCCCAGTAAAAGCAATGGTTAGTATCATAAAACCGCTTGTGATAAGCGGCAGTAAACGCAGTATCGAAAATCGTCTCATGTAGGTGCCTCCCTGTTGCTAAAGGCGTATTGGGCATTCTATGATGAGAGTATATCACGAAGAGAATGCAAATACAATCTGTGCGGCGTCTCATTGGTCGTGTTTTGTTTGCAACCATTGTTGAAATGACAGAGGGGCTATGCTATACTGGTATCAAAAAAAGGTGGTTTACTATATGTCTAAATTTATTACAATTGGCGAAGCTCTGATTGATTTCATGCCCAGTGCGCAAGGGCGACTTTCCGACATAGAATCCTTTCGCAAATGTGCAGGTGGCTCAACGGCGAATGCCGCATCGGCTGTGGCGCATTTGGGGGTGGAAAGCCTTATGATTTCCATGTTGGGGAAGGATGCGTTTGGCGACTTTTTGGTGTCCGCGATTGCAAAGGCAGGCGTGCGCACCACAGCGCTACTGCGCACAGACAAGGCAAACACAGGGCTTGCCTTTGTGTCGCACACAGCAGACGGCGAACGTGATTTTCTGTTTTATCGCAATCCCTCTGCCGATATGTTGCTATCACCAGAAGATATAGACCCTGATTGGTTTGAAACAGGCGATGTACTCCACTTTTGCTCTGTCGCATTGGTGGACGCGCCCTGCCGAAAAGCGCATGACCGCGCGATAGCCATTGCTAAGGAAAAAGGGTGTCTTATCAGTTTTGATGTCAATTTACGCTTTTCGCTATGGCCTAGCGCTGACGACTTAAAAGAAACGGTACTACACTACATACCCATGGCGGATATTGTCAAGGTGAGTGACGATGAACTTGCCTTTTTGGGTGACTTTGCCTCAAGCTGCAAGCTGATAACCATGGGCAAACACGGCGCACGGTACATCACAAAGGACATAGATTGCACCGTGAAAGGGTTTGCCACACCAGCCATAGACACAACAGGCGCAGGGGATTCCTTTATCGGTTCGTTTTTAGCCAGCATTCTACAAGCAGGTGGCGGGTTACCCACAAACGAGCGGGATTTAACGCGTATGTTGCGCTATAGCCACGCCGCCGCCTCGTTAGTGGTGAGCCGCATGGGGGCGATGGAAGTCATGCCGACACCCGCGGAGGTCGATGCGTTTTTAGCCGCGCAGTAGGGGGGAAGGGTTAGTTTGTGTTGTCAATTACACGGGACGAGTATTTTGAATGGTAGTTGCATTGGCCACCGACACGTGATCCTGTGGTAAATTTGAACCTAAGCCTATCATAATTTTTATGTGTTAAAAACACCTTTCCTATCGGGACCTGTAATAGATGGTTATTAGCCATTGACAGGTCCTTAAATAAGTGATATGATATTTTTAAATTATATTGGGAGAAGATATTATGTCAAATATGCCAAAAGCAACACATAGTGGAAATTGGTCTTTAAATGAAGAAGGTTCTCTAACAATGCAGTGTTATGTAATGGATAACGGTGAAAGAGTTTTGTCTTTAAGAGGCGCATCTAAAACAATGGGTTTACAAGGTGGCGGAAGCGGCGCGCTCGTTCGTAACTTGAACGCAAAATGGATAAGTCCGTACTTGAGTGAACCACTTAAAGAGTGGCTATATATGGCAGGTAGAAATGAACTGCCTAATTACCTTACTGATAAAGGCAGGAACTTTACACCTTTTGAAGCATCTCTTTTTGTTGATTTATGCAAGGCATACGTTGATGCTTTGCACGCTAATTCATTGAATCTTGATTCACAAAAAGAAATTGCACAAAAGCTTTACGGCATAATGACAGCATTTGCTAAAGTCGGTTTGATTGCAGTAATTGATGAAGTTACTGGATATCAAGAGGAGCGCGATAGGAACGAATTACAGAAAATCTTATCAAAATATATTAGCGAAGAATTATTACCTTGGACAAAACGATTTCCGGACGAGTTTTATAAACAAATGTTTAGACTAAGAGGGTGGGAATATCGTGGAAAAAGCAAGCCTCCATATGCTGGTAAATTAACCAATGAATATATTTATGACTATTTACCACCGGGTGTTCTTAAAGAATTAAAGGAAAAGTCCAAAGAAGGTATTAACAAAGGCAAACGTAAAGAAAGATACCACCAACACCTCACTAAGGACACAGGGATACCAAATCTTGATAGGCAGCTACAACAGACAATCGCTTTAATGAAAGCATCTGATACATGGGATGAATTTGAACGACTTTTTAAAAAATCAATGGGAGAACCTTATCAGATAACACTGGACTTAAAATAAAAATCCTTAAGGTATCAAAACAGTATCAACGTCCAAAGTAAAACCCCCGAAAAGCCTTAATACATCGGCTTTTCGGGGGCATTCTTCTACCCTATTCCCACTCTATCGTCGAGGGGGGCTTGTCCGTCACATCCAGCACGACGCGGTTCACGCCTGTTAGTTCCGTAATCGAAGTCGAGGCGGCGCGTAACACTTCGAAGGGGACAGGCACCCATTGTGCCGCCATAAAATCAGTGGTTTTCACAGCGCGGAGGGCAATGGTGTAATCATACGTGCGCTGTTCGGCTTTGACACCCACACTGCGCAAATTTGTCAACACGGCAAAAAATTGGTCAGCCGACACCTTCGCGTCTATCATGTGACGACGGAAGATGGCATCGGCTTCGCGCAAAATGGACAGCTTAGCCTCAGTCACTTCCCCAAGACAGCGTACGGCAAGACCAGGTCCTGGAAAGGGTTGACGCCCCACGATATCCTCGGGCAGACCCAATACACGCCCTAAGTCGCGTACTTCGTCCTTAAATAAATCGCGCAACGGCTCTAAGATGCCCTTAAAGTCAATAACCGCAGGCAAGCCGCCCACATTATGATGGCTTTTAATAACGCCGCCTGTGCCCAAGCCGCTTTCGATAACATCGGGATAAATCGTACCCTGCATGAGGTATTCGACTTGCCCTAGCTTGCGCCCCTCTTCCTCAAATACACGGATAAACTGCTCGCCGATAATCTTGCGCTTTTGTTCGGGGTTGTCAACGCCCGCCAGTGCCGACAAAAAGCGTGCGCCAGCATCGACACGAAGGACATTCATCTGGAAACGGTCGCAAAATACGGACATAATCTGGTCGCCTTCATCCTTGCGCATCAAACCGTGGTCAACAAACAAGCAGGTAAGACGGTCGCCAATCGCTTTATGTGCCAGCAAGGCGGAGACAGCGGAATCCACACCACCCGAAAGTGCGCAGACAACACGTCCCTCACCCACGGTATCCTTAATAGTGGCGATGGCTTTCGTGGCGTAGGACTGCATATCCCATTCGGTTTGGCAGGCGCATTGTGTCAGCGCAAAGTCTCGTAACAATGTCTCGTGACAGGGCGCGTCGCCGCGAATATCTAGCAGAGGGAGCGACAATGTGGCGAAATCGGCAGTGAGCTCCTTGCCAGAACCGCCGACTAAGATAAGTCCGCGATAGTCTGTAAGCGCAGATATATTAATAGTATATGGCAATAGGACGGCAAAAACGCCCAGCTGACGAACTTGCCTTGTGACAGGGTGACTATTGAAACCGCCGAAATCCAAAATTGCTATGGTATCCATTCTATTCCTTCTCCTTTGTGTGTGTGCTGCAATTATCCTGCAGCAAAAACCGCATTGACACGGCACTTGCCTTAGCGCACCTCTAGTATAATCCAAAGTAAATTATTTTGCAAGAAACAAAAAATGCAATTTTCCAGAAATAAAATTGCAAAAATACCTTGACGCACGACGCCAATTGGTGTAATATAGATGAAAATGCCCGACAGTATACGTGATTATCTTGTGTATCCAGGGTCTCAGGAGGACAATTTATGCTAAAATTTGTTTTACAACGCATTGGATCGATGATTCTGACACTACTGTGTATTATTACAATTACATTTTTTCTAATGCACTCAGTACCCGGCGGACCATTTACGCGCGAACGTCCGCTTCCCGAAGCTATTGTAAAAGCACTTAATGAAAAATTTAATTTAGATGCGCCGCTGTTTGAGCAGTACACCGATTACTTGTTTGGGTTGCTCCAAGGCGATATGGGACCCTCGTTCCAGCTTGCCAACGTGCAGGTAACTGACCGTATTATGAGCGGCTTACCTCACACTGCTAAAATAGGCGGGGTAGCCATTATTGTCGTGTTGGTGCTTGGGATACCGCTTGGTGTTATTGCCGCCCTTAAGCAGAATAAGCCGGCAGATTCGTTTATAATGTTTATTACCACATTTGGTGTTTGCATCCCTAGTTTCGTGCTTGCGATGCTACTTATCTACGTCTTTGCGATAAAACTGCCGTGGTTTCCTGTCATTTCGTCCTCATTGGATAATCCTATGGCGATGGTGTTGCCTGTTCTCGCGGTGTCGGGCTACTCACTTTCCTTTATTGTGCGGCTCATGCGCTCGTCCATGCTTGACGTAACACAACAGGACTATGTGCGTACCGCCCGTGCCAAGGGTATTTCGGAAGTGAAGGTTATCATGAAACACGCATTTAAGAATGCCGTTATGCCTGTTGTTACTTACATCGGGCCGATGATTGCCACGCTCTTAACAGGCTCATTTGTTATCGAAAAGTTTTTTACCATTCCTGGCGTTGGTCGCATGTTCGTTGAATCTATCAGCAATCGTGACTATACGATGATTATGGGTGTCACGATTTTTGACGCAGTGTTATTGGTTATTATGACGTTTATTGTAGATATTATCTATATGTTTGTTGACCCCCGTATTCGTATGGGTGGGGAATCGGAGGCGTAACAAAATGAACTTAACAAGAGAAATGCTCGAACCAGTTGCTGCAGAGGAAAAAGGGGACATTATTGTCCGCCCCTCTCTTACCTACTGGCAGGATGCGTGGCGCAGACTTCGCAAAAACGTACCGTCTATGATTGCCATGGTGGCTGTTATTTTTCTAATTGTTGGTAGTATAGTCATTCCGTTTTTTTGGAAATATGATTATAAGCAACAAATACGTGCAGACCGAAACCAAGGACCGTCGTCTGAGCATGTGTTTGGAACAGATGCCTTGGGGCGCGATTTGTTTATCCGTGTGGTATACGGCGCTCGTATTTCGCTATCCATTGGTATTGTTGCCAGCTTGATTAACCTGACAATCGGCGTTCTTTACGGCGGTATTTCGGGCTACATCGGCGGTTGGCTTGACAACCTCATGATGCGTATTGTTGAAATTTTGTATATTATCCCAATGCTTCTGTATGTTATCCTCCTGCAGGTTACGCTGCAAGCACCCATAGAGGACGCTTTCAAAACGAATCCGTTTTGGATGATGTTTAAGCCGCTGGGGTATCAGCTGATTTTGGTCTATTTAGTGTTAGGCTTGGTTTTCTGGGTCAACATGGCGCGCGTGGTACGCGGTCAAGTATTGTCCCTTAAAAATCAAGAATACGTTATGGCGGCGCGCAGCCAAGGCACAAAGACAATCCGTATGATTATGAAGCACCTTGTGCCAAACTCTATTGGACCCATCATTGTTATGGTTACTATGGCCATTCCCTCTGCGATTTTTACCGAAGCATTTTTGAGCTTTTTGGGCATTGGTGTTAGCGCACCCATGGCTTCATGGGGTTCGTTGTGCAGTGAATCATACAAAGCGTTACAAAGCGCACCGCACCTATTATTTTTCCCTGCGGCAGCCATTAGTATCACCATGTTAGCCTTTAACATCTTGGGTGATGGTTTGCGTGATGCGTTAGACCCAAAGATGAGAAAGTGAGGCACAGCGGCACATGGAACATATACTCGATATTCGAGATTTGAAAGTCAGCTTCTTTACGAGCGTAGGCGAAGTGAAAGCTGTGCGTGGCATCGACTTCAAAGTCAAGCCCAATTCAACCGTGGGGCTTGTCGGCGAGTCTGGTTGCGGCAAAAGCGTTACCTCTATGGGTATTATGGGGCTGATTCCCCAACCTGGTAAGGTGGTAGGCGGCGAAATTATCTTTGAGGGCAATGACCTACTCAAAAAGACACATAAAGAAATGCGCACCATACGTGGCAATCGCATTGCTATGATTTTTCAGGACCCAATGACCTCACTCAACCCCGTGTACACCATTGGCAATCAAATGCACGAGGCGATAAAAGAGCATAACCGCGGCATGTCCAAGCAGGAAATCCGCGAGCGCAGTATTGAAATGCTCGGTCTGGTAGGGATTCCTGACCCTGCCACGCGTATTAAGCAGTATGCGTACGAATTTTCTGGCGGTATGCGTCAGCGCGCTATGATTGCGATGTCGCTTGCTAATAATCCGCAATTGCTGATAGCAGACGAACCAACGACCGCGTTGGACGTTACCATACAAGCACAGATTTTGGACTTAATGAAGGATTTGCGAACAAAATTCCAAACATCTATTATATTGATTACGCATGACTTAGGCGTCGTTGCCGACCTTTGCGAAGAAGTAAAGGTTATGTACGCTGGGCTGATTTGCGAAGAATCGCCCATTCGCGATATATTTTACCAGCCAGCACATCCCTATACTTGGGGCTTGCTCAAATCCATCCCCCGAGTGACGATTGGTACACGCACAAGGCTTGTGCCGATTGACGGACAACCACCAGATTTAATTAAGCCCCCTGTTGGATGCGGCTTTGCACAGCGTTGCCCTCATGCGATGCGTGTGTGCCTAGACCAACAACCGCCGTTCTTTACAGTTGGAACAGAGCATCGGGCTACCTGCTGGCTGCATCATCCTGATGCCGCAGAACGGTTAGCGGCGGCAAAGGCGGAGGTATAACATGTCAAGTAATGAAGTTCTCATTGACGTTCAGAACCTTAAAAAGTATTTTAAGGTGAAGGGCGGCACATTAAAAGCAGTCGATAATGTCTCGTTTGCCATTCATAAAGGGGAAACACTCGGCTTGGTCGGCGAGTCTGGCTGTGGTAAAACAACTGTCGGGCGCTCGATTGTCCGTCTTTATAAGCCAACGGGCGGCGATATTTACTTTGACGGTGCGAATATTGCCCGTTTGAGTACTCGTGGCTTAATGCCCTACCGCAGCAGAATCCAGATTATATTTCAAGACCCCTATGCGTCCTTGAACCCCCGTATGCCTGTTGGTGACATCGTCGCAGAGCCGATTGACATCCACCGCTTGTACAAAGGGGAAGCGCGCACGAAAAAGATTTTTGAATTGCTCGAATCAGTTGGCTTGGCGCGTTCTCATGCGTCTCGCTATCCCCATGAGTTTTCTGGCGGTCAACGTCAGCGTATTGGCAGTGCGCGTGCGCTCGCCTCGGACCCTGAACTGATTGTTTGCGATGAACCTATCTCGGCGCTTGACGTGTCTATCCAAGCGCAGGTTGTGAACCTGTTGGAGGATTTGCAAGCGCAAAAAGGGTTGACATACCTGTTTATTGCTCACGACTTGTCGATGGTGCAGCACATTTCAAACCGCGTAGGCGTTATGTATCTGGGGCATATGATGGAGCTTACTGAGTCTGACACCCTGTATAGTCAGCCACTGCACCCCTATACCATTGCGTTGCTGTCGGCCATTCCGTTGCCCGACCCCGATGCCGCAAAAGCCAATAAGCGCATTATTTTGCAGGGTGACGTCCCAACGCCCGTGAATCCCCCCGCCTGCTGTGCGTTTGCCAGCCGTTGCCCTAGAGCGATGGATATCTGCCGCCAAACGATACCAGAGTTGCTAGAGGTTGCCCCTGCGCATTTTGTGGCGTGCCACGATGTAAAGCCGCAAAAGGCTTAACTTGTTCTTAAGGCTGCCTGCCTTTTGATAAATATTTTTTTGGAGGAACATACATGAAAAAGACATTCTCAATTCTGTTAGCTGCTTTGATGCTAATGGGTGTTATGGCTGCCTGTGCGCCTGCCGCAGCGCCCGAAGCGTCCCCAACTGGTGACGCTACCCCAGCAGTGGAAGCTACACCAGCAACTGCTGAACCTAAGCCACTACCAGAAATCAAGTACATCTTTAACACAAACGCAGGACATCAGCAAATTGCTGAGTTACTACAAGCTTACTGGGGTGAGCTTGGCTTCAATGTCACCATTGAAAACCAAGAGTGGGCTGTGTTCCAAACTTCACGTACCGAAGGCAACTACATGGTGTCTCGTCACGGCTGGTTGGGCGACTACATCGACCCAATGACCTTCTTGGATTTATTCCTATCCTACTCTGCACAAAATGACCCTAACTACAAGAATGAAGAATTTGACGCACTAATCAAAACCGCTAAGGCTTCCAACGACGTTGCTGTTCGTATGCAAGCAATGCACGATGCTGAAAAGTTGTTAGTCGAATCCTTTGCTGTGTTGCCAATTTACTACTACACAGATTTGCGCCTAAACAACCACAAAGTGACAGGTGCTACCCATGATGCGCTGATTAATCACTTGAACTTCAAGTGGGCCTCCAAGGCTGATGGCACGCCCATTAACTATCAATTGGGTGCTACCCCTAAGTCTCTTGACCCCGCGCTAAACAACGCAACTGATGGTGCTTCTGTCATCCAACAGTGCTTTGACGGTTTAACTCGCCGTGATAAAGATGGTAAAATTGTCCCTGCCGTTGCCGAAAGCTGGGATATCTCTGCTGATGGTCTTACATGGACATTCCATCTGCGTGATACAAAGTGGTCTGATGGCAAGCCAGTAACAGCTCAAAACTTTGAATTTGCTATGAAGCGCGCAGTCAACCCACTTACTGGTGCTGAATATGCGTACCAAATGGAATACATCAAGGGTGCTTCTGAGATTATCGCTGGCACAGCCGCTCCTGAAACCCTTGGCGTTAAGGCTATTGACGACAAAACCCTAGAAATCGTCCTAGCTGGTCCTTGCGCTTACTTCACCGAAATGGTTGCTTTCCCAACATACTACCCAGTACGTGAGGACATTGTCGCTAACGAAGGCTGGGCGAACAAAGCAGAAACCTATATTGTTAATGGTGCTTATAAAATTACCTCTTACACCGCACAAGACAAGATGGTGCTTGAGAAAAATGACCAATACTGGGATGCTGCAAACGTACTTTGCCCAAAAGTTATCAATTGGCTGACAGACGACGATGCTGCTGCCTTGGCTGCGTTTGAGACTGGCGAAATTGATATCTGCGAAACCTTCCCATCTGAAGAAACAGACCGTATGAAAACTGCTGGTTTCTTTGAAATCGACTCCTCTTTAGGTGTCTACTATGCTTCCGTTAACATGGAAGATCCAGCTATGCAAGACCCAGCCATTCGTAAGGCATTGGCACTAGCGATTGACCGTCAAGACGTTATCGACGTTGTCAAGAACAATGCACAACCTGCCTACGCGTTTGTTCCAGGCGGCTTTGTTGATGCTGACGGCGGCGACTTCCGTACTAACGGTGGTAACTACTTCGGCTCTGGCGATCCTGTTGCTGACATGGCAGAAGCAAAACAAATTCTAAAAGACGCTGGCTACATTGTTCCCTAACCAGTTTTGAGACCAAGCTCCAAGGCGGTAACGTCTTGGGGCTTGTTTGTACGTATACCTAAAAGCAAATCAAGCATACTACAGACAAGGGGTAACGCTGGCTGTATCCTAAGAAAAAAACATGAAAAGTGGTTATGAGGGTTTACTATGAAACTTGTATCGTGGAATGTGAATGGACTGCGCGCCAGCTTAGGCAAGGGGTTTGAAACTATATTCAAAGATATGGACGCCGATATCTTTTGCTTGCAGGAAACCAAAATGGAGCAGGGACAAGCCTCCTTTGATCTAGCGGGGTATCATGAGTACTGGAATAGCGCGCAAAAGCGCGGTTACTCGGGTACAGCCGTCTTTACAAAAGAAGCGCCGCTATCGGTTCAGTATGGCATAGGCGTAGAGGAACATGACAAAGAGGGGCGCGTTATTACGCTGGCGTTTGAGGAGTTCTATTTTGTCTGTGTGTATACCCCCAATTCCCAACGAGAGTTGGCGCGTCTGTCCTATCGAATGACATGGGAAGAAGCATTTAAGGGCTATCTACAAGACCTAGACAGCCGCAAGCCTGTTATCGTATGTGGCGATTTGAATGTAGCCCATCAAGAAGTTGACATTAAGAATGCGAAATCCAACCGCCGTAATGCAGGGTTTACAGATGAGGAGCGCTCAAAAATGACCGAACTGTTGTCCTCTGGCTTTTCGGATACCTTTCGCGTGCTGTATCCAGACAGACACGATGCCTATACATGGTGGTCGTACATGCCGGGCGTGCGTGAGAAAAATGTCGGTTGGCGGATTGACTACTTTTTAGTGTCAGAACGGCTGATGCCTCAAGTGAAGGACGCAACCATTCATGCAGATATTTACGGCAGTGACCACTGCCCTGTTGGGCTGGCGCTGGCTAAATTGTAAAACAGGCAGTGCGGTTTTGTGGTTCTGAAACGATTGTGTTGGTGGCAGTGGTTGTGGGTAATTTACAATATTTGCAACAAATGTCAAGAATGTGTACAACTTTTTGCTAAAATACCGTAATGTTATGCTAGTTGCTGATGGTAATGTTGTGGTACAATATCATTAAAGGGGGTATTACATATGACGTATTGGAGAGATTCACTACTTGTCGGGAACGACAAAATTGACACACAGCACAAAAAACTGGTACTGGCAATTGATGATTTGATGGAAGCATGTACAAAGGGGCAGGGGCGCGCCCGCGTCGGCGAGACACTGCATTTTGTGGTAGAATACACCAAAGAGCATTTCAGAGACGAAGAACAGTTACAAGCCAAGCACGGCTATCCCACCGCCGCCGCCCACAAGCAACTGCACACACTATTTATTAATAATATTACCAAGCTTGAGGCAGAATATAAGGCAACGGGACCGAGCATTGCGTTAACCGCGCAGATTAACAAGGTGTTGATAGACTGGCTGATTAAACATATTACAATCGAAGATAAAAAAGTTGGCGAGTTTTTGAAGGGCAAATAACTAGTTTGAAATCTATGCTTCTCAAACAAAAAAGGGAGTGGTAAGCCGTTTGGTCTACCACTCCCTTTTTGTTGTTATGTTGGGGACGGATTCGTTTGCTGTTCGAGTGCTTTAAGCGTTTGCACGGCGCCGTCCGCCATGACAGGGCGGTAACAATAGAATCCTTGCATTTCGTCAAAGCCCAAGGGGGTCAGCTCTTCGTATTCTAACTGTCTCTCTACGCCCTCTGCCGCAATGGTAATGCCAAAGCTATGCGCCAAATCGACCACCGTGCGATTGATGATGGCAATGCGCCTATCATTATGTATATTCTTAAAGAAAGCGGGGTCTACCTTGACAACGTCCAAGGGGATATGGATTAAGTAGTACAGTGACGAGGATTGCGTGCCAAAGTCGTCGAGCGCGATGCGAACGCCTGCTTGCCGTAGTGCCGCAAGTTGCTCTTTGAGGTCTTCCACGCAGCCTAACACAATTGTTTCGGTGATTTCAAGCTGTAATTGGCGCGGCGCAATGCCCTCATTTGCCAACAGCGCCAGCACAGACTGAACGAAATCTGGATGACGAATTTGCGCCAGTGAGATATTCACCGCAATGTAACCTGTAAAATTCGCTTCACGTTGTAAACGTGACATAAACTGCAACGCCGTGCGGATACACCACTCGCCTAACTGCAAAATGACAGATATATCACTTTCGGCTACAGGGATAAATTCGGTGGGACTAATTAACCCCACTTGCGTACTTTTAATACGCATGAGCGCCTCAAACCCGACGATACTCTTGTCAGACGGCTTAAAGATGGGTTGATACATTAAGAACGCTTCGCTGTTATCAAAACTGTCGCGTAGTATGCGCATGACGGCATTTTGACGAGAAACACGACTTCGCATTGCCTCATTAAAGAAGGAAATTTGCTTTTTGCCATTGGCTTTGGCTACGTGCATCGCCATATCAGAGTTGGTTATGAGCGCATCGGGCGACTGTCCGTGTTCGGGAAAGGCAGCAATGCCCGCACTAATACTGACCTGTAGGGTTAGGTCGGCCAGCTCAAAGGGGGTAAGCATCGACTCCAAAAAGCGTTGCGACATTTGGGAAATATCTGTGGCGTTCCCTTTAAGAATGAGGACAAACTCATCACCGCCAACACGCGCGCATTCATCAAACCCGAGGGCTTTCATGCGTTTTGCCACCTCGCACAGCACAGCATCTCCTGCGGGATGACCATACACTTCGTTTACCTGCTTCATGTTGTCGATATCCGCATAAAAGACAGCACCCTGTACATCCGCTGTTAGCATCGTTTGTAAATTCTTTTCAAAGGAAACACGGTTGGGCAGACCTGTCACCCTGTCGTGGGTTGCCATAAATATGTTCTTGTCTTTTTCCTGTTCTGTCAGCTGGTGCTGTAGCGAAAGCTTGGAGATCATATCGTTGTAACAGCGCGCAAGTTCTCCAAATTCATCATCACGCGTCAAATGACACTCCACATAGGATCCCTCTTGCCTGCCCGAGGTAAACGCCTTATGTAATTGTTGCACAGGACGCATAAAACTTTTGGCAAAGAAGAAACCAACAAGGCAGGCAAGTACGGTGGCAACGCCTATGGCGATAAGTGCGGATTGAGCCATGGCATTGCGGTCGGCAACAAATTCCTCGTAATCCTGCCGTAGCACCAACATCAGTTCACAATCTGGCATGATTTGATAATACATAATAAAACGTTGACTACCTAGCCGATCATCAATGAGACCGGTGCCATCGCCAGACCCTTGCCGCCACTTCTGAAAAAGAGTGGTTAGCTTTGGGGCAGCGGTATAGGCATTAAAGAAACGTGGCTCGGGGTGAAAGAGAATATAATTGCGCGAATCTGTCACAAAAGCAATGCCAGTTTCGCCAAAATGGATATTGCGCGAAAATTCCGCAATGATACTGGTGCTGAGATAGGCGACGAGTACTCCAGCCACTTCCCCATCTGCGCTATACAAAACGGAACTAAGCGCAAGGTATCGTTCGTCGGGGTTTGCCTCGCTTGCCAAGGGTTCATGTACGGTACTGCTAAAGACTTTGTTGGCATAGGCAGGTTCAAACGCACGTGTAAAATAATCGCTTTCCGACAAATCCATCCCGATGGTTTCGGGATGCACACCCGCCACAACGACACCGTTTTCATCTAAAAATAATAAGTCGTCAAACGTGCGTATCGTACTCACATAGGTATTAAAATAGGTTTTGACACCCTTTAATGCCTCGATTGTCTCAGCGTGACGAGGACCAGAGCGCCCTTTTGCTTCGACATAGTCGCGCACGCTCCAGTTAGCAGATACCAGGCCGAACTCCTCTTTGCGAAGCCCCATAATTTCGGAAAAGGCGGCGGCAGAGGTGCGCATCACCGCTGTCATACGGTTGATTTGCAGGTTTTCGATTGTCTTGCTATCTGACGGCAGATGCACACCAATAATAAACACTGTCGGGATAATGGCAAATGCGACCAACATAAGTAGAATTTTCTCTCTAACCTTCAATCCCAAGTACCTCCTAAAGGACCGTATCGTATATTAAAAACATGGCATTACGAAAATACACGCGTCCCAGACGACCAAACCGTTTGGGGACGACTGTCGAGCAACAAGGGGTGTTCTGTCCATAATACGATATCAGCCTCCATGCCGGGGCGCAAAGCCCCCACACGATGCCCAACCCCCAATGTGGTGGCAGGATACCATGTGATGGCGCGGAGCGCCTCATAGGGGGACATGCCAGCCTTGACCGCCAGCGCGGCACAAAGCGGTAAATAATCAATTGAGGTTTCGGGCGCGTCAGTGCAAATACTAGGACGCAAGCCGTGTTGAGAGAGGGTAACAGGGGTTTGAAAGCTAATATTCGTTAGCTCGGGCTTGGCGCGGGTGAGCATCGAAGGACCTGTAATGATGGGGACATTCGCCGCCGCGAGTGCCGACGCAATCAGGTGAGCCTCGGTGGCGTGTACGAGGACGATGTCAACCGCAAACTCTTGCGCTATGCGTAACGCGGTAAAAATATCGGAAGCACGGTGACAGTGGGCATGAAAGGGCATCCGCTTTGCAAGGACAGGCAACAGCGCTTCTGATTTCATATTGAAGTGTTCATGGTGCTGTTGGTAGTCTTGCGCTGTCAATAATGCTTCACGAATCATCGCCGCCGCCGCCATACGGGTGTAGGGGGCGTGACCTTTTTTGCCATGCAGACGTGGATTTTCACCGAACGCAATCTTGATGGCCGCTGTTGGTAAAAGTAGCATACTGTCTACTTGGTTGCCAACGGTTTTAAGCACAGACACCTGTCCCCCTATGGGATTGCCACTGCCAGGACCGACGCACACAGTGGTCACACCGCCGCGCACCGCGTCCTCAAACGTTCTGTCCATCGGATTAATCGCGTCGAGCGCGCGCACATGTGGCGACACAGGGTCACCCCATTCGTTGGCATCGTCTGTCGCCTCAAAGCCGAGGCTATCCCCCATCATGCCAATATGGCAGTGGGCATCCACAAGCCCTGGGGTAACGGGCTGCCCTTGACAATCTATATCGTCTGCTGTCGGTGTTGGCGCGGTGTTTGCCTCGCCCAAGGCGACAATGAGCCCATTTTCAAACCGAACCCAGCCGTCTGACAGTATGCCATCTGACATCGTGTAGAGTTGCGCATTATATAATACCATATCGTCACCTACTGCAAAAAGTGCGCTGCAGCACTCGCGGCCACCGCGCCATCCGAACAGGCGGTGACAATTTGATACAATGGTTTTTGGCGCAAATCGCCAGCGACAAAGACGCCTGCAAAAGGGGTGTGGCAGGTTTCGTCAGCGGCGACATGACCAGAGGCGGTGAGGGGGAGGATGTCGCGCACTAGCTCAGTTTGCGGCAGAACACCCACGGCAATAAAAACGCCAGCCACAGGGATAGAAGTCGTTTCTCGGGTTTGGGCATGTGTCAGCACAATGCGTTCGACCTTTTGGTTGCCCTCGATAGCCGTCACGGTTTGTTCTAATAGGAGCTTAATGCGCGGCTCACGATGGACGCGCTCTTCTAAGATAGCATTGCCGCGAAAGCCTGTGCGCCTGTGAATTACGTACACTTCACAGCCAAGCCCTGCCATGTAGAGGGCATCTTCTAGTGCTGTGTTGCCACCGCCGACAACGGCGACCGTTTGCCCCTTAAAAAATGAGCCATCACAGGTGGCGCAGTAGGAAACGCCGCGCCCTGTGAAGGCGGCTTCCCCTGCACAGCCCAAGGTGCGTCTGGTCGCGCCCATGGCTAATATGAGGGCGCGGCAGGTAAGCAGTTTGCCAGCGGTTTGTACTTCATGCGGCGACCCTATGGTTAATTTTGTAACGTCGGTGTATTGTATCTCTGTGCCCAGTTCACGCGCTTGATTTTCCATCGCAAACGCCAGTTCGTAGCCTGCTGTACGCGGGATGCCTGGGTAGTTTTCGATATCAGGTGTGGTTGCCATCTGACCGCCTGCGGACAGTCTTTCCAGTAAGGTAACAGATAGACCAGCGCGCCGCGCATAAATGGCAGCCGCAAACCCAGCAGGACCGCCGCCGACAATAATAATATCCATGAAAGTGCCTCCTTATCTTTTTGGGTGTCAATATTCGACTCATTTTGTACAATAAAAATGGTAATATTTGGTTACTCCCTCCGCAAGGGGGCATGGCTTCCATAACATTTGACCGCTCGTTAGAGCGGTCCTTTTTTATAGACAATCGAAAACAAGATGCCTGTTTAGGCAACAGGGGGGTCCCCCTTGTCGTTACTACGAGGCGATGTGGGCATGGGGGGCGCAGGGTGTGCGTCGGGAGCAACGAGGTCAAGCCCGTGTGAGGAAAGGCGCGCATTGATAAACTTATCAAACACCACATGCTTTAGTGTGCCGACAACAGGGACAGCGAGAAAGATACCCAATAAGCCAAAGAGGTCGCCTGCCACGGTAATGGAAATTAGCGTTAATAGGGGGCTGATCCCCACGGAATCGCCTAAAATTTTGGGGCTGATGATAGCACCGTCAATACACTGAATGACAATGACGATGAGAACGCCAATCAGCGCATACATAGGACCAAAGACAAGCAGCACAACCCCTGTGATCACACCAGACATAAAGGGACCAAAATAGGGTATCATATTGCACACGAGCGCGACAACGGATAAAAACGGCGCAATCGGTATGCGGAAAATAATAAACACTATAAAACTAAGGATAGCCACACAAACAGAAACCCACACCATACCGACGATATATTGTGAAAAGTTTTTGTGTGCTTCTCTGGAAATGCGTAACGTGGTGTCGCCCACATGGGTGGGGAATAGGGCGTACAGCAACTGTTTGATGGTAAGCACGATTTTTTCCTTTGTCCAAAGAGCATACATGGAAATTAGCGTACCAAAGGCAATATTGGTGAAGCTACGCAAGAAATCTTCTAGGAATTGGCTGACATAGCTGACCTTTAGCAAGTCTGTCGCGTAATTTGTAATGGTGATTGACGCTTGACTGATAAAATTACGTAAGGTTACTTGGTTTGCTTCTGTCAGTGTCGAGAAGTAGTCGTCCACCAGTTTTTGTGCGTTAAGATAATACTTGGGTAGCAAGCCGCGTATTTGCTGGGCACTGTCCACGAGCGCAGGCACAACGACAAACCACATCAGTACGAGGATACCTGCTAACAGTAAGTAGGTGAGCGAAAAGCTGAGCCAACGTCTAAATTTAAGACGACGCTCCATAAACCGCATGGGAAAGTTCAAAAAGTATGCCATGCCAAACCCAATCGCAAAGCGACCCAAAATAAACACGATACCGCCTAAGATGGAATTTAACATGTGTATCGTTTGGTCATACTGCGTGATAAATGCGAACACAAGCACACCAAGTGCAAAAGGAATAGCGTACTTCCACCAGTGTTTTAGTTTGTCCATGCATGTCTCCTTCGTATATAGTGTTTGCATCTTGCGGAAAATCCGTCTGCTATCCATGTTGACAGCTAAGAACAACAGCACTGCCATAAAAAAATGGTATAACAGTCAAAGTATGACCATTATACCATAGAGTTAGGCAGAAACGCAATGCACAAAAAGGTTAGCGTTTCAGTGCTTGCAGCAGCACTAACACAAGCCCGTACAACACCGAGGTGGAAATGCCAAACACGAGTACAGGCCCTGCGATGCTAAACATACGCGCACTCAGCCCCATGACGAGACCCTCGCTCTTAAACTCCATCGCAGGCGACACCATAGCGTTGGCAAAGCCTGTGATGGGCACAAGCGTACCCGCACCTGCAAATTTTGCAATATCATCAAACAGATGAATCCCTGTTAGGAACGCACCAACAAATACAAGCGTAATCGGCACAGCCATGCTGGCCGCCTCCGAGGTAAGCCCCCATGCCATATACAGGCTGTTTAGCCCTTGCCCGATGGTGCAAATCAAGCCGCCAACAGCAAACGCCCACAGCATATTGCGACCTAGTGGTGACGCAGGCGACTGCGCCTGCGCAAACTTACCGTATTCTACATTAGTCATTTTCATGACAAACCCTCCACGCGACGTAATAGGATTTCTCCCTAAACATACCAACATTCGTTAGGACGCGGCGTTGCCAAGTCTTGCGGCAGTGCCACAGCTGAGAAATCATGCGACTCTATGTAGGTGTAGTATTGGCGGCAGTGCGTCATTTCATACGCGACACAATCGACAGTGCGGTGATGTAAACTTAGCCAACAATCCGTTTGTCTGCGATTAGCTTGGCAAGCAATAAATCCACAACACGTCCATAGCTGTTAACGCCGTCTTCCTGCAACATCACTTTAAGATAGGTGTCATTAACCGCATTGCCCGCCGCTGCGATTGGTCCTTCATACTTTGCGTTGTGCGCCACCAGACCACGCATATCTGCCACTACTTCGGGCTGTAACCCTTCCCACAGCGCACTATGTGCCGCAGGGTCATGCGGCGCAAGCGCGTTCGCGGTGTACAAAAAGGCGAGAAACGCGCCGCTATAGCGGACGGATTCGTCAGACGAGGCCTCACAGGCGAGAATACCGAAAAAATTTGCTTCGTCCTCTGCCGCCGCGCCCTGACGGTGCGCTAATTCATGCGCCATCGTGGCGGGAAGTGTGGGCCAGGGCGTATCGGGATTCACGCACGCCTCCGCTGTCCATGGTATGTAAACGCCTGAAATACCTGTATAGGATTGAATAAACCACGCGGTGATACGTTTGGGTGGTGCGCCACCTGTTACAATAAAGGGGTAGGTGGCTGACAGGGTGTCATAGCTTTCTTGCACCTTACGAGCGGTGGTTTGAAAGTCACCTGCCGCCATTGTCCCCTCTGGCGTGCGCGGCACTGTCAAACAGAGTTCATTTAGCTCGTCGCGATAAATTGTCGCCGCTTGGGTTAAGGATTGCACGGTTTGCGGGGCGGGCGATAGCCCCAACTGTTGGCTAAGAGGTGGGCAGACGTAATGCAACCCCCAAAACCAGACAAAAGTACAGACCAGTATGCCTGCGGCAAATGCGGTCGCTAAAAGACCGCGCCCGATTCGCTTGGCAGGAGAAAGCTCATGACGCAATCGGTAGAGTAGAATGCCCCATCCCACCGCAAAGGCGAGTATGACCGCGTACACGCCAAATTCGCCAACACTAAACGGCACAAGCCCTGTCACACGAGATAAAACTGCGTTAAAGCTTCTGCTAGCGGAGGCATACCTGTCTGAAAAATCGACAGACCCGCGTGCCGCCCAGAAAAACGGAATTATGGCGGCAACCCAAACCGCAATCACTGCCCCAATACGTCGTTTCATCGCATCACCTCATCAACATTAGGTCAACAATGCTCAAAAATATACCCATAGTGTAGCATACATTGTGCAATATAGATACTGTTATTTATTGGACGTTCTCTCAAAAAGTTTTATGTTGGCGCAATGTCTGTTGCAATTGCAACAGACATTGCGCGTCGGACGATGTATACTCTGAGTACATAGTTTTTGTAAAAACTATTATACTATAATGGAATGAGGAGGTATTTACTATGTTTTGTTATCAATGTGAACAGACCGCTGGCGGCAAGGGGTGCACAAAGCAAGGTGTTTGCGGCAAAACCCATACCGTGGCAGGATTACAGGATTTGCTGATTTATCAATGCAAGGGGTTGGCGTTGTATGCCAATGAACTAATTCAAAAAGGACAGGATGCCCCAACGGATGTAGTTGTTTTTATTGAGGATGCGTTATTTACAACCCTCACAAATGTCAACTTCGACGAGGCATCGCACATCGCACTCTTGGAGCAGTCACAAGTGTTGAAAGAGGCCCTGCGCAAGAAAACTGGAGCGACGCTCACAAGCGAGTACGCGACGTTTAATTTTAACAAGGACACCACAGAAGGCGACGCAGAGCGTGCTGGCATTATGTTTGACCAAACCATGGATGCCGACGTCCGTTCTGTCCGTGAGACGATTGTCTATGGGCTAAAAGGTATCGCCGCGTATGGTCACCAAGCACGTGCGATTGACTATAACGATGTGGCAGTGGACAACTTCTATGTAACGTGTCTGGCGGACATTGCAAAGGACACCCTAAGCCTTGATACGCTCGTGCCGCTCATGCTGGAAACAGGCAACAAAGCGGTCGCTGTTATGGCTGTGCTAGATACTGCGAATAATGAGCATTTTGCGACACCGATGCCACACGCTGTCAACACACGCAAGCTCAAAGGACCATTTATCGTCGTGTCGGGACATGACCTATACGACCTTGAAATGTTGCTAGAGCAAACAGCAGGCAAGGGTATTAATGTGTACACCCATGGTGAAATGCTACCCTCCCATGGTTACGAAAAATTGCGCGCGTTCCCCCATCTTGTGGGCAACTTCGGCACGGCATGGCAAAACCAACAAAAGGAATTTGACAACCTGCCTGGTTGCATCCTGATGACGACAAACTGCCTGATGACCCCACAAGATTCCTACAAGGATAGAATCTATACCACCAGTGTCGTCAGCCATAAGGGATTGCAGCATGTGCCCAGACAAGCAGATGGACGCAAGGATTTCACAGTGATTATCGAAAAAGCCTTGTCGTTGGGCGGATTCCCAGAGGATGAGCCACGCAAGGAAATCACGGTCGGATTTGGACACAAAGCGGTTCTTTCTCATGCAGAAGCGATTGTTGGCGCTGTTAAAGCAGGCCAGATTAAGCGATTTTTCCTTATTGGTGGTTGCGACGGCGCACGCCCGGGTCGTAACTACTACTCAGAATTTGCCAAAGCTGTGCCGCAGGATTGCATTATCCTAACACTTGCCTGTGGCAAGTATCGCTTTAACGATTTAGAGTTTGGCACTGTGGCAGGGTTGCCGCGTCTGCTTGATGTCGGTCAGTGTAACGACGCATTCTCTGCGGTGAAAATTGCCCTTGCCTTGGCGGATGCCTTTGACTGCACGGTAAATGACTTGCCGCTTTCGATGATTATATCATGGTACGAGCAAAAAGCGGTTGCTGTGTTGCTGGCGCTATTGCACCTGAATGTACAAAATGTGTACCTCGGACCAACGCTACCCGCGTTTGTGAGCCCGAATGTGTTACAGCTGTTGGTTGATAACTTTAAGCTAAAGCATATTGCCACAGCACAAGAAGATTTGGAGCATATCCTAGCCGCCAAGTAACCACGCCCCGAATATAGCGAAACGCCATATTACGAGGTGTAATTTGTGAAATAATCACAGATTACACCTCGTAAGTTTGTGTAAATATATTGACATTTGTTCAATTTAGCTGTAAAATCATTTTAGTGCCAGTGCAAAACAATTGCAATATTTTGCTATTATCTGGTAAAATTGTCACAATGTAAATAAACCATATGGATTCACAATGTGACAATTTGCGACAGTTTTTTCCTTAAAATGCCTAACTGATAATAACAAAAAATCGTAAATTTTGACTTTGCACTCGATAGGTAAGCGGTGCTTTTCTTGCCGCAGCGATTGCCTCGATGACACATAAACATAAAAGGGGAGAGTGTACCATGGGTCAGAAAAAAGTAAAAAGCCTGCAAAAAAAGCTTACACTTCGTGTCCTGCTCATCGCACTATTTATTCTGCTGGTTGCAGTAGTCGCGTCACAGGTGTCCTCGAATAGTTCGTTTTGGTCTGCCACCGAAGACTCTGTTGTGTTAGCAACTGACCTTTCCGCCAAGGATGCCAAAGGCTTTTTGGACAAACTGGAATCTAGCCTACAAACAAACGCCGCGGCTGTTGCAAGTGTTGGCGTGGAGGATAGTGCAAAGTTACTGGCTTACTTAGAAAATGTACATACTCTCTACCCCTCGTTGGCGGCAGCGTACTTTGGCTATGCAGACAAACGGTATATTGACTCCTCTGGTTGGATTCCTAGCGCTGACTATGACCCCACCTCTCGTCCTTGGTATCAAGGTGCCATCAGCAAAACAACAGTAAATTATCTTGACCCTTACTTGTCTTTAAGCGATAAAATTATGTATGCCGCCATCAGCAAAAAGGTTGTCGATGCGCAGGGTACTGTCCTAGGTGTCGCGTCCTACGACATGCGCTTGGATGCACTCATGGACATTTGCAATAACTTTACTATCCAAGACACAAACGCACGCGCCTTTTTGCTGGACAGCAAGGGTATGATTATCACCCACGAGAATGAAGCCTTTAGACCACGCGCCGAGGGTGATAAAGGGATTATTACGTCGTATGATAGCCTTGGTGTTACTGTGAAAGAAGTGGTACAAGAAAACACAACATCAGGCGTTAAAATGGTCAAGGCTACTGATTATGACGGCGTTGAAAAGTACATTGTTACTGTTCCGCTTCAAGGTTCAAGCTGGACGTTCGGTGTGGCTGTTTCCGTTGCGGAATTGGCAGCACGTCAGAACAGCTCTGCCACATTAATTATGTACGGTGTGATTATCGTTGTGGCGATTGTGCTTATCTGGTTTGCCACACAATTCTTATTGATTCGCCCCTTAAAGCCTATTTCAGCGATTATTGTTACAGCCAAACAGCTAGCAATCGGCGCACCTGCCGAACGCCTTAACATTACAACTGACGACGATTTAGGCGTTTTGACTGAAGATTTTAACAAACTCATTGTGAGCACCCAAGAGCAAGTGAGCGCCCTGCGCCACATGGCAGAAGGTGACTTCACTGTGAAGGTAACGCCAAAATCCTCAGAGGATATCCTCAGCATCGCTATCAACCAAGTGGTTGACAACATTCAAGACTTGGTCACGCAAATTGGCGAAAGCTCTAGCCAAGTTGCCGCAGGCGCGAAACAGCTACAGCAAGGCTCACAATCCTTAGCGCAAAGCTCCACAGAGCAAGCCGCTGCGGTGGAACAGCTGAGCTCCACGATGTCTGTTGTGGCTGAAAAAACGCATGACAATGCCGATATGGCAAATCGTGCCGCCAAGCTTGCCAGGGATATTAAAGTTAGTGCCGAAAAAGGTAGCTCACAGATGACCCAAATGGTGCAGGCTGTCAAGCAAATCGGCGAAGCCTCCTTGTCTATTAACAAGGTTATTAAGGTTATAGACGACATCGCGTTCCAAACGAATATCCTTGCGCTAAACGCCGCGGTAGAGGCCGCCCGTGCAGGCCAGCATGGTAAAGGATTTGCCGTCGTTGCTGAAGAGGTGCGGAATCTTGCCGCGAAGTCTGCCAATGCCGCCAAGGAAACCAGCACCCTCATTGCAAACTCGATGGAAAAGTCAGAGCTTGGCGAACGGATTGCGATGGAGACCGCCAGCTCCCTAACTGAAATCGTCGAGGGTATTAATAAGAGCACCGAAATCGTGGGCGAAATTGCCGCCTCCTCGAGCGAACAATCGAAATCCATTGAGCAAATTAATGAGGGCATTAACCAAGTGTCCTCTGTGATTCAACAAAACAGCGCGACATCTGAGGAAACTGCCTCCGCCAGTGACGCCATGAACAGCCAAAGTGCTACACTGGAAGGCTTGGTGTCTCAATTCAAAGTCGAAGAGGGACCAAAACGTCTTGGTAGCGCACAACCGAAGTTGCCAAGCGGTCACGGTAAATACTAATACGTCTTGCACAATGAACAGCCGCCGTATCTCAAAACGAGATACGGCGGCTGTGTTATGTGTGAATGTTTAGTGCTTCGTGTAGGCGCGTATCGCCTTAATAATCGACGTGACGGGTTGGTGTTCGGCAAAGATGCGCACTGGTGTCTGCCGTTGTTGTACCAACCCTTGCTGAATTGTTGCTACTGCGGCTTTGTATTCGCCTGTAGATTGATGTACCTTGTGTTCTACTGCAAGCGTGGCGGCAGGGGCAACGGACGCAAGGGCAGGCGGCGGCAAAACTTTTAGAAACCCAACGATTCCTTTTTCATGGGTGGGGCTACCAGTGCTTGAAAACGTTGCAGTCTTGTCAATGCTTGAAATGTAGTCTTTTTTAAACTTTTCTGTAATTTTGAAGCCAAACTTGTCAGCCTTAATGAAATTCTCGTTTCTCATTTTATAAAAAAGTTGTTTAGTTGGGAAATATTTACGTTGTAACCGTCCCTCTGACTTGGCTAAGAGAAGGAGTAAAGTAAGCTCGGTTGGGCTTCGCAAGTTGAAAGGCATGTAATCACCTCTCATTATGATAGATTAGAGGTGGTGCATTTATAATTGATTGGACAAAAGATGCCAAGTCAAAAAGACTAGGCTAAGGACTGCTCGTATACTTCGATATACGAGGTTTATAAAGGATAGTTACTGTTTTTCGGAATTGCATTTTTGACTGCATTTTTTACTAAAAACGATGTTAGCTAAAAGTTTATATTCTGCTTTACAATCTTAAAATTAACTGTTACAATAGGGGCAAGTTAATTAATTAAAATTTATAGAAAATTTGGTGGAAAACATGTTGTTTGTAGTTGCATTCTTGATTTTACTGCCGCTTTGTTTACTTTCGGGACTGACAAAAAATGCAAAAACTCCTCGTACGCGCTATGGGAAAATTATTCCGAAGGGAAGAAGAAACCGTTGGTGATACAATTAATTTTCACGTATAGAGTTTGACTTGCTAATGACACAAATTTATTCATTTACTTGTCGTCGCATTTTTACCTATTGTATGAACCATGCATCAAGCCACCCAATTCATGTGAACACTAATTAATCTTTCAAATTCACTACCTAATTCGCCAATTATCACTTGTCACACCCATCCAACCTTTCTGCCGTTCCCCAAGGGGTGTCGGCGGTTGCCTTTAGGCAAATTTTCACGACTGCCAAAGGCAAGAGGGAAAATAGATGGACAACACCCCGAAGCAGTTCGGGATTCCGCAGAAGCCCGATAGATGGCGTATTGGTTGCCTGTGGCAAGCAATGAGGCATCGTACCCATGCCAAAGCATGGGCGGCACTCTCGCAAGAGTGGGGAACGGCATCAACTTTTGCTCGTTTCCAGTTTATTTAAGTAGGTTTGTAATCGAGCGCAGAGCGAGAATTCAAATAACAAAAATGGGGTCAGTACTGCCATCAGCATGTCGTCCCTCATGTGGGGGTATGAATGTGTCAAACTGTCCATAAGAACAGATAACTTAAACAATGTAGACAATCGGCATAACTATGTTGGACATTAGGGCACTTTTCAATATTTAGCGCAACAAAACCCCCTAGAACCAATTAAAGGCTCTAGGGGGTTTATATATGGTGGACGATAACGGGATCGAACCGCTGACCCTCCGCACGTCAAGCGGATGCTCTACCAGCTGAGCTAATCGTCCAAGTTCTCACTCGTAAAAGTATATCAGATATTTCAACTTTGTCAAGTCTTTTTGCTCTACTCGGGGCTATAATTATTGCACAAAAAATCGCAAAATAATCGTGTAATTTATAGGGATTGTGATAGCGTTTGTAATCATGATTAAACAGACTCAGTATGCAAACGAAATACATATACCTGTTTTCTGAGGGCGCAGGCGCTATGCGCAATTTATTGACGAACAAAAGACACAAAGAGGTGTCGCGCTATACCCCAAACTGCCGACTGCCGACCTAAAGGAGTTAGTGGTGGCGTTGGATAAACTGTTACCAATGCAGCGCGGCGACTTCGAGAGCGTCCTTACTGCTATGGCAGGACGCCCTATTACCGACTGCCTACTCGACCCACCCTCGCATAAGTTTTACCCCATGATGCGGCGGACATTGAAGCAATCACCAAAGAAATGCACGCCAAACGCATGAAAAAAGTTAAAATAGGTAGCAATAAGTGGCGTAAGTTGATATAATGAATAACATTATGTTGACTTGGAGCTGATGGGAATGAATTTTTCTGAATTAGTAGAGAAATTAGAGCGAATAAATGAC
>JAVBKJ010000016.1:0-7205 GCA_031554075.1 Oscillospiraceae bacterium | reverse complement strand
CACGGTGTGTAATGACTATCTCCAATAGACACCATAAAAATGTCAATCACTAGTACAATAGAAAAGGAAGCAAATGCCAACCACCAAAATCGTTTCGGTAGCAGCAATCGCCCCTTTTTATTGATGTGAATCATACCAAGTACAAACAGAAATTTGAACAAAACGCCCCCAAATCTAACCAACAAGGAAGCTGAAAATGCGTATTCTACCGCTGAATTTGTCATCTGAAGTGAGTACAGGCTTGTTAATAGCACATCCGTTGAAATCATTAGAATAAAGGTTTCCACCATGAATAACAGTCTGTCGCGTATCCCCCCGCCAAACAAAAGTAGCATCAAAAGAGAGCTAACCCCCACGCCCAGTAATGCGCGCCACCAAGCGTCTGGCGTAAACAATGCAGGATACAGTGACATGCCATCTAAGATAATAACGCTCAATGCGATATGATACCACCGAATCCCACGCTTGAAACCTACCATTTTATACATAAAATAGTACATAATCAATGCTTCGCAAACGCCTGTAAAGATAAGTATGGCTATTCCGAATAGCTTCATAGACGTTCCTCCAAAAACTGCATATACTTCTCTTTGGATACTTTTTGCGTCTCTCTCGTTGCCCCTAAGGGGATTTTTTCGCCATCCTCCATCACAAACTCATCTGTTAGAATATCTGCCACACGATGAAAATTCACCAAGTAATTTCGCATCACAAGGTAAAACGAATCCGTTGCCAGTAGTTTTGCGTACTCAGACAGCGGTTTTGTCAGCAAATCGTAGGTCGAAAACACAGTTTTTAACGTCACACGCCTATTTTTCTCCAATCGCAGATACAGAATATCGCTTTTTTTCACTTCGAGCGTCTCTAACACGCCCAAACAACGATATTTAAGCTCTATCATGGCATCATCCACAGCTTGCAGACGCAAACGCGCCAAAATCGCCGCAATTGCTTCGTTTAATTCTGTTTCTAGCTGATTCTTAAAAATGTACCGATATGCGTTATAGGTATAGCCTTGTCTGGCTTGACTTTCTAAAAAAGTGGTGAATATTAGTAAAAATGTCTTACTAAGTTGGCGAAGCTTTTGCGCCACTTGAAAGCCACTAATGGCAGGCATTTCAACATCTAAGAACACCACGTCGAAAATTTGCGCCTGTTTCTCTACTGCCTCAATGAGATTTCTGCCATCCAAATAGGTAGTAATCGTAACGACATGACCATCTTGCAGGAAACGTTGCGATATCAATGTTTCTAATCGGTCAAGAAACGTTTGGTCGTCATCACATATTGCTATTTGAAACATTTTACACCTCCGCGTCTCACATTTATCACGTTCGCCTCGTATGCCAGCACGATGGATTATTGCTGCGCCCCGAAAAAACGTTTTTCAATCACATCCACCGCAACAAACACAGCAACACCGCAGACGCTCAACGCCACAATCCCAGCAATCATCGCTTGATAGTTGGCCATCGCCCAATTGTTCATAATATAGTAGCCAATACCGTATTTTGTGGCAAAACTTTCGGCAAAAAACAACACAGAAAAACTAATCCCCAGATTCATACGAAACGAGGTAAAGATAGCGGGGCGCACCGCGGGCAACAAAAAGTCCATAAAATAGGAACGCTTGGTAAGCCCCAATGACTGCACTGATAGCAAGAGTGGTTGCGGAATATCAAACACAGACTGCCGCACCGATAGTATAAATTGAAACACGATAATAATGCAAATGAGAGTGACTTTCGGCGCGTTTCCTAGCCCCATTGTCACCATTAACAGCGGTAAAAATGCAATTTTGGGAATCGGATACAGAATGTACAAAATCGGTTTTAGCACAGTGTCCACAGGCTTACAGCACCCACATAGCAGCCCAACAGCAACCCCCACAACCATACTTAGACATTGTGCGGCAAGCACACGCAGAAGACTAGCCAAGACGTGAAGAAGCATCGGAAATACACCTCCTCATCTGCGTGCAGAATTGGAAAAAGTCTGCCGATTCTCTAGGGTTGGCAAGCCCAAAATAGGGGTTATCAACCACTTGCTTGATCCCTGCTTTTTGCATGATGAGGATGTGTTGACCCAGCTGGCACGCTTCCTCCATGTCATGCGTGACACTCACGAGTGTGCATGGGTGTTTTGCATGTAACGACACAATAAGTGATTGCATAGTCTCGCGCGTAAACGCATCAAGAGCCGCACTCGGCTCATCGAGCAGTAATAATCGCGGTTGGGTGCAAAGCGCACGAATGAGGGCAGCGCGTTGCCGCTGTCCCCCACTTAACGTGCGTGGATATCGGTGTTTGAAGTCAATCATGTCCAGTTCTGAGAACAACAATTGCAAGCGGCTGTCAATCTCTGCGGCTGGAATGCCGCGATCTTTCAACACAAAAGCGGCGTTTTGCCATATCGTTTTCCAAGGTAACAACGCATAATCCTGCAATAGGATACTAATATCCTGCTTTACGCCGTCACTGGGTTGCAGTAAGCCAGCCAACACATACAGCAACGTACTTTTACCACAACCAGACGGACCAATTACACTATACGTGTGGTTGGTTTCGAACGTAACACTAACGTCCTCTAAGGCATTGACCGTGCCATACGACACGGTCACATGTGAAAGTGTTATCACTTGGTGTATTTTTGCTCAACAATTTGTTCGTAGGTAACGTCGTTCATGGGCGGCAAATTTTCCTTGACCCATGCAGACAATTCGCTCACTTGTTCCTTTGTTGGCGCTGTTGCTTTTTGGTACGCAGGCAACACAACACTAGTGGCAATTGCTTCGGGAAGTTTAAGATTGGTCGCTAATAGAGCCGCCGCCTTGTCTGGCGCACCCGCTAGTGCCTCGACCGCCTTGTTGTACGCTACGTAAAACGCCTTAATCTCTTTGTCCTTGCTATCGAGTGCGGTTTGTGTAAACGCGATACAATCTGGGCTTTCGGTACTGCCCACATCCATTCTAATCAGTCCTGCTGCTTCCCCTTGGGACGCAATGGGTTCAGGTAACACAGCAAGATCCACTTGTCCGCTTTTCAGCATTTCAATGCGCGCTGGGATTTCATTTATGTACACTTTTTCAAGCGTATAGTCCGTCAGCAAGGTATCCGCCAAATAGTTTGTGATGCTCACTTCCATCATCGCCACCTTGGCATTGCCTTGGGTGGGGTCAAAGGTGGGGCTAGCTAAAATAGGGAAACTGCCGTCTGTTATCGAAGTTGCCTTCATGCTCTGTCCGTTTGCCACATTTGTCATCACCGCAATGAGGTCGGTAATCGTGCCGTCAATCGCGCCACTTTGTAACGCGCTCTGACGTTCCATTCCATTGGTAAATAAACTAATGTCAACTGTCAATTTTTCATCTGCAAATAGACCGTTTTCCATTGCGTAGTAAATGGGTGCTGCGTCAACTGCTGGCATGACGCCAAGTTTTAGGGTCATGGGTTCTGTGTTTGCTTGGCAACCTGTTAAGAGCAGTAGTGCCAACAGTAGGAAAATCGTTTTTTTCATAAAAACACCTCTTTTGTAGAATAGCGACATTGTACCACTTAGCTGACATTTATTCAATAGCCATACAAAAAAATGTCATTGCTACGTCACTAATATAAAGGGCTATAGCCCCCCGAAAGAGAGCTATAGCCAACTTTTATTGACAGTGTGGCACAAATGAAACTAGCTCGAAATCATCGCGCCGAATTTGTGCCCCTCTGTGGGTTTCAAACGACGCCCACACTTTGGCAGATATCACCTCTTGCGTTTGCTCATGATTCTCTAAAATAATCTTCTTGAAGGCTTTATAGCCGTTCCACAAACGAGTAAGGCTATTTTTTCTTGCAGTGTCTCAGGATGTCGCATTTTTGAGTACCGTTGTTTGATATACGTACTTATTTGTCCTCCAAAAAGAAATATGAACAATACACAACACAAATAATGCCAATTTTGAAATTGAGCAACTCAATCGGATGTATTCTATTGTTTCGTAGGATTTCTAGCCGAAACAACCGTTCATCATGCTAAAAGCCAAAAAGCCCATCTAATATCGAATTTATCAATAAATCTGACAACACATGGGCTATACTCTGTTGCTTGGAGTGAATTAATCGTAACACCATTATGCTGCATGATAGCATATGCTTTTTTCAAATCAGTTTCGTTATCAAATTGAACAGATAATTGATAACCCCCGGAAACTGACAAACCATCGTTATTGCCAAAGTCATTCAACATAAGCAATTGGTCATGTATGAGGATTTCTGCGTGAATCACATGCTCTTGTTTTGAATCCTCAATCATGGTTTTAACCGTAGCATTTAGCGCCGCTGTATACATATTGATTGCTTCTTTACATTGCCCATTTATGTAAATATGCGTCACCAGCATAGAAACGCCCCCGTAAAAAAATTGTTGTCAGAAATCTCTATCCACAGTAAAGAACGGAAATTAAGTAATTTTTGCTAGTTATTATTAAATGAATATAGATACAAATTTTCTAAAAAAGTCTGCTTGGGCTGCATTTTTCAGCTTTTAAGAGCACTCCAATTATAATACTAATTCATTAATAATTTACAATATACTATTAAAAATAAGTATTGTCAATAAAAATATGGAAGGCAATCCACCCCACGTAAGCGGGCTAAACTACCTCCCCTTTTTTATATCCGTTTCCAGTTTCGCTTTAGCAAAGACACACCGCCAATAAACACCAATGCGATGCAAATAGCAAGTGTCACTTGTAGTGTCGCGCCCAATGTGCGCCCAAAATCCATGGTCGATATACCATTCACCTGCTCAAGCAGATAACTAGACACAGGCAGCCCAAAATCAAACAACTTCAGTAAAACGACAATATAGACAGTCGATAACACACCGTGTAACAATTTTCCGACAACGTATGTCCATGCGGTTAGTCCACTCTTTCCAATAAACGTCAGCACTTGACAATGGATAGATAGCCCTGCCCAACCAAGCATAAACGCCGCCATGGCAAGCTTTTGTGCGATAGCAATGTTAATGCTCTGCAATGCCCATAAACCTGATGTAACCTCAATCATGCCCGACAAAATCCGTTCACCAACATCTGCGCCAACGCCAAAGGGTGCTAACACATGCCCCAATAGTGACCCCAAAAATCCCAACACGCCAAAGGAATAGAGCATTCGAATCGCCACGGCAAAAAAGATGACAAACGCGCAAACGCCTAAAATGGCATCGAAGGACGACCGCACCGCACCCGTAAACGCTTGCGACACTCTAATCACAGGTGCTGACTGCTGCAATGTTTGTTCTCTTGGCTGTTCATTGTACTTGTAGAAGCGGAATACCAATCCAACCGTGAGAGACGCCACTGCATGAGCAAGATACAACAACCAACCAACCATTGAATTGGAAAAGATGCCAGCCCCCACTGCCCCAAGAATAAAGGCAGGACCCGAATTATTACAAAAACTGAGCAACCGTTCCGCCTCTGTTTTGGAACATGCTCCTTTTTCGTAAAGCGCAATTGCTGTACGCGCCCCGACAGGTGCAATTGCATTAGTACAATTAATTTAATCTCAGCAACAGCGCGCTTGTCCCAATCCTCCTCTTTACAAACTTTTAATAGGGCATGTTGAAAAAGCGTGTCTTGACAAGGAGAACGCTTTAGAATACGTCAAGCCAACATGCCTACCGCTGTCGTCGAGAGAATTGACTACAAATAGATAGACAGACAAACCCTGTTAAATGGGCTGTCTTCCTATTTTTTACAATACAGCTTTTACGTTAGAATTGCAAGCTTTTTTGAGTTGACCGCAGAGTAAATGTTTGGTATAATACCGTTAAGGCGGTGATTGAATTGGCTAGAATTTCTATTGATAACTTTGGACCGATTGACGGTCATTTTGAAATGGACTTGGATAAGAAGCTGACTATACTAATTGGCGAACAGGCTACAGGAAAAAGTACGATAGCGAAGCTGGTAGTATTCTGCGAACATGCACTTTGTGATGGTTTTGATTTAGTACCAAAAGCCAGCGATGCAGTAATCAACATGCTGAAAATGTCTCTTGCTAGAAATGATTCAAAGCTGTATTATTGTGATAGCTATAATAATGAGTTCAACTTATCAAACAAATCCACGTGGTCAAATTCAAATGGTGGTTTTCATTCTGATTCATGCTTGTACATTCCAGCTGGCCGCAGTATTATCCCTTTAATATTTGAAAGCTATGCGGCGGCTTCAAGAATCAAGCTTGATCCATTAACAGATGAATTTCTTTTGCTCATGGATTCAATCCGCAAAGATTTTTCTAAGCCTTTGTCATTCATGCTTACTGCGGCAGTATCAGCGCCCAAAAACATTGATTCAGATGTTAACGTATTTTTGTTGGAGACGATATTTCAATTCCTATAACTGCCGCTTCATCAGGTCAACAAGAAATTCTATATATCCTTATTACTCTATTCCATGTCCTAATTAACCCCAAGCCCTATACCATCATCATAGAAGAACCCGAAGCTCATATTTTCCCGATGGCTCAAAAGCTTGTTATGGAGTTTATAGCTCGTGTTATCAACGCCACTGGTAGCCATGTAATAATTACCACGCATAGCCCATATATTCTGACTGCTACAAACCTGCTAATACATTCCGCCAGTGTGGAAAACAAGATTAAAGATGAAAAGATAGTCGTAGACCCAATGGCTCGAATTGATAGTAAGGACGTAAACGCCTTTTTACTATCCCGTAACGGCAAGTTTTCATACAAGAGCATAATTGACGAAGAAAGCGGCTTTATTGCCGCAGAAGAAATTGACACCGTGTCTGAGCTAATAGACAAAGAAATGTCTGACCTTGTTAATTTGGAGGTGACGCATGGTCTGTAAAGGCTTTGAGCAGTGCCATGAACAAAGGGTCAAAATTTCTGGCTGTGCTGACTGTATGCAATTTGGCAATCAATCCAGACCAGCAGTAAAAGAAAAAGGCGTTGCTTATTCGATTGAGAATCCAAATCGGTCTGATGTACTGGTATGTCAAGTAGACGGTAGACTGATAAAGTCAAATGATGTTGTGAAATGCCGGCACTACGTAATATTTTGTGTAAAAAGGATTTCTTCACAGTCGTAAATCTCACAATAATCAATTGCTTTGTACCGCAAAGCACAATTAGGGTTTGCCCTTAGGTGCCGTGCCCCTACTGAGTTGTCCGAGGTATGCGCGC
>JAVBKJ010000036.1:0-15130 GCA_031554075.1 Oscillospiraceae bacterium | reverse complement strand
CAACTTAAGTTTAACTGGTTTTGGTCCTCAATGGAACCTTTTTTTATTACTTTGGGCAATTCATTTTACAACTTGCCAACCAGAATTATCTGCAACTATTTTTCTGAACGGGTGCTATGACATTAATTTGCCCCGAAACGTCAAAATTTAGCGTTCTTTGCACGTAATGCAAGATGTATTGGCGTTTGGCTTACGCATTTGATTGCAGTATGTAACCAACTTGTAATTACTTTTGCTTGCCACACCTGTAGCTTTATGTTACAATAACAAAAATTATGTAATCCAAATGATTGTGGTAACGTTTGAGATATGCCCTTAAGGCGCGTTATGGTGTAGCCATAACTTACATAAAACCATGAAAACAAGCATGTTTTGAATGGAAAATAGGATAAAGTGGTGTCATAATGAAAAAATTCTGCCAAGCACTCATGGTGGTTGTGCTTCTATGTTCGTTTACAAGTCAAAGTGTTGCCTTTGGTTCTGAAATTGCGACAGAACGACCACCGCTTACGTCCATGCCAGCCTCCCTCTTGCCGCGCGCTTCCGCGCCACCTTCTGTCCCAGAGAAAGCGCCGCTTCCGTCGCCTCAGCCAACACCTGCGCCCACTGCTGTGCCGAGTGTTGCGCCTGCCACTGTACCAAGTGTTGCGCCCACAGTGACACCTGCACCGAAGCCAGTGGTCGCGCCTGTCGCTCAACCAGTTGCCGCATCTAATGCCGCGAAAATTGACTTTACTACATACGAAAAACCGCTACTCGTGAACCCATGGCATCCGCTTGATAAGCAATACGTACCCGAACTTGTATCTGTGCCAAACACGCATTTTCAACTAGAACCCACCACGTTAAGCGCGTATCAAGAACTAATGAAAGCGGCAAGAGGCGCAGGACACTCAAAATTATCGCTTAAAAGTGCCTATCGTTCGTATCAGACGCAAAGCATCTTACACGAACGCAAGGTACATCAATATAAACAGTATGGCTCAGCAGCGCGCACAAAAGCGGCGCAAATTGTTGCCAAACCTGGCACAAGTGAACACCAATTAGGACAAGCCATTGACATTGCCAATAATGGGTCACTCGTGCAAAGCTTCGGCGATACCGAGGCTGGGCAGTGGCTAGCAAAACATGCACACAACTATGGCTTTATACTCCGCTATCCGAAAGACACGTTGGCTGTGACAGGCGTTATTTATGAGCCATGGCATTTTCGGTATGTGGGTGTCGATTTGGCAACCTTATTATATGACGAGCAATGGACATTAGAAGAATACTTTGAGCAAAGCGCGGCGAAGCAAGCCTAGCCGTGGGGTGAAATGCGTGAGAATGCGTAAAAAGAAGAATCTAGTACCGCGCCTTCATGCGGTAGATAGCCAGTTTGTCCATCAACCAGAAACCTTACGTGGACGTTGGCACAAGGATTGTCGCGGCGCGCGCGAGGCAGTATGGGTGGAGCTTGGCTGTGGCATGGGTCAATTTGCAGCCGCGACCGCGTTGCGGTACCCAGAGCAATTGATGGTTGCTGTTGAAAAAGTGCCCGAGGCCATTGTTGTTGCTGCCGAAAAAGCGAAATCAATAGACAATATTGTGTTTGTTTCGCAAGATGCCGCTTCGCTTGAAACTTGGTTTGCAGACGGCGAAATCGACAGATTGTACATACAGTTTTGCGATCCTTGGCATAAATCCAAGCAGAAAAGCAAACGGCTGACCTATCGTGCTTTTTTGAAACAATACGCCGCTGTGCTAGCGCAGGAGGGTGTTCTCGTTTTCAAAACTGACAATGTGCCGCTATTTGAATTTACCAAAGAAGAATTAGTGGCGTGCGAGTGGGATATGTTAGAAGTTAGCGAAAACTGGCACAAAGACGTGCGTTGGACAGCGGACGATATACAAACAGAATATGAACAAAAATTTGCTCAGCAATCCATGCCTATTTGTAGGATTCTGGCAAAACCGCCGCGTCCCGCAAAAGACCAAGCCAACATTTTGCTTATTTAGACAATCTGTGCGAAAATATTTTTCTGTCAAAATTTGTTTGTATTTTCAAATATTCGATAGAATGGCAACAATAAAATTGAAAAATGTTGAATTTCTATTTTCTATTTTTTTATTTTGCAGAAAAATTTAATTTACCCACTGTACAAACTCAGTAAAATAGAGTACAATAACGTCAGTATAGTGGTATTTTTGAGGAGGCGTGCATATGGCAACACCAGTTAAGCCTGGAACCCCCACTGGCGTAAAAACAGATATTCTCTTGGAAAGCGGCACAAATGAATTGGAGATTATGGAGTTTACAATTGACGGCAATATTTTTGGTATCAACGTTGCGAAAGTAACTGAGATTATGAAGTATTCCCGCGTAAATCCCATGCCTAATTCTCACCCTAATATTGAAGGTGTGTTTAAACCACGGACAAACATAATCACAGTCATTGACTTGCCTTCCTACATGGGTCTTTCTAGCACCAGTAATACAGAACGTGATATGTTTATTATTACGAGCTTTAATAAAATGAGTGCGGCGTTCCACGTGCATACTGTTGAAGGTATTCACCGCATTACATGGTCGGATATTGAAAAGCCAGATAACACCATTTATGGTGGTCAAGAAGGCTTAGCCACTGGCATTGCTAAGGTACATGATAAGCTGATTACCATTGTTGACTTCGAGAAGATTATCTTTGACATTTCGCCGCTGACAGGTATCCAAATGGAGGAAATTACAGCGCTCGGACCTCGTGAGCGTAGTAATCGTCCTGTTGTGATTGCTGAAGACTCTGCATTGCTTAAAAAGATGATTCTGGAAGCATTGCACGAGGCTGGCTATACCAACATCACCGCGTTTACCAATGGTCAAGACGCGTGGGATCACTTAAATGAGTTGGCTGAGTTACATCCAGATAATATTAAGGATCAAGTTGCTTGTATTATCACAGATATTGAAATGCCCCGCATGGATGGTCATAGACTGACGAAACTTTGCCGCGATAACAAGGCGTTAAAGCCTGTGCCGATTATCATCTTCTCCTCTTTGATTGACGAGGCGATGCGCGATAAAGGCGATGCACTGGGTGCGACGGCGCAACTATCGAAGCCTGAGATTGGTAACCTTGTTTCGACTATCGATATGTATATTTTGAAATAACAAAATAGTAGTTTACAACACGGGCGGCAATGCCGCTCGTGTTTGTTGTATCATGCCACAACAATACCTAATTTTGGAGGACATATGAAAAAACCACTGGCAATCATAGCGGCGATATGCCTGCTTATCGTGCAAATCCCGATGGGGCTTGCACAACCCATTTCCACCAAGGATGCCGCCAAAAATGCGCTGACGTTATCGACGCAGTACTACAAAACCCTCAAAACACTCCCCACTTGGTGGGATTTCATGGCTGTGCAGGGGTTGACGGGTGTTGGCTTTCATATGCCCAAGGACAACTCCACAAGTATTGCTGGTAAGCAGGCTATAGAAGCGTTGATGCTTCTCGCTGGTGGTGAAAATCCCTATGTCGGTACGCCAGACAGCAAAGGCGACCGTATTACCTCGTTACTTGCGCAAAGAGGACAAAACGGCAGTTTTGGGACTGTCTCTGTGCAGGCTTTGGCGTTATTGGCGTTAGAGGGCGTTGGTATCCGTGACGCGGCGGCGCAACAGTCACTGCTGTCACAACAGAAAGCCGATGGCGGATTTGCCTTTGTGGGCGACGTTGGCGATGTTGATGCCACAGCGTTTGCCATCTTGGGGATGGTTGCCTCGGGGGTAACGGTAGACTCCTCTGCGTTGCAAAGCGCGAAACATTTTTTGGATATGTCACGCGTTGACGGCGGCTTTATCCCAGCATGGGACACAGAAAAACAGCCCAACCCCTGTTCGGCGGCGATGGCATTGTCTGCCTATATGGCAATGGGGGCAACGGCCGAGGCTGACCTTGTAGCGGCACATTTGTTGCAATTCCAACGCGCAGACGGCATGTTTGTCTATGCGCTAAAAGATACTGATGGTGACCCTTATACCACCGCTCAGGCGACCATGGCACTTGGTGACTACGTCAGCGGACAATGTCGCTTGACCAATCTTGCGCTGTTATCTCACACTGTGTCCGACCGCGCACAAATCGGCACATGGGCGCTAGGATACGTACAAACGGCGTTGCAATCCAAGGCGATGACCTTGGATGCAAACCAAGCATTTTGTCCGAAAGCGACCGTAACGGTGGGCGAGTTTGCCACCACCCTAAAAGCCGCCTATGACCCAAGCAATGCGTTTGATGCGACGCCTCTTGATTGGATGCTCAAAAAGGACTTGGTAAAAGGTCATGTGATTGAAGCGACACGCGCCATCACAAGACAAGAGGTCGCTTACGCGTTAAGCCGCTTATATCAGCTTTCTGAGAGTAAATTACGTCCGACAGATGCAAAATCTGCATCCGCTGAGTACCTACCACACATTGGCGCAGTCATGGCGGAAGGGCTTATGGTGGGCAGTCGAAACGAATTTCGCCCCACCCAGACACTGAATAGGCAAGAAATGGCGAAACTGGCCGCTATCATTTTGGGCAAATGAATAGAGTACTGATACTTCTTTTGCTCCTATTGTGTGCAGGTTGTTCGCAAGTAGCACGGCAAGAAGTTCCATCCCCCACCGTGACGGCGACTGTTACACCCTCGATTGCACCCACGATTGCACCCACGGCAGCGCCCACAGTTACAATGACAGTAACGCCCACGGTAGCACCTATCCCAGCCGTCTCGCAAACTACACAAGTAACCCCAACGCCCGACGTCTCGCCGCCGCCGACGCCACAACAAACGCCTGCGACACCGCCACCGAAAACGTCCCCCGTACCCACCGTATCCCCCAGTCCCACCCCCGAGGTAGCGGCGGTGACCGTTGCTATCATCGGTCCAGACAAAGTGGACATTGGCTCAACAACCGTTTCGTTTACAGAAGATATGACCGCGTTAGCGGCACTGCAAGTGGCTTGTGACGAATTGGGGCTTGTTGCGGAAGTGCGCGGCAAAGGACGGTTCTCGTATCTAGTCTCAATTGGTGACTACAAGGAATTTGCGAATGGCGCACAGTCTGGCTGGGTGTACAAGGTGAATGGGACAGTCGTTTCCACAGGAATCGGCATGACGAAGTTGCAAGAGGGCGATGCTCTCGAATTTTGCTACACACTTACTCTTGGTGAAGATGTATAGAGAAGACAAAAGTCAGTGGGAGTACTCCGACTGACTTTTTTGTTATTGTCAGTTTGAAAATGGCAGGCATAGGACAAAAGTAGCCTCACATATTCTGTATATAATAGCGCATGTTTGAGAACTGTCAAAACGGTATAGAGTTCGTTGTGATTTTGTGACAACGACACGACTCACGCTGTGATGCCGTCTTTGTGTGTTTTTGAGCAGGTTCTGATAGAATTGAGGTAGGTTTATGTTTTCACTCGGATTGGCATTGCTCATACAAAGTATCACAATTGCCCTACGTATGACAGGGCGCACAGGCTCGTTTCCACCCCCCTTATCCCCAGAGGCCGAAGCCGAGGCACTGCAACGGTATAAAGCGGGCGACTTGGCGGCACGTGATTTGTTGATAGAACATAATTTGCGTCTGGTCGCTCATGTTATCAAAAAGTACTACACGACGGCGGCAGACCAAGATGATTTAATATCGATTGGCACGATTGGGCTGATAAAGGGTATCACAACATTTAACCCCGATAAGCATGTAAAGTTGCCAACGTATACGGGTAAGTGCATTCAAAATGAGATATTTATGTATTTCCGCAATCAGAAGCGTAGGGCAGGGGAGCAGAGCTTAAATGACACGCTCAATACCGATAAGGATGGCAATCCACTCGAATTAATGGATATTGTATCTGACGAAGGAACACCAGACGAGCTAATGGAAATGATTGAAACACAGACACAGTTGCGAAGATTAGTGGAAAATCTCACAGACCCTCGAGAGCGTCAAATTATCGAGATGCGCTACGGCTTTGGCGGCAAAGCACCGCTTACGCAAAAGGTTGTTGCGACGACACTAGGTATCTCACGTTCCTACGTATCACGTATCGAAAAGCGTGCCTTGGAGGAGCTAAAATCGACCTATTGCTCTGAAAATATCCTGTAGGGCGGTAATACTTGAAAAAATACAGGTAACGCGCTTCCTGAATGATATCAGTTCTGCAGTCTGAGAAAACGTTTGCCGTCTTTAAAAGTCCAGACTTGGCTGTGTACGCAAGCCAAGTCTGGACTTTTAATTGATATATGCCAGTAATTATGTCGCTGTGCATGCCTGCTGTTGTTCGGGGGTTATGGTGGCTGTGCCATCGCCTTTTTGCTGACCGTAGTTACCAAATTGAGCGTGGTTGCCGCCCTCGATGCAATGCACATTTTCGGTGTAGTCTATTTTTGTGGTGTCCAACACGGTATCGTTCGAGCCGTACAGCGTTAGTGTGGATTCTTTGGGGATGTCGCCATAAGCATACGCCCCTAACAGCCCCTAATTGCAAATTAGTTCGTCATTTGGCTTTCTAGTGATGTACATAGTTACATAAAATTTTCCATACAAAAGCCTGTAAACCACTTCCATTTATCTTTACATGTGCTATAATAAGGTAGACGTATGTATTATCTCCGTTTTCCATTGAAGATGCTCCTGTTACTATGAAAATGTATATCAAAAGTATGTTTAGGAGCTATGACACTTGATTTGGAGGGTTATGATGAAAAAAATAGGGAAAGCCGCGGTTGCTTTTTTGGTTGCCGTTATGCTGTTGCATGTGGCAGCGAGCGACGTCGGTACGAATAACGCGGCTGCAATTGTTGGATTTAATGCTGAGTTTGCGGCAAAAGTGTCAACAATGAACGGAAAATACAAAATAAATAACCCTGTTTCCTCCATGGTACTACATATTGGTGAAGACACAATGATGGTCAATGGAGAAGAGGTGCAGGTTCCACCTCCTGTTTTGTCAGATGGTGAAGTGCTACTGCCGCTAAAGGAAATTGCAAAATCTGTAGGGGCTGATATTACTTGCAACCCATCAGACGATATCATCATCACAGACGATAACCGTCGCACGACCATTGAAACCGAGCCTGATGAGTCTATCATCGTGGATACCACACCAGAATCTTCGGAAACAGAGGAAGAGACGATTCTTCCTATGGTCACGTCTAAACAGATAGAGAAAGCGTTACTGGTTACTATTGAACAACATGATAACGAGATTATTATTACAAAACCATTTCAGACGCACCAACTAGTCTTACAAATGGAAAACGGAAAAAAGCTCATCAATAAACAAGGTGCTATCGATTTTGCAACCGATGATGCAGGGCTATACCTCTTGCAGTACGCAACAGAGGAAAAAACAAAACTTGCACTGGCGGCTTTGGAAAAAAATCCTGAGGTAGCATTGGTAAGCCCCAATGCCGTTGTGGGCGTTGAGGCGATGGGTTCGGACGGAAGTTTTATAGGTATGCCTCAAATGAAGAGTAGATTAACGGCAGCTGGCAAAACCGGTAGTGAATTTGTTGTGGCGGTTTTGGATACTGGCGTTGATGTATCGCATCCTTTTTTGTCAGGACGGCTAAAGCTACCCGGTTACAATGTTATTGACGGAGACACAAATGTTGGGGATGTAGATTCTCATGGAACGCATGTCACTGGTATTATCGTTGACAACACGCCTGCAAATGTGAAAGTGATGCCAGTAAAAGTGTTGAACGACCAAGGACAGGGAACGGAGCTGGATGTATATTTAGGTATACTGTATAGCGTGGACAATGGTGCCAAAGTCATCAACATGAGTCTTGTGGGCGAACATCTTCCCAAAAACTGTGCTATTGCACAGGGGGTAGCTTACGCTACCGCTAAGGGTGTTCCCTGTGTCGCTGCTGCAGGGAATAGCCACGCCGATACGAAAAACGCTTGTCCTGCTGGTATCTCGGAAGCAATAACGGTATCGGCGATACAGACTTCTTATGACGTCAAAGCGGATTTCTCGAATTATGGCAATGCGATTGATATTGCTGCCCCAGGTGTTAGTATTTTGAGTACAATTCCTGGCGGAGGGTACACCTATCAGACTGGAACGTCAATGGCAGCTCCATTTGTGACAGCAGGGGCAGCATTGCTCATGATGGAAAAACCGCGCACCTCTGTACAAGAAGTTGAAGCTGCACTAAAGGAAACCACCATCGACGCTGGCATACAAGGGTGGGACAAATATTACGGTGCAGGTGTGTTAAATTTCAAGGTGTTACTTAACACAGGTTTGGTTGCGCCTAGTTCAATAAGAGTGAATCAGCAGCAGATTAATACTGAATTTAGCTTTTCAATAGAGAAATCATTCCAGATATCGGTATGTGTAGAACCGTGGAATGCTTCCAATAAAGCTTTTTCCTGCACGTCCAGTGATCCTACGGTAGCGACCTATGAAAGCGGGTTTATTACAGTTTCTAAAGCAGGAAGTGCTACAGTAACGTTTGAAACTGTTAATGGGAAACGCGCTACCTGCGAAGTCAATGTCTCAGAGTCGGATCACTGGATTGACTTTGCGGCAAGCTCTTACGCAGGCGGCAATGGCACAAAGGCAAATCCTTTTCTGATTTCAACGGCCAAACAATTGGCTAAAATTGGTTACGAGACAGAGGTAAATAAAAAAGACTATAGAAATACATATTTTGCGATTACAAATGATATTGATTTATCTGCTCACAAGTGGAATCCCATTATTATTACAAGGGATTGGGGCGGTACCTGGTCGAGATTTTATCCTTTCGAGGGTCATCTTGACGGAAGATTCCATATTATTCGGAATATGAAAATTGATAGCACGAGCCCATTTGTAGGACTTGTTGGATACATGACTGGGGGGTCTATTTCTAATCTTGGTTTGGAAAATGCCGAAGTCGTCGGACCCAATCTTGCCGGTGACGTAGGTATACTTTGTGGTGAGGCACATGGTGCCACGTTTACTAATTGCTACACTACGGGACGATCTACTGGTGCTGGTTTTGTTGGTCGACTGAATAGTGCATTTTATTTAGGCAATACTGTTCGATCGGTCGTAAGTAATTGTTACACAACAGCAACAGTTGGTGTGGCGGGGTTTGCATATGATAATAATGGTTTCATTAAAAACAGTTACGCTGGCGGTGTCCTAATTGATAATCAAAAAGATGCGTCTGGGTTTACAGCGAAAAGTAGCTATGGGTTTGCTGATGAGTATGGTTATCTAATGGAACCTTCTGTGGAAGTTAACTGTTTTTCCGCTGTTACTATTGCGAACGGCTTTGGTTACAAAGGGTTAAACGGGTATACAGTTCCCATTGGTTATGCGCAAGTAAGTAGTTGCTACTATCTTGATTCAGTCGCGAAAGGCGTTATGACATATGAGAGTACATCCACTATCGATGTAAAGCAGCAACCGTTTAGCTTCTTTATAAACAAGCAAAGCTATCTTGAAACATCAAATTGGGATGCTTCCTCGCCGTGGGATTTCATTAAAACATGGGATGTAAGTCCTGACATCAATGGTGGTTTGCCGTACTTGAAAGGCTTTCATCAGAAAGACATAGACGAGGACGAGGACGTGATCGCTTCCCCCAGCAGTTTTATTGTCCCTGCCACATTTGACGGCATAGAACAAGACAATGTTGCCATTGATCTCCTAGCGGAAACACTGTTAGTACCCGATGATTTCAAATTTTATGCGTACAGTGTCAATGCTGGTGCTAGCTGGAAAGTAGGCACACCTGTTGTCAAGGGGACTATCTCCAAGTTTTTAGACAAAGGCGGAGAACTTTGGCTGGCAGAGACGTATATTAAGGCAACCAAGACTCCAGCAGGTGATATTTACAAATTCCCCGCCATCCAAAAGCGACCGCCAGCAATAAAATTAATGCCTAATTTTTGGGCGGCGCATCTTACTGAGAGCGGTCTAAACTTTACGGAAACAACCCAGAATAAATGGGTGCTATCCCTAATGAATTTTGATGCCGTTATGGTCGATCGCATGATTATAAATGAATCGTTGGATGGCAAAAAACCGTCTGAAAGCTGGATACCTATGCCTGTTGAAGGCATTGCTGTCAAAGACCTGCCTGAAAACGGAAAACCAAAGAATACAGTATACTTTTACCGTCAAGAACCCATGATTGAGGAATGGGGCATTTTACCTGCCTCTAAAATAATGAAAGTTTCTGTGCCTACGCTTCAGAAACCCAAAGCACCTAAAGTGGATTACAAAAAAGAGATACTCAAAGGGGCTGTTGGAATGGGATTTAGTTTCATGGACGGCATTTTGGACAAATATGCCGCCAAAACATCAATAGATATAAATGCGATTACCATAAACGGCACGCAGACTAGTCTGTTAGATGTGGGGTCATTCACATTTTGGACAGCACCAACGCAACGAAAACCAGCGTCACCTGTTGTTACCTATACGTTGCTGAGCCGTGCCGTACTCGAAGATCAAGCACTTTCTGTGTCACGCGGTAAGGTGACTGTCGATAAAAGCATGGAGGTGTTTGCGGCAACGTGGGGTCGTATGCCCACTGTTACAGGCGCGTCAGGCACTGGATTTGATGTCAGATTGAAGGCGACAGGCAAAGCTACGAGCAAAATACACTATATAAGTGACAAATGGACACTTATTGACACAGAGGGCGCGGCAGCGAGTAAGATTGGGTCATTAACCTACACATGGGACGTGTATGATGTGGACAAAAATTTGTCGGGCATCACAAGTGCGAAGATAGAGGGCTGGAAAGACAGCCCGTAACGATTCACTTTCATAGGGGTTGTAGTACTAGTCTCTGACGGAAAAGCCGCAAGAGACTAGTACTAACGGTATTTCGGTGACCTTTGGTAGCCCGTCGTTGAATCTAATATTTAGAAGAATCAAGATTAACCCCCAAATAGGCAAGTTGTAAAATGAATTGCCCAAATCAAAAAAAGGTTTCCCTTGAGAACCAAAACCAGTAAAACTTAAGTTGCAACACAAAAGTGACTTGAGTGAAATCAATGGAATAAATTAATTATACCACGAGGTTGCCGTGTGGCACTATTTCGTAAATAAAAAAAATGACGCACGTAATACCGCAGTTTGCTTGTAAAACGGTTCTGTGCTATACTGATGGCATAGGAAAGGTTGTGAGGGAATGTCAGTCGTTCAAGAACAGTTACCAGACACAGCGACCCCGCCGCACAAGCGCAAACGTCTCAAAAAGATACTTTTGATTGTTAGTATTACTGTAGTCAGTCTGGTACTCATCGGGTTGATTGCGTTGCCGTGGGTGGTCATGCCGATATTCAGAATGAATGAGCGTGTGACCTTTCAAGAGGTGCTATCGCCTGACGACTACGGTGCTGTCGCGATTTCGCTGACAACCTCGGACAATCTCAAGCTTCAAGCGTGGGAGGTCACTGCCGCGCAACCAAAGGCAACGTTAGTGTTCGTGTCGGGCATTCAAAACCCGTCCGTAACGGCGTACTTTCCCCATGCGGCATGGCTTCGCGAGGCGGGCTACTCCTCTGTGTTGCTTGAAATGCGTGCGCATGGGCAAAGCGAAGGGGATAAAATTTGCTTTGGTATGAAGGAATATAGGGATGTCGAGGCGGCTGTCAACTACATAAAGACGCACAATCCTGACCAACCTGTGGTGGGATTCGGCGTGTCCATGGGCGGTGCTACCATGTTGAATGCTATGGGAGAGCTGCCTTCGCTTGACGGTGTCATTGCCCTCTCGTCCTTTACCAACTGGCCAGATGTGTTTTGCCAAAACATGAGCATGATGGGACTGCCTGAGTGGTTTGGAACGATGGAAAAGCCTTTTATCTGGCTGTATCTAGGGTTTCAACATGGCTTTGATAGCCTAAAGGTGAATCCACAGGACGAGATTACCAAGCTTGGTGACCGACCGTCCTTGCTCATGCACTCAAAGGGGGATACGCAAGTACCCTTTGTCAATTTTGAACGATTGACCAAGATGGCGCCACTGGCTGAAACTTATGTCATTGAGGGCGACCATCATATGATTTTGGAAGAACATTTTTTGAATCCACAGCTGGACACAGCCTATGCCAGTACAATGTTAGACTTTTTACAACGACATTTCTCATAGAGCGTATAGAACGCAACGCTGTTGAGGGTGTATCTGCATTATACAAACAACGCCTGTGGGACTGGTTCAGTCTCACAGGCGTTGTTGCGCTATATGACTGTCGCGGTGACAGGCGTTGTATTGGTGGTTTCTTGGGATAGGTCAGGACTGAGCGTGACACGCAATCGGTTCTGTTCCGCTGAGGCACGTTGTTGCTGTATGGCGTCTAGCTGTTTTGCCACCTTTTGTTGCACGGCGGCGCTCATCGCTCTACAATTGGCATCCACTTTTTTCATAAGCTGCTCGGTCATCGCCCAGGTGTCCTTGTTGCGTTCTGTGTCTACAAACATCGCACTGGTGATAGAGCCATCTTCATGAATAGTAATGCTTGTACCCTCAATACTGCCGGTGGAAACGCCCATTGACTGTTGGCGTTGCAAAGCCTCGGTCAGTCTAGCAATTTCCTTTTCGGTTTTTGCCGCAAATTCAGGGTCATTGATCATTCGTTCCAACGCCTCGGGGTGGATATGTACAGTGGTTTTCATCGTGGGGTCTATCGAGGACGAAGTGGGGCTTCCCTCTCGCCCTAACGGCACAGCTGTTTGTAAGATGTGGACATTATATTTTTCTGCCCACGACAATATAAAGTCGGGAGCACCTGAGAACACGCGTGGCTTTGATGCCTGTGTGGGTTGCGATTGGGTCGTTTCTACTGTGTCAAGCGCCTGATACACCTGTTCAAACTCGGTGCTATTGGTGTTTTTTGTACTGTTGAGTTGCGGGGGCTGATAGTTCAAATTGATGGCGTTAATCCCTGCCATGGCGCACCTCCCATCATTTTCTTAACAATCATATCGTATTATCCTGTTAGAAAGTAAAGTGCTTTTGAAAGTTTTCTGTGTGTTATATGAAAGGTGCATGGATGTAAACGGTACGCTTGTAACCCCGATAGGCATGTAAAGTGCCAACGCAAACGGGTGAGTACGTTCAAAATTATTGATGCTTCTATCTTCAAGTCGAATACAAAACACGTTTCGAGCAGCGTGCGTTGGAAGAACGCAAGGGACGTATTGCTCTAAAAATATACTGTAGCGTGCGTCGCGTTACCGAAAAATATTGTCGCGCTTGCCCACGTATATGCCATTGGAAATGTGATAATGTGCAAATAGCATTAAAACTAGTTGCAAATATTAGGCAAAATTCACCACAAAATAACCAAAAGTTACTTGTAACAATTATTGGCTTGTGTTATAATGGCTATAAGAAAAATTTGGAGGGATGTTATGAAACGTAAAATTGCAATTTTCCTGTCAATGGCACTACTCATCTTGCCATTAATGGCTTCCTGCGGCACAAGTGCTGCTGAAGTCGCTGACAAAGTAGCCCAAGCACTTAGCGGAGATGTCACTGGTGAGGTTGGTAAAACCTACAAAACAGATTGGTTCGAGTTTAACATTAAGTCCATCACTAAAGTAGATACATATGCAGGTTACAAGGCAGCGGACGGCAATCAACTGTACGATGTACTCGTCTATGAAAAGAATATTTTTGATGAAGATATCCCCATGGGTACATCAGATTTCTATTTCGACGCCGAAACCTTTGAAGAATACATTTACCCCATTGACCCCATTGATAATACAATGATGCCTGGCGAATTTATGCTAAAGCCCAAAGACACTGCGGAATATCATATGATTTATGAAATTCCTGCAGATACGGTTGACCCAAAACTTATGTACACTGAAATTGATGAAAATGATACCCAAGGTGCTACCTTTACCATTATCGTTAAATAATAAAGTATCTTACGACACAAGAGTGCGTCATGTTATGTGACGCACTCTTGTTTTATAGGCCTACTATTGTCCATCTTGTAGCCGCCGAAATGCCGTCAATACTAGCCTTTTGCGGCTTCGCCGCAAATTCGGAGAAGCCGCAAGATATAAATGATGGAACATTTTTATCGAGGCGTAGTATTACAGGACTGCACGCATTTTTGCTTTGTCCTGCTGGCGCGGAATCCGTATCGTTAGTACGACTTCTTCTGGTGCTTCTACCTGCTGACAAACAGCCTCCACCCCAGCACTACGCATGATTTGGATGGCATGGTCGATGGTGTTCATAAACACACGAATATCCTTAACGATGTACAAGGTGCGTGGTGCTTTGGGCTTTTCTGGAATTTCCTCGGGTGCAGGGGCGAGTAACGTGTCTATGTACGCGTCTGTTTGCGCTACGTTTAAGGCGTCCTTAAGTATGGTGTGTAGGACTTGCATACGGGTTTCATCTTTGTCTAGCCGTAGTAGGGCGCGCGCGTGCCGCTCTGTCAGACCGTGATGGCGTATGAGCTCCATAATGGTGCTATCAAGACGCAACAACCGCAGTTTATTGGCAACGGCAGATTGCGACTTGCCAATACGGCGCGACGCCTCCTCTTGGGATAGCCCATAACTGGCGATAAGACGGCGCAACCCCTCCGCCTCCTCAAAAAAATCGAGGTCGCGTCGTTGCAAATTTTCCACAAGCGCGATGAGCGAGGATTCTTGGTCGTCCATCTCTTTGAGTAGCCAGGGTACGTCTGTTAAGCCTGCCATACGCGCGGCCCGAAGCCGCCGCTCCCCAGCCACAAGCTCATAGCCGCCTTTCGCTCGCCGTACAGTTAGGGGCTGTATGACACCCAATTGCCGTATGCTTTCGGCTAATTCGCGCAACCCCTCCGCTTCAAACACCTTGCGCGGTTGTGAGGGATTTGGGACAATTTCATTTGTCTTTATGTACAGTAACCTATGCTTGTCCAACCAATCTAACCCTTTCATGAGGAATCCTCCTTGCTACTCTGTTATATGGTAATATATTACAGTTTTTGCACAGCGGAAGCCGTCGAATCCTGCCTGCGGTTAAAATTATTGTTGTGACGTATGTTCTAGTCTTAGTGAAGACAGCATAGGGCGCAAATAAAAACGGCAGTGTACCCATGCAATCGCATAGAGGTACGCTG
>JAVBKJ010000014.1:0-8658 GCA_031554075.1 Oscillospiraceae bacterium | reverse complement strand
GTGTAAATTTGAATCTTTCAGAATTAGTCAGCATGTCCAACCGCTATGGTGCCGACGAGGCCTATGTCCTAGCGGGCGGTGGCAACACCTCCTATAAAGAACATGGCGTCATGTATGTCAAAGGGTCAGGTACGTCGCTTGCCACCATCAAAGCGGAGCAATTTGTGGCGATGGATATGCCAAAACTCACAGCGATGCTCACAAAGCAATATCCCGCCGAGGATGCCGCCCGTGAATCGGCGGCGCTAGAGGATATGATGTCGGCAAGACTTGTCGGCGAAGAACACAAGCGCCCCAGTGTCGAGGCAATTTTACATGCTATTTTTCCGCAAACGTTTGTGTTGCATACACACCCTGCGATTGTCAACGGTCTTAGCTGTGGCAACAAAGGCGAAGCAATTTGTCAGCAAACATTTGGGGATACGGCTGTTTGGATTCCGCTGACCAAGCCGGGGTACATCCTGTCCACTGTGTGCCAACAGGCATTTAACGAACGCAAACAAAAAACGGGGCAGTTTCCGCAGATTGTCATTTTGCAAAACCATGGGCTATTTATTGCCGCCGATACAGTAGCGGACATTGATGATTTAATGCGCGAAGTGATGGCAAAACTGACAAGTCAGATTAACGAACACCCCGATTTTTCGGATGCTGCCTATGACGACAGCGCCGTGCAGGACATCAAGCCAACACTGCAAAAATTGTATGCCGAAAATGCCGCCGCTTTCTTTTGCACAAACAAACAAGCACTGTCGTTTCTCACGTCTGCCAATGCCCTATCTGAGCTTGCAAAGCCATTTACACCCGACCACATTGTGTATTGCAAGCACACACCATTGATTGTTTCAAAAGGCGATAATTACGCGGACGCCTTCGATGCTTATACGAAAACCAACGGATTTGCCCCCAAGATTGTTTGTGTGGTCGGGCTAGGGTTCTTTGCGCTGGGCAAGAACGAAAACGAAGCAAACATCGCTCGTATGTTGTTTATAGACGCCATGAAGGTGGCCGTTTACGCTCGTTCGTTTGGCGGCGTGTTGCCATTACCCGATGAATTTACCCAGTTTATTTTGCACTGGGAAATTGAAAGCTATCGACAAAAAGTATCCGCATCATAAATTTTAGGAGGATTTTTTACATGGACATTCGTTACTCAGCAAATCAGCGTGACGTCAAACGCTACACAACAGAGGAACTGCGCGGCGAGTTTTTAATCGAAAACTTGTACAAAGCCGACGAGGTTGTCGCTGTGTACAGCCATGTTGACCGTATGGTGACATTAGGCTGTATGCCTGTTCGCGAAACAGTTTCCATCGATAAAGGCATTGATATTTGGGCAAACTTTGGTACGAAGTTTTTTCTGGAACGCCGCGAAATTGGCATCTTCAACATCGGCGGCAGCGGTAGCATTGCGGTTGACGGCAAAACGTATGAAGTAGGCAACAAAGACTGCCTGTACATTACCAAAGGTGCCAAAGAAGTGCTGTTTTCGAGCAAGGATTCTGCCAACCCTGCCAAATTCTACATGGTGTCCGCGCCAGCGCATTGCAGCTATGAGAACAGGCTCATTACCTTTGCTGATGCCGCCAAAAAGCCCCTTGGTGCCATGGAAACTGCCAATAAGCGCGTCATCAATCAGTTTATACACCCCGATGTACTGCCGACCTGCCAGCTTTCTATGGGCTTGACTGTCATGGAGCCAGGCTCTGTTTGGAACACCATGCCAAGCCACACGCACGAGCGTCGCATGGAGGTTTACACCTATTTTGAAATTCCGACTGACAATGTCGTGTTTCACATGATGGGCGAGGGCAGCCAAACGCGGCATATTGTGATGCAAAACGAACAAGCAGTGATTTCACCCTCATGGTCGATTCATAGCGGCTGTGGCACAGCAAGCTACTCATTTATCTGGGCAATGGGCGGCGAAAACCAAGCATTTGACGATATGGACGTTATCCCAACCACAAATTTACGATAGGAGATTTTTATGAATATGTTTTCACTTGAGGGCAAAATTGCCCTCGTCACTGGCGGAAGCTACGGTATCGGTTTTTCAATGGCTTGCGGTCTGGCACAAGCAGGTGCGACAATCAGCTTTAATGACATCAATCAGGAGCTAGTCGACAAGGGCATCGCCGCCTACAAAGAGCTTGGCATTACAGCGCATGGCTACATTTGCGATGTCACAGACGAGCCTGCTGTTAAAAACATGATTGCCCAAATTGAAAAAGACATTGGTGTCGTGGACATTCTTGTCAACAACGCTGGTATTATCAAGCGTATTCCTATGATTGAAATGGACGTTGCTGATTTCCGCAAGGTTATCGATATTGACTTGACCGCCCCTTTCATCATGGCAAAAGCTGTGATTCCTTCGATGATTAAAAAAGGTAGCGGCAAGATTATCAACATCTGCTCAATGATGAGCGAGCTTGGTCGCGAAACTGTGTCTGCCTACGCCGCCGCCAAGGGTGGGCTTAAAATGCTAACACGCAACATTTGCTCTGAATACGGCGAGTACAACATCCAATGTAACGGCATTGGTCCTGGGTACATCGAAACCCCACAAACCGCACCGTTGCGCGAAACACAGGCAGATGGTTCACGTCACCCCTTCGACCAATTCATTATCAGCAAAACACCTGCGGCACGTTGGGGCAAAGCCGACGACTTGGTAGGACCTGCCGTATTTCTTTCCTCCTCTGCCTCAGATTTTGTGAATGGTCATGTGCTGTACGTTGACGGCGGCATTTTGGCATACATTGGTAAACAACCACAATAATACGAATCCTCAATAAAAATGTTCCATCATTTTTATCATTCGGCTTCTCCGAATTTGCGGCAAAGCCGCAAGAGGCTAGTATTGACGGCATTTCGGCGGCTTTTAGCCGCCACGCGCACTTTGTGCCCCTTAAAAACATTGCATGTTTTTAAGGAAATTAGTATCATACGGATCCATATTTAATCAGTAGGAGGAATATATGCACACAGTATTAGAGCAAATTGCCAAAATTGGTATTGTCCCTGTCATTAAAATTGACGACGTTGAGAAGGCTGTACCGCTTGCCAAAGCACTTATCGCTGGTGGTATCCCCTGCGCAGAAGTCACCTTTCGCACCGCCCAAGGGGAAGAAGCCATACGCCGCATGAGCCGTGACGTGCCAGAAATTCTCGTCGGCGCGGGTACTGTTTTAACCACAGAACAAGTTGACAGAGCTATGGCGGCAGGCGCGAAATTTATTGTCAGCCCTGGGCTTAATCCCAAAATTGTCGCCTATTGCGTCCAAAAAGGGATACCCATCACCCCTGGTTGCACCAATCCCTCCGATGTGGAAGTCGCGATTGAACACGGCTTAGAGGTTGTTAAATTCTTCCCAGCAGAGCAAGCGGGCGGACTTGAATACATTAAAGCAATGTCCGCCCCTTACACTTCTATGAAATTCATGCCCACAGGCGGCATTAATGCAGCCAATATCACAAAATATCTTGCGTTTGACAAAATCTTAGCTTGCGGCGGCTCATGGATGGTCAACCCAGACATGATTGCGGCAGATAAATTTGACGAAATTTCGGCACTTTGCAAAGAAGCCATCCACAATGTGTTGGGCTTTGAGCTTGCGCATATCGGCATTAACGCAGAAAACGAAGCAGAAGCAGAAAAAGCCGCCAAAATGTTTGAAACTTTGTTTGGATTTGTTACCAAAAGTGGCGCAAGTTCCGTGTTTGCAGGCAAATACGTTGAAGTTATGAAGTCGCCGTATCTTGGCAAGCATGGCCATATTGCGATTGGCGTGAATAGCTTACTGCGTGCGCAAGCATACCTTGAGCGTCAAGGCTTTGTCTTCATGCCTGAATCCGCAAAGACAAACGACAAGGGTAAAACAGTTGCCATTTATCTAAAGGATGAGATTGCTGGCTTTGCCGTGCATCTTGTACAAAAATAATATTACGTAGAGGTGAAATACTGTGCCTAACATTGTTACATTTGGAGAAATCATGTTGAGACTAGCACCAGAGGGGTACAACCGTTTTGTGCAATCTCAAAGTTTTGGCGCGACCTATGGCGGCGGTGAAGCAAATGTCGCCGTATCGCTTTCCAACTTTGGCATGGACGCCGCATTCGTCACCAAGCTCCCAAAACACGATATTGGTCAAGCCGCGGTGAACAGCTTGCGTCAGTTTGGCGTAAACACAAGCGATATTGTGCGCGGTGGTGCGCGTGTTGGCATTTATTATCTTGAAAAAGGCGCAAGCCAACGTCCCTCTAAGGTCATTTATGACCGTGCTGGCTCCTCCATTGCGACAGCCGTGCCTGACGATTTTAATTGGGATGCGATATTCGACGGTGCAGATTGGTTCCATTTTACAGGCATTACCCCCGCGTTGGGCGACAATGTCGCTGACATCTGCCTGCAAGCCTGTAAAGCGGCAAAGCTTAAAAACATACCTGTGTCCTGTGACTTAAACTACCGCAAGAATCTGTGGAGCAAGGAAAAAGCAGGGCAAGTCATGGCAACACTGATGCCATACGTGACTGTTTGTATCGCCAACGAAGAAGATGCCGCAGACGTTTTTGGCATTCATGCCGCGAACACAGACGTGACAACGGGTACGGTCAACCACGACAGTTACAAAGACGTTGCCAAACAATTGGTCGCCCGTTTTGGCTTCCAAAAAGTTGGTATCACTTTGCGCGAATCTATCTCCGCTAACGACAACAATTGGGCGGCGATGTTGTATGATGGCAATGACTTCTATTTCTCAAAGAAGTATCCTGTGCATATCGTTGACCGTGTGGGCGGCGGCGACAGCTTTGGTGCAGGGCTAATTTACGCGACACTCAGCGAATATAAGCCACAAGCGGTCATCGAGTTTGCTGTTGCCGCAAGCTGTCTAAAACACAGCATTGAGGGCGATTTTAACCAAGTCAGCGTTGACGAAGTCAGCAAGCTGGCTGGCGGCGATGGTAGCGGCAGAGTACAACGCTAACGATTTATGATTGGTGTAATACGAATCCCAGATAAAAATGTTTCATCATTTTTATCCTGCGGCTTTGCCGGATTTGCGGCGAAGCCGCAAGGGATTTGGATTGACGACATTTCGACGCACATTCTTGTGCGCCAGCGCACTTTGTGCGCGTTAAAAACATGGCATGTTTTTAACTGAAATTTGTATAAGCCAAAGAACGTGCATAGACAATGCACGTTCTTTCAAAATTTACATGAATGAACAGGAGGAACATATGGAACGTTTTATGTGGAAAGGGCGCCTAAAACCTGGGATGAAAGCAGAGTACATCAAACGGCACGATGAAATCTGGCCCGAAATGACTGCCCTACTCAACGAGTCTGGCATCCATAACTACACAATCTGGAGTTTTGGCGACGAACTGTACGGCTACTACGAAGCTGACAAAGGGACCGCGTTTGCGTCCGCGACACAGTCCGAAAGCCCTGTTGTTGCTAAATGGAACGAGTACATGAAGGACATGATGGCAAAAGACATCGACCCCACAACAGGGAAACCGTGTGCGCTTGAGCAAGTTTTTCTACACCCATAAGTAAAACTTATCCTCGATAAAAATGAAATTAGAATAACTGCGTAGTCTTGGCAAAATATCCTGTTGCAAATTATTGCATTTGATTCATAATAGCAACGAGCCTTTTGAAGTACATTCAAAAGGCTCGTTGCGCGTGTCGGCTACATACACCCGCCCAAACGGGCGGGTGTATGTAGCATGGTTACAAAAAAAATATGCGACGATATGGGTCATACATCCATACTGTCGCACATATTGGTGCCGGTGAAGGGACTTGAACCCCCACGGTTTCCCTCGCGATTTTGAGTCGCGCGTGTCTGCCATTCCACCACACCGGCATCATTCGTCCCTTGGATAACTCCTCAAGACGAATGTTAGTATACCAGTTTTCTGCTCATTTGTAAAGCCCTTTTGCAAATTTTTTTACACAGAAAATAATAAATCGCCATATGTCGGCATAGACCACGCATCTCTAGCAATGATTCCCTCTAGCACATCTGCATGTGCGCGCAAACGCACCATAATTGGCAGGACGGTAGCACGATAATGACGGGCTTGATGGTATTGATTTGACAGTGCTTGCGCCTCGTGTAGCGCCTGCTCTAATGTTTTCGTTGTTTCGTATAGTCCCGTCAATTCTGTGTCAATACGCTCAAGCAGTTCCCTTTCTGTTTGCGCTGTGATAGACACTTGTGTTTTTACCTGCACACTTTGGGCAAGCTCTGTGCTGTATCGCACAACAGAGGGAATAATCTCCTGCAACGCCATATCCAACATCGTTAGGGCTTCGATATGCACTGTGGCACTGTAATTGGTCGTGATAATTTCACTGCGCGCTGTTACTTCATGTGGTCTAAATACAGACTGTCGCAGGAAAAGCGCTAGATTTTTCGGGTCGCAGTAGTATGGAATCGCATCCACCGTTGACTGTATGTTGAGTAATCCACGCGCCGCCGCCTCAGTCACCCACTCATCCGCATAGTTGTTGCCGTTAAAAATGATACGTTTATGCGCTTTAATTGTATCGCGCAGTAAGGGGGTTAGGAGTTGCTTGTCGCCCTCTAAGATATTCGCAAAGTCGGACAGCACATCCGCCACAATCGTATTCATCACCATGCTGGACTCTGAGCCTGAAAACGACGCCCCTAGTAGACGCAGTTCAAATTTATTGCCTGTAAACGCCATGGGTGACGTACGATTTCTGTCAGTAATCTCTCTCGGAAAATTCGGCAGGATATCAAGCCCCATTTCCAGACGCAGGGTATCATGTGCCACATACGCCGTTTCATTTTCGATGCTTTCCAAGATTGTCGTTAGCTCGTCCCCTAAAAACACAGAAATAATGCCAGGAGGGGCTTCATGTCCCCCTAAGCGGCAGTCATTCCCTGCACTGGAGGCAGAAAGCCGTATTAAATCCTGATGCAAATCTACCGCTTTGAGAACGGCGCACAGAAACAATAGAAACTGTGCATTCGTTTGTGGCGTTGCCCCAGGGTCAAACAAGTTCACGCCCGTATTCGTAATCAACGACCAGTTATTGTGTTTGCCCGAACCATTAACGCCGTCGAAAGGTTTCTCGTGGAATAAGCATACAAGACCATGGCGCCTAGCTACATCACGCATGACGCTCATCGTTAGCAAATTGTGGTCGGTGGCAATGTTTGTGGTGGTGAAAACAGGGGCCAGTTCGTGCTGGGACGGTGCGGCTTCATTGTGACGCGTCTTCGCTGATACGCCCAATTTCCAAAGTTCCTCATCAACGTCGCGCATGAATTGCAGTACACGCGGTTTGATACTGCCTGCGTAATGGTCGCCCTGCCCCTTTGGCGGCGGTGCGCCAAACAACGTGCGACCGCAGAAACACAAATCACGCCGCTTGCGAAATTGCGATTCGTCTACTAAAAAGTACTCTTGTTCCAGACCAGAGGTGCTCAAAATACGAGTGTCATCTCCATGACCAAATAGCTTTGTAATGCGCAAGGCTTGTCGATTAATTGCCTCCATGGAACGTAACAACGGCGTTTTTTTATCCAACGCCTCGCCCCCATGCGAACAGAAAGCGGTCGGAATCACCAATGTGCCGTCCTTGACAAACGCATACGAGGTCGGATCCCATGCTGTGTACCCTCTGGCTTCAAAGGTCGCACGCAACCCACCAGACGGAAACGCAGACGCGTCCGACTCCCCTTGTATTAATTCTTTGCCCGAAAATTCCATAATGACCTCACCGTCTTCGGTGGGTGCAATAAAGGAGTCGTGTTTTTCCGCCGTTACATTTGATAGGGGGTGAAACCAGTGACAATAATGTGTTGCGCCGCGCTCGATTGCCCAATCTTTCATTGCGTTGGCAACAATATGTGCCACAGAACTATCCAACGCTAACCCGTGCGTAATCGTTCTCATCAATGCTTTGTGTGTGTCCTTGGGTAGCCGTTCCCGCATGACACGGTCATTAAAAACCATACATCCAAACAGTTCAGATACGTGACTCATTCTCAAACCTCCTACGCCAAACGAAACCTACTAAACCAGACACATTATACGTTATGCTACTAACAACTGTCAACTCTTTTCAAATCGCGTAATCTATGATAGAATGATAGCAGTCGTCCCAAATTGCGTGTCGTTACGAAATACGGCAACACGCGCAAAACAACTTTTGATACGTCATTACGACTATAGAATCATAACGGAGGCATACGTATGTTTCGGAATGAGATTGACCCACGCTGTATATACTGCTCACGCGGCAGGCCCGTTGCGCAAGGTGAAATCGGTTGCGTGTATCACGGTGTCGTTAAGGAATACTACCATTGCAAGCGTTTTCAGTACGACCCCCTGCGCCGTATTCCCAAAAAACCAGTCAAATTGAGTGCCAATTACACAGACAAAGACTTCTCATTGTAATACGGTCATGTGCCAAGAGGATTCAAACGTACTGTAGCCCAACACCGCACCCTATCAGCTGATAGTATTTAATCGACACCCTATCAATTGATAGGGTGTCGCCTGTTTTTAGGCGGATGTTTCATAGTAGCGCCTTGTTGGCTTGTGCCGTGTCGATAATACATTCACCCCTTCTCAAAATTTTTTAACAAACATGGAAATATAGGAAT
>JAVBKJ010000075.1:0-3633 GCA_031554075.1 Oscillospiraceae bacterium | reverse complement strand
CTATGCCAGAAGCCTATATAAAGAATATTGACTTTAATCTTTTTACAAAATCAGGGATTGGGCTTTTGGCAGTAGCAGATAAGATAATTAAAGAAATCATTCCTGCAAGAAAATCTGATTCATGTGAATTTATACAGAAATACTTGGCTACATCTAAAATTGTGGAAAGATACTCTACTATAGAGAAAAGGCACCTGAGAAACAATATTTTTACACCATATACTCTTTTACAAAATTAGTATGTAACTACTTAGAAGTACTAATTACTGGACACTAAGCGCTAGAACCGTTTACTTAAATGTATGCGGTTTTCTTTTTTTTAACCAAAAGAGGAAAAATTGATAATTAATACCAAAAAAGGCAGCGTAGGAAAATGAACACCCACGCCAAACGCATGAAAAAGTTAAAATAGGTAGCAATAAGTGGCGTAAGTTGATATAATGAATAACATAATGTTGACTTGGAGCTGATGGGAATGAATTTTTCTGAATTAGTAGAGACATTGGAGCGAATAAATGACCCGAGGCTTCGCCGTTGGGTGCAATCCTATGAAATACATTGAAATTGCTATGAGTTTGTGAAATTTGCCATTGCCCGCATTTTGTTAAAGTTTCTTTTTCATGTGTTTGGTGTGTCCTTTTGACTTTAGGCATGGACGCGAGATAGAGTTTGTGGTAAGATAGGAACATAGCGATTGTCCATTGTAGCCAAATGCGTAAAAATCGCATTATAGAAGTGAGGAAGAATGATGAAAACATCCGTTAGATATTTTTCGAGATCTGGGAGCACCAAAAGGCTTGCAGATGCCATTGCAGAAAAGATGGGCTGTTCTGCCCAAACCGTTGACGCTCCACTATCTGAACCAGTTGATGTGTTATTTCTAGGGGGTGCACTTTACGGGGGATCCAAAATTGACAATCATTTAACTGAGTTTATTCAGACGTTGACACATACTCAGGTAAAATATATCGTGGCATTTAGTTGTTCAAATTGGAAAATGTCAATTCAAAAGCAAATTTTGCAGGCACTCAAAGACAAAAATATCGTCGTGGTGGAAGAGAATATCGCTTTAAGAGGACAATGCTTCTCCTTTAATAAGGGACGTCCTAACAAGCAAGAATGTTCTGAAGCCGCTGATTTTGCAGCGAGTTTAGTCAAAAAATACGAACACAAAGCGTAACACATGAGAACCTCCACGTTCTCATGCCCTGTGAATCATCATTATACATCTTACGTTTCGTCGTACAAAACCCCGCAAACTGCCCATCAAACTCCAGAGCCAATTGACATCAGCCACACCTAGCGTTCATACCCACGGAGTTGGGTCACGTTGGTGCCTGTTTTACGAATGGTCAGCCACACGTAACAACACCCCCGTCACAGACATGTGACGGGGGTGTTGTCATTACATACTAATACTTGCCAAAGTCCGAACTAGATGGTGCGTGTGAGCTTTTTTGTGGCATAGATAATTGTTTTCTAGGCGCGCCAGCGATTCTTGGCTTGCTATCAGCATTTTTAAGCTTAAACTGTGACACCAATTCTTCTAATAGATGTGACTGACCGCTCATTTCCTCTGAAGCTGCGGCACTTTGCTCTGCTGTCGCGCTGTTTTGTTGCACAACCTGTGCCACTTGGTCAATACCAGTGTTGATTTGTCTGATACCCGCTGATTGCTCCTCGGATGAACGTGCGATATCGCTAATGATACCCGTGCTTTCATTGATACCCTTAACAATGTCATTCAAGGAGGCAGAGGTCTCCTCTGCAATACGTGCGCCAAGCTGCGCTTTTTCCATAGAGTTTGCAATGAGGCTACCTGTATCCTTCGCGGCGGAGGCGGATTTGGCGGCAAGATTACGAACTTCCTCCGCAACCACAGCAAAACCCTTGCCGTGCTGTCCTGCGCGAGCAGCTTCAACAGCGGCATTCAACGCAAGAATATTGGTCTGAAAGGCGATGTCATCAATGACTTTAATAACCTTGTTGATGCTCTGGCTTGCTTCGTTAATCTCTTTCACCGCAACCATCATTTGATCCATCTGCGAAGAGCCTTTTTGTGCGTTAGTACGAATTGTTTCGGACAGTGTCGCCGCTTTGCCAGCCATAACAGCGTTATCCGCGGTCTTTGTGGCAATCTCATTGATGGAGCTGGATAGCTGTTCAACGGCGGCGGCTTGCTGTGTCGACCCCTGTGCAAGGGATTGCGCGCCGTCTGCAATTTGCTTAGAGCCAGTGGAGACTTGGTTGGTGGAATTATTGATTTCGCTAAACATGTTGTTTAGGCTATCTTGCATTTTCTTCATCGAATTACCCAAGGTGTCCTGCTCGGACAATAGTTTTATGTCACCTGTCAAGTCATTATTGGAAATTTTATCAAGCGCTTGCGAAATACTAATAATGTGCATGAATAGCGATTTGAACGCCAGCAAGCTTTGCCCAATTTCGTCTTTGACAAGTATGTCATGTTCAAGGCGAGCTTGCACGGCAGGATCGAGTGAAAAGTCACCACGTGAGCCAGTTTGATCCATGATAGCTTTCATACGGTTGACTGGCTTGCTGATTAAGCCAGATACATAAAATGCAAAGAACAATGCGACAATGATTGCGATTAGCAAAATAACAACCGTTATGATTGTCATCGTAGTAAACAACGTTGTATTGCCTTGCACCGCTTTGCTAGCCAAATCTTTATTCATGTCGGCAGATGTGGCAATCAATTTTTCTATCGCCTGCGCAGACACCAACCCAGCTGACAGCGCTTCACGCGCACCTACAAAGTCATTCACAGCGCCTGTGGCAATGACACTTTTCTTTGTTTCCGCAAAATCGGTATGATAGATACGCTTCAATTCGTCAAAATTGGCTTGGTCAACTGTGTCGCCATCTATTGTTTTTTCATAGTCCGCAAAATATAGCTCAATAGCCTCTTCCTCGGCCTTTAAGCCGTTCAAGGCGGCGTCATAGGATTGTGTGCCAGCATCATAGAGAACGATGTTACGAATGTACGAGCGCTGCTTCTGATAGCTTACGTTGATCTTACCCATCGCTTCGATTGCCAACAGATTAATATTATAAAGCTCGTCGTCGGCCGCGTTCATCTGCTGCATACCAATAATGCCAGCCGCACCGACTGCAACGGCTAGTGCGATGACAATTAGAAAACTAACGATTAGTTTATTAGAAATTTTCAGATTTTTCATGTTAGTACTCCTACAAAGATTAAAATTGACAATTGTCACGCTTTTCAGTTGCAGCATTCTGCAGCAAAAAAGAAAGACAAATGTGCATTAGGCGTACTCTATTGATTGTGAAATGGGACTAGCGATTTACGCCACTGCCGTTTGGCAGGTTTGCACTCTCAAATGCTCCTTTCGTCTCAAATTATGTGTCACAAGCATAAGAATACCAGTAAAGTATATCATCGGCGCAAGGAATCGTCAATAAAATTTTTATAAATTATGACAAGAAAATACAAATAATGACTTTCCTTGCGTCATCTCATCATATTCAGACAACACCAACGACGTTACTATACCGTTTTCACTGTAAAGTTTTTACAGTCCCACACGTCGGTAATAATATCCTGATAAACTTCAGGCTCATGACACACCATTAAAATAGTCCCCTTAT
>JAVBKJ010000030.1:0-11856 GCA_031554075.1 Oscillospiraceae bacterium | reverse complement strand
ATAAGGGTCTTCCGAAAAGTACTCAAAGTTGCGTCCGCATAAGGGACTACGTTTAATATTTGCACCAGGTCCTAGCAAGACAGATACATTCTCAGCCTGACAGACTTGCCCTAAGGTTTGCCCAATGTCCGCCAATAAGGTACGGTCAAAGGAGGCGGCAGTGGCGGAGGCGGTAGGAAAGCAAACTGTTTTCACACTTTCGCCTGCGCCGAAGCCCGTACCAAGACTTTCTTGCTTCCGCAAGCCATGAGGTCCATCAGTCACCATCACTTTAGGAATGCCTAACCGCGGTACCTCTTTTAGATTCCAGAAGTCTAACCCTGAACACATGCCCGCTTTTTCCTCAAGTGTCATTTGCTTGATAAGCTCTGCAACGTTTGTATTCATAGCGCAAATCCTCTCGTATTCATATTTCATAACCAATGCTGTGGATATTATAGCACAGTCAGTTCAATTTTTCAACATGTTCACTAATCTTTAACAATTAGAATGTTCTCAAATATCGTAATTAGACAAAAATAGCAGTGACTATGACCATATCTCGCCTGTCATAAGCACTGCTATCCTATTACAATGTATCATAAAAACATGGCATTATTAGCAAATACGCGGCAAACCTTCTCCTTGCAGTGCTTCGACATAGCGCGACCCGCCTAATGCGGTATGCAGTGTCACACCTGCACCGTCTCGTAGATGCCCTACGATTGCCGCGCCGCGTCCCTCTGGCAGTTTGTGCACTAGCGTCAACGCCTTTTCAGCACTTTCGTTGGGTACTATCATGACCATTTTGCCCTCGTTGCCCATGTAAAGGGGGTCAAGCCCGAGCATACCGCAAAAGCCTTGCACCGCCTCGGATACAGGCAACGCAGTCTCCTGAATTTCGATGGCGCACTGACAACTTTCCGCAATTTCGTGCAGGACGGTGCCCAATCCGCCTCTTGTGATATCGCGCATACCATGCAAGGGGATACGTGCTTGTTGCAAGCACTGTACAATCGGATACAGCGGCTGTGCGTCGCTTTCAATATTGTTTTCAACTTCCATGCGTTGGCTGAGGATACAGGCGTGGTGATCTCCCAAGTAGCCCGACACAAGTATCGCATCGCCCGACTTGCCACTGGCAATCCGAACAGGTCGCCCCGTTATCATCCCAATGCCCGACGTGTTGATGTATAATCCACCGTTACCTTGGATTACCTTTGTGTCCCCTGCCACAATGCGCACATTCGCTTTTTTAGCCGCCTGTGCCATCGATTGCGCCACTCGCTCGAGCGTTTCCAGCGGTAACCCTGTTTCGAGAATAAAGCCAGTCGTGATGGCGAAAGGTCGCGCCCCAAGCATTGCTAAATCGTTCGCTGTGCCGCAAACTGCCAGCTTGCCAATGTCGCCGCCGGGAAAAAATAAAGGCGTTACAACATACGAATCCGTCGTATAGGCAATACGCCCCTGTACATTCAGTACGGCAGCATCCTCCATCTTACGCAGTTCTGGGCTTGTAAAGTGCTTTGTAAAGACGTCGCGAATCAGCGCGGACGTTTCAGCGCCGCCGCTACCATGCGCCATGGTGATAATCATACGCCGCCTCCTACTTTACGCGCCGCGTACCATAAGCCGCACGCGCCTTCATGTGACACCATGCAAGGACCAACGGGCTGCGATGGCGTACACGTGCTGCCAAACAAGGCACACTGGTCTGGGGACAGTTTCCCTAGCAATACCTGACCGCACGCACAGTCGGACGGTTCTTCCTCTTGGGTATAGGGGATGTTTAGATGGCTGTAGGCGTCCTTCAAATAGAAGCCAGAACCAGCAATGTTCCCTAACCCGCGCCAGATAGAATCATTTAGTGTAAAATAAGTATCAATAATCGCCATTGCCTTTTCGTTGCCCTCTGTTGTGACGACTTCTGGATACAAGTTGACAAATTTACCGCTGCTGCTTGTGACCTGATTGACAATATCATATACCGCGGCAACGATATGCGCCGTTTCAAACCCTGCCATGACAAATGGTTTGCCGCTAGTGACCGACAATTGCGCAAAGGGCTTTGTCCCAAGAACAGCACCCACATGCCCTGGGCAAATGAGCGCGTCAATTTGGCTATCCTCCGACAGCGCAAACGTTACCGCAGGTATGATATGCTTTAGCGCCGTGACAAGCTGTATATTGTGCCGCTGTTCTTGTAGAACGCGTTGCACAAGCAACGCATACACAGGCAAAGTCGATTCAAAGCCGACCGCCGCAACAACAACCTTGGTATCTGGCTCGAGCTGCGACACCGTTAACGCCTCTAGCGGTGTGTAAAACATTCTCACATCGCCGCCTGTCGCCTTCGCCTCTGCCAGCGAACCACGCTTCCCGCGCACACGAAACATATCCCCAAAACACATCACACAGGTGTTTGGGGCAAAGGACAGCTCAAACAGCGTATCAATCACACTGCTTGGCGTCACACACACAGGGCAGCCAGGCCCAGAAACAAGCGATATAGTTTTGGGCAACAGTGTACGAATCCCACTTTTGAAAATTGCGGCTGTGTGCGTGCCGCAAACCTCCATGATTTTAATGGGTGGTCCGTTATACGCTTGGATGGTCTGTAGTGCTGATTTTATTGTCGCCATATACTATCCTTTGCAGCTCATCAAACATGTCGTCTAATGACTGTGCTTCTTTTTGAGGTACAATTTGCAGGGCGCAGCCTGCATGAACTAACACGTAGTCCCCTACTTGCGGGGTAATAAGCCCTACATTCACAGAGGTGGTGTTACCGCGTATCGAAACCTTGGCTACCTCACCATCAATGCTAATGATTTCGCCTGCTATGGCAATGCACATTCGCGTTCTCCTTATCTTCTATGGGATTGTTGATAATACGAGCTTTTCAACGATCCCTCTCCAGCATGGCAGAGACAAGGTACGCCTGTCCCAATGCCAAACTGCCGTCACCCGACGAAAACTGTTTGTTGTAATACACCTGAAACCCGTTCGCACGAAGTGCGTCTATCGTGAGGCGCAGTAGTAATGTGTTTTGAAACACGCCGCCACCCAACGCCACATCAGTGATACCATATTGCTGACGCGCCCCAAGACAGCTTTCTAAAATCCAACGCGCCAATGCATGATGAAATGCCAGTGCCACACTTGCCGTATCCTGCTGTTGTATTTCCACAAGTTCGCTCCAAAGCGTTTCGATATGAAGCAGTGGCGACGTTATGCCGTTTCGATAGGCTATGGTGGCAACGTTTTGTAATGCGATGGCACATTGCCCCTCGTACTGATTCACATGGCAGATGTCGAGCAATGACGCGACGGCATCAAACATCCTGCCTGCACTGGTGCTAACAGCGGTATGAATGTCATGCAGTAATGCTTTGTGAAGCAAATCACCCTGTGTTGTATAGGCTGACAACCCCGCCCCATGCAGGTAGCAATCTAACGTTTTACGCGCGTCCTTGGCGCTGAGGTCACCGCCCTGCAACTTCACCTTCGGCAAATGGGCAAAACGTGTAAAGGTAGACTGCTCTACAATGAATATCTCGCCGCCCCAAATTGTTCCATCTGTGCCGTAGCCTGTGCCATCAAACGCCACACCGATAAGCGGCGACACCAGAGTATGTTCCGCCATCACCGCGCCGATATGGGCATGATGATGTTGCACTTCGATGATGCGTTTGCCCAGCTTACGCGCCATCTTCGCACTATGATACCTCGGATGTGTATCGCAGGCAATCACTGTCGGATAGCAACCAATCAACGCTGAAAATCGCGCTAATTCTGCTTCAAAAATATCCTGCACGCTGGTGTGTGCCAAATCACCAAACGGGGCAGACAAGCAAGCCTGTCCCCCCGTGACAACACAGAAGGCGGCTTTCAAATCGCCACCCATGGCAAGCAATGTCTCGGGTGTCCTCATGGCAATCGCCTTGGGTACATATCCACGACTGCGTCTCACGACAGACGTATCCTGCTCAAATACCTGCACGACAGAATCATCCAGTGGTGTAACGATTTGTCGGGGATGTGTCAGTACACCGTCTAGCCCTTTGAACGCTAAGGCATCCGCGTCACTTGTTATGATGGGTGATTCCGCAACGTTCAAACTGGTAAGTATGAGTGGTCCTGTTTGTGACAGCAACAATAGTTGTAACGGCGTATACGCCAGTAAGCAGCCTGTCTGCAAGCTACCATTGCACACTTGGGGTACAAAGGCAGGACACTCAGTGTCAAGCAATACAATGGGGCGTGCTTCTGACGTCAACAACGCTATTTCATGCGGCGTGACAGCGCACAAGGCTTTAATCGACTCAACACTTGGAAACAGCACCGCAAACGGTTTCGCATCTCGCCCTTTCAGCGTTCGCAAGCGGTTGACGGCTTCGGAATCAAAGGGCGAACAGGCAATATGATAGCCGCCAATCCCTTTCATTGCCACAAGACCGCCCGTTTGCAATTGGTGCGCCGCTTCCTCAATAGCAGTGTCCCCATCATACACCTTCGTATGCGTTACAAAGGTGAGTTGTGGTCCACATTCATAACAGGAAATTGTTTGGGCATGAAATCGATGGTTTTCCACCGCCGTGTACTCCAGACGACAGCTAGCGCACATAGGGAAATCAAGCATCGCGGTGTGATGACGGTCGTACGGCATGTCCGTTAGAATCGTAAATCGCGGACCACACGATGCGCAGCTGATTAAGGGATGGTGGTAGCGTCTGTTGGTTTCTGTCAACAGCTCCGACGCGCAGGACTCACAGAGTGGTAAATCCACCGTGAGTATCATGCTTGCCGCAGCGGCTGCTTCACTTTCGGCGATGGTAAATCCCTGTGTTTGAAACGCTTCGACATGTTCCCTCGTAACGTGAACAACAATCGCACCGGGTAACACAGGGTTTGTAATCGTAGCAACAAAGGCATCAAGCATAGCACTTGATGCCTTTGCAAACACATGTACAACGCCACCTGCGTTTAGCACATATCCTTCAATTTCCATTTGTCGGGCAACGCGGCAAACATACGGGCGAAACCCAACACCTTGGACAACGCCCGTTAGGACAATGCGTTCATACTCTCTGTCAGCCAAGCGGCCACCTCATCTAGTCCTGCCCCTGTTTTCGCGGCAACTTTCACAACTTTCACAGAGGGGTTTAATGCCCTAACGCCAGCCATGAAAAATGCCTCGTCGAAATCGACATAGGGCAACAAATCGCACTTATTTAGCACAATGATGCCAGCCTTTTCAAACGCCAACGGATATTTATAAGGCTTATCACTGCCATCTGTCACAGCACAAATCAGCAATTTTGTATGCTCACCAATCATAAATTCCGCAGGACAGACTAAGTTACCAATATTCTCAATAAATAAAAAACTGTTCGGCTGCGGTTTTACGACGTTGATTGCGTCTGCAATCAGTGGTACATCCAGATGACAAGCACCGCCCGTGTTAATCTGATACGTCGTAACGCCCGCCTGTTGCAACCGTTTTGTATCAATATCAGATTCTATATCGCCCTCAATCACAGCAGAAGGAGCATTCAGGCGTTTAATCAGACCCTCAATAACAGACGTTTTACCAATGCCAGGCGCACCCATCACATTCACTGTAAACACAGTGTCTTTGCTAAGTGTTTGGTTTAGGGTTTGCGCCAGTGTCTCATTGCGCTCATGTACATCTTGCAATATGGAAATTTCACTCATGTAGGTTCCTCGACTTCTATCGATTTCACAAAAAATTCACGTCCGATGGGCGTGGGCGCACCCTCGCCCCCACATTGTGGACAGGTAAACTTAAACGGTTCGCGATGGAACATCAGCCCACAATCGCGACATGCCAACTCTGGCTTAACACGTTCAAAGTGTAATGTCGCCCCACGACAGACTGTATCCTTGCTCAATATATCAAAATATAGGGCAATGCTTTCCGCTAGATAGCCACACTCTTCGCCCATCACCAAGGTAATATGGGTAACAGTCACGTCTTGAGCGGATACACAGGCAATTTCTAAAATGCGCTGTGTAACGGGAAACTCATGCATCTACTTTTTCTTTCTTCACGCCTTGGAAAACGTCAAGCGTAGGTGTTGACGCGGGGGGCGTTGCGGCATTTTCTAGCGCTAAACATTTCTTAGGGCAACATTCTACACAAGCACCACATTGAATGCAGCTCATACGGGCTATGCTCCAAGTAACATCGGCTTTGGCAACTTTGATAGCCCCTGTCGGGCACTTTTTCTGGCAAATACCGCAGTAAATGCAAGCTGGTAAATCAATTGCCACATGACCCCGTGTTCTCGCCGCTAAGGGACGAGGCTTCGCAGGGTAATCCAGTGTCGCTGGTTTTTTGAATAGATTGCTTAACGTTTCTCTAAAATTCGAAAGAATGGCCACAATGTATCACCTCTCTGTGCAACTTATGCAGGGGTCAATCGTAAGCACTAGAATTGGCACATCGGCCAGCGAACAGCCCTTTAGGGTGTGCAATAAGGCGGGAACATTCGCAAATGTCGGGGTGCGCACACGCATTCTATCTAAAAACTTCGTGCCATTCCCTCTTGCGTAATAAATAACTTCACCGCGTGGCTGCTCAAGTCTTGCAAAATATTCGCCATTGGGGTTGCCTGTCACTTTAACAGAGATGTCTCCGTCTGGGATACGCTCAATGCACTGATAGATAAGACCAAAACTCTGCAACAGTTCTTCGATACGAACAGCAACGCGACCATAACAGTCGCCCTCTGTGCGAAGAATGGGTGCAAAATCAAGCTGTCCATAAATGGAGTACCCTGTGGTACGCATGTCATACGAAATACCAGAGGCGCGTGCCATAGGTCCAACTGTGCCTAGGCGAAACGCGTCATCTTTTGATAATGTGCCAACGCCACGCAAACGGTGTGAAATAGAGTAATCATTCATAAATGACACAGTCATTGTCTTGACTTCGTCCTCTAATTTGTGGAGAGTGTCAGCAACCTTGCGGAGCATTTCACTATCCATATCTTTGCGCAGTCCGCCAATTTTACAGACAGAGAAAATAATTCTGCCGCCTGTTGTCATGTCAAACACGTCAAGCACTGTTTCACGCAAACGCCAACATTGCATAAACATGTTTTCATAACCAAACCCGTCAGCAAGAAGCCCCAACCACAATAAATGGCTGTGAATACGCGATAATTCAGCCCAAATAACACGCAAATACTCTGACCGTTCTGTCAGTTTAATCTGCATGATGTTTTCAACTGCCATACAGTAGCCCATGCCGTGCATAAAGCTACAGATGCCACAAATACGTTCCGCTACATAGACATACTCTTGAAAATCCTTTAATTCGACCAGTTTTTCAAGCCCTCTATGAATAAAACCAATGGAGGGAATTGCTTCTACAACCGTTTCATCCTCGATCACCAAGTCAAGATGAATCGGCTCTGGCAACACAGGATGTTGCGGTCCAAATGGGATAATTGTTCTATTTGCCAACTTCGTCAACCTCCGTATTCCGCATTGGGGATCGCAAGGCAGTCTGATACAAATTGCCCTTAAAATCAATCGTCAAGTTGCGGAAATTGACGCCAAACAAATCCTTCACTTCATTTTCGTACAAAAATGCAAACTCGTATAGGCTACTCACACTGTTCAAAACAAAATTTGGCGAAAATATGGTGCGAACTTGCTTTAGCACATACTCTTTGTCAAACGTGTAGGTCATTTCGTAGCCATCTGTGTTACCTACTTTGACATTTGTGCAATGAATTTGAACAAGACGATAGTTGGCGTCACGTATTTCGCTAACAGTTTCATAAATAAACTCAGGCGAACATGTAATCATTTCATCCATTGGCTACCTCTTTCATCTCTTTGCGTCTTTGTTCCAGTATCCCCAGTGCCTGTACGACACCATCAATAATATTTTCGGGGCGTGCCGCACAGCCTGGTACGTACACATCAACAGGCACAACGGTATCAACGCCGCCCTTCATGTTATAGCATTCGGCGAAAATACCGCCGCTACAGGCGCAAATGCCAACAGCAACAACAACATACGGACGCGGCATTTGCTCGACAAGCTGACGGACAACATTAATACTCTGATGATTGATACCGCCAGTAATGAGCAAAATATCAGCATGTTTCGGGTTACCAGTGTTGATAATCCCAAAACGTTCGACATCGTACAGCGGTGTTAGACATGCTAGCACCTCGATGTCACAGCCGTTACAGCTTGACGCGTCGTAATGCAAAATCCACGGTGACTTCGATAAAAAACTCAAGATAAATCACATCCCAACGCGGTTATTTTTTAAGTAGAATTAACAAGGCCATATTCACACCGACTGTTACCAGTGTGACAGCCCAAGCAGTTTTAAGCGCCATTTCCCATTTCACACGGGCAATGGTATTGTCCACAAAAATCTCGAAAAAATACACCAATAAACAGGCTACCACGCCAACAACCCAACTTATAGGGTTGCTAAACGCAAAGAAAATGAACATATAGCCCATGACAAGCATGGTTTCATACCAATGTAGAATTTCAAGCAATGCTAGCGAACTGCCTGTAAGCTCTGTTGTAAGCCCCTTGACAAGCTCTTGATGACCATGATGCGAGGTGGACAAGTCAAATGGCGATTTGCGCAACTTAAATGTTGAAATAAACACAAACCCAATAAATACAAGCGGTAGATATTGAATCGCAGGAAACGAATTATCCAAGAAACTGTCGGTACGAAAATTGCCGTCAAGGTAGTACAGTGCCATCGCCGCTAAAATGACCATAGGTTCGTACGCCATGACTTGCAGTAGTTCACGCTGTGCGCCGACGACAGCATAGGGTGAATTTCCCGAATATCCCATCAATACCAAGAAAACAGAAGAGAGCATTAGTGCAAAAATGACCAATAGCAAGTCCATGCCCAAGAAGAAAATGACAACGGCCATCACCATAAAGATAAGAGAGAATATGACATAAAATAATGTCATTGTATCAGCGGTAGTCGATTGCTTTTGGAATAACTTGAACACATCGTAAAAGGGTTGCAATAATGGTGGACCTTTGCGGCGTTGCATACGTGCTGACAGAATGCGATCAACACCCATTAACAATCCGCCCAAAATGGGAGCAACAATAATGATTGCAAGAGCCCATAATAGCTTTATTATCATAATAACGAGCCTCCTGCAATCATAAACACTCCTACAATCAGTACAGCGATGGCAATCCAGATGCTCTTCTTTAGCAATTTGGGCTCACCAAACAGATCTTCTAAATACCAGTTTCGCAACTGCACCTGTTGAATTTGACCCATGCTACCATGAAACCGCTTGTTGTCGCCCACGTTTTCGCCCGCCATGTAGACGGTTGTATTCTGCGTAACCCTACGTTTGATAAATTGCAGTACAAATAGGGGTAAAACAAACAGCGACATTAGCATAAATAGCATAATATTTGAATCTTCATCATTAATGGGTGACACTGCGGTTGAACCAAACATATCGGTTAGGAATGGTACGATTGTCGATTGCGAGATAAAGGCAAATGTCATACATGTCAGCACTGTTAAAAAAGCCAGTATAATCATGGGGTACTTCTCAAGCGCATCGACTTTGTTCTTCTTTGCAGAGGGCTGATAGGGGTTTGCGATAATCTTACCAAGCCACTTTGTCCAGAAAAACAGTGTAATAGAGCTACCAAACGCAAGCGTTAGTAGGAGGAGTATGTTGCCAGTATCAATGACAGCTTTCATAGCCGCCCACTTTGCGATAACCATCCCAAAGGGGGCTAAGAACATACCCAAAATGCCGACAATGAGAAACATGGATAGCATGGGCGATGTGCGTAGTAAACCATCCATATCTTCGATATCGCGGCTGCCAATCAGATGATCTGTTGAACCCACCGCAAGGAAAAGCAAGCTTTTGGCCACAGCGTGGAAGATAATCATCATGATAGCTGTCCAAAGTGAAGCAACCGTGCCAATACTAGCACACATAACGATTAATCCAAGATTGGAAATCGTTGAATAGGCAAGAATTTTCTTCGCATCGCGTTGCGAAATAGAAAGGAGCGCTGTGGACAAAAAGGTGAACGCACCCACCAATGTAACGACCCGACCAACCGTCGTATCACCCAACACGGGCGATAGGCGTATAATCAAGAATACACCAGCTTTTACCATGGTTGAGGAGTGTACCAGCGCTGAAGAAGGCGTTGGCGCCACCATCGCGCCAAGCAACCAAGTGGAAAACGGCATTTGGGCAGCCTTGATAAGACCCGCTAACGCCATCAAAAAGACAAGTACTGCCACAAGACCCGAACTGCTGTCAAGCTTAATCAGAGCATCCATGGTGGTGACACCTGTCACTTGCGCGAGCACAACAATACTGACAGCAAGTGCCACGCCCCCAAACAGGTTCATCCATAACGCTTTCAGCGCGTTAGCCGTGGCATCTGGTTTTTTCGTGTAACCAATAAGCAAATAGGAGCAAAAGGTGGTTATTTCCCAGAAAAAGAACAGGTACATTAAGCTGTTAGCAATGACCAGACCAAACATAGCAAACATGAAAATCATCAGCACAGCCATAAAGAACACCCTGCGATCCGCAACATCATGATTATGATGAGCATACACACGCATGTACGCGACTGTGTAGATGCAAATGAGACTACCAATAATGCCAATAATTAAAATCATGATAATCGACAGTTTGTCAATCACGAGTGTCGCACCCGTTGGCGCATGATGCCCAGCAAAAAATTCATGCCATACGGTTAACGCACCGCCAATAATGGCTAGTAAGCTAACAATATAGTGCTTATGTTTGAAACCTATGTAGCATATGTAGATAGCCAACAGTACTTCAATTGCAAACATAATCCAAGGAATAAATGCGTAGTGTTCAAGGCTAACCGACCAGCCTGTATGGAAATAGTTCACTGCCACCAAAACCGACAGAACCATCATACCCACAGATGCCAATACCACGATGACACCCGCGGCTTTATGATTTTTAACGAGTAACAAGAGACACGCCGCAATAAGCGCGCAGCCCAACAACGAATAAACCATGCCCGTTTTTCCCCTCTGTCTTTCTTTATAGACTGCCATATGTCTACTGAATTTTCGCAGAAACTGAATGATTTACACCTCTTACCATAATAACATTTAGAAATATGGTTGTCAAGGCAAACACCTACACAAAATGTTTCCACATCTGTGACGTAAATAGATGTGACCCCGACTCTGGACGAAAGAGTGGCAAAAGAAAGCCACAAGATATTGTATATTAGCACTTAAAACGGATGAAAGCCGTAGGCGCGCAAACGTCCCAAATACTGGTTGGCGATAGAATATAATCATTTTTTCTGTCACACTGAAATATTTTGTATAAAAAACACTATTCATTATGAATAATGGTTTTTACAATATGGTGCTTCGAGTATTTCTTCTATAGTGCATTTCGAAAGTCCTATTGTAAGTGTTTTTGTATTTCTTGAGGAATGCCTTTCATAAGCATTGAACGAACCAATAAAACAATTTCATTGGATGAAATATCACTTTTATGTTGATACCAGTATGTAATCGTTCCAAAAATGGCTGATATTCCAAACTCAAAAATACAATCTGTATAAATGTTGTTTTCTTTTATAGATAAAGAAGCATTGAGAGCCGGTTTCATTACGGATTTCAATTTTATAATGAAATGTGGGTCACCATTTTCACTTAGCAGCACGCTTAGATATTCTCCTTTTGAGTCGTACATATCTGCAACATTTTGAATTATATTACTATTATCGAGCGACTGAAAATTACTAGTTATAGTTTCTTTAATAAAATTCAGCACGTCGTCTTCCAAATAATTTAA
>JAVBKJ010000093.1:0-4103 GCA_031554075.1 Oscillospiraceae bacterium | reverse complement strand
CTAGTAACAGGTGTTACGGTTGGTTTTGCTGAGGGGCTAGTTGTCGTACCATCACCACATGCTCCTAAGGCAAGCAGTAAGGTAAGGCAAAGCGCAGCTGCAATGGCTGACTTTTTCATGTTTTTGTGACCTCCCTATGAAGTGGAAACTCGTGGTTTCGTAGCTAGTATTGCCGAGTTTCAAAGTTTCATGCAAGTTTTTGAAATTTTAGGTGGGAAAATTGACAATACGCGCCTAATGCGTCGCGTCATGCAATATCTTGACACAGCAAGGGGCAGGGCAAAGGACAATTTGGCGCATTCTGTGAAGATGTTGTCAATACTATTTTGCGCCACATTTGAATTGAGAATAGCGTTACTTTGTGCGTGCGATTTGCGTGTTGTCGCTTCTGCGGTCGCTAAGGGCAGGCACAGGGTTTGGCTTGGATTCATCTCTATAATCCTGCCCCTTTTGCCCGATATATTTGTCAATAATCTTATGGCTCTCGACAGCGCTCACGTCACCATTGACCTTGTTTTGATACGCAAAGAACCCATGGTCGGGCGCTAAGTCATGCACACTTTTAAGGCTTTCTTTGCAGGCGGCAAGCTCTACTTGTTCTGCCAGCACCTTGCGGACATAGTCGCGTGTGTCATGAAATTGCAGTAACTTGGGAAATTCGGCAGGCACGACCTGCTCCCACTGTTTATTCTCGTATTGCCCTAATAATGCCGCCGCCTTGTGCAAATGCGCCAACTCTTGGTGGAGGTGCATGTCCCAAATGGCTTTCAAATTGGCATCCTTTTCATCCTCGTAGAACGAATAATAAAGATAGCACTCCATGTATTCATGCAGTAACAGGCTCTCAAGCCACGTTGCGTTTGGGTCCAGCAACGACCCGTATTGCGTGACGTGTTCTTCCTCAATCATGCCAATTTCCAAGTAGAGCTTGCGTCCGCAGTCGTTGTCATACGTGTTGCCGATGTTCATATAGTAATTCATCGTTTGCTGTTCACCCGCTGTGATGATGAGGGTGTTAAGCTTGGAGCGAATATCGGCTGTCTTAAAGTCTAAATGATAGCGCACTGTGTCGTGTGGGTGGCGGTGTTCGGCGATCGTCGGGCGACCGGGGGTGATGTCGACATAGCTCTTTGTGAGCCGCTGGGCTGGAATGTTCTTGTCTAAATCCAGTAAGTTTGCGTATCGATACAGATGGTCAAAGTCCTCGAGTAGCGCAAAATCGAGTGCTTGTTTGACATTGGCATCTGGCTCGTTTTGCGCCAACCACGCCGTTAGGTCAACCGCCACATGCTCGTACCCGATGGTGGTTTCGAGCTGGCTTTCGTCGATTGGTTTTAGCCAATTGATGTGCTTTTGTTGCAGTTGTTCACTGCGGCGCAACATGGCAAGCTCACGGCGCAAATCGTTATTTGCGCAATGCCGATGAAACTGATGCCCAAACATGGCGGCCTCGACTTCAATCCCGTTCATGAGAATAATACGAATCTTCGTATAGGGGTCAATGTCCTGCTTTGCATAAGGTTTCGGATACACAGTTTTCCAATCCATGATGGTATCCATCATTTGCATGGGTTTTTGGTCAAATGGCTTAAACATTGGATGTGCCTCCCAATCATAAATAATACAAATTGTCGCGGCGGCGAAGCCGCCATTTGTGTTATGCTGTCAAGATAACTTTAATGCAACCCGATACCCCACGCAGTCAACGGCAATCACGCGGTTTACCTTCTTTCGCATTCGTGACAATAGCTTGCCCGATTTAATATACATTACTCATTTGAAAAAAGAACGACTTGCTATCAAACCAGTGTTGCGGTATAATAAACCTAAGAGTTCACAGGGGGTGTAGACTGTTTTGCGCCCATGTCAAACTGCCGCAGGTGTGCAATCCTTTGTACACCGATCAATCGCAAAATCGCATTTGCCACAGTGAAAGGGACAATATGATACAATTTGAAGAATACAAAGGACGCCTGTTGGCGGCCAAAAGTGGTTTATCAGAGTTGCGTGGTGCATTGGACATCGACACCGCGTTAGCAAAAATAGAGGCGCTAGAGTCGCAGTCCGCCAACCCAGATTTTTGGCAGGACATGGAGGCAGGACAGAAGGTATTGCGCGAGCTGAAACAGTTGCAAAACAAAGTGGCTGGCTATAATACGCTATACAGCACATGGGAGGATTTACTCACCCTTTGCCAAATGGCGCTAGAGGAGCAAGACGAATCGTTGTTGCAGGATTTAATTGCAGGCGTTGCAGACTGGGAGAGCAAGCTGTCTGAGGCGCGCTTGGCTACCTTGCTATCGGGAGAGTACGACAATTGCAACGCGATTGTGTCGTTTCATGCAGGGGCAGGCGGCACAGAAGCGCAGGATTGGGCAGAAATGTTGTATCGCTTGTACACTCGTTGGGCGGAGCGGACAGGTTGCACCTACAAAATATTAGACTATCTTGACGGCGATGAAGCAGGGCTAAAACATGCCGTTATCTTAATAGAAGGTCCAAATGCCTTTGGCTACTTAAAGGGCGAAATGGGCGTCCATCGTCTTGTGCGTATTTCGCCGTTTGATTCCTCTGGTCGCCGTCACACTTCGTTTGCTGCCATTGAGGTTATGCCCGAACTACCAGACGATATCCATATTGATATCCGCGAGGAAGATTTGAAGGTAGACACATACCGTTCAGGCGGGGCAGGCGGACAGCATGTTAATAAAACTGAAAGTGCCATACGCATTACCCACGTGCCGTCAGGCATTATTGTGGCTTGTCAGAACGAACGAAGCCAGCACCAAAACCGCGAAATGGCCATGCGTATGTTGCGCTCTAAACTGGCAGAGATTAAGGAACGTGAGCATTTAGACCGCATCGAAGATATCAAGGGTGAACAAAAAGCCATCGAGTGGGGCAGTCAGATTCGTTCCTACGTATTTATGCCCTATACCTTGGTGAAGGATCACCGCACAGGCTTTGAATTTGGCAATATTACGGCTGTTATGGATGGCGATATCGGCGGCTTTATCTCTGCCTATCTCACCGCTAATGCCACAGGTAACTGGAAACGGTCGATTGATTAAAACTCTCGCAAAAGTAATGTAAGCTATGTTGCAATTGCAACATAGCTTACATTACTTTTGCAGGCTATCTCTAAGCGTCAGATGTTCGACCTCAAGCTGCTTCCATTCATAACTGTATTTCTCGAATCGTTGCAACGCTTCCAGCATTTCTGGCGCATTATATTGAACCCCATTTGCTACCAATGATTTCAACAACTTACGTTCGTACTCAATCTTTTGCCCCACTATTAGTAGTTTTGTAGCGCCTTCAATTAGCTTTTTCCTTTGTATACGTGTCATAACCATCACTCCATTACCCTAGTTAGGGTAATTATATGCTTGAAGCGCCCTTTTGTCAACCTAATTAGGGTAACTTAGAGTCTAGTATGTTGTACAATTAACTAACCATATTGGGGTGAGGTCGATAGTATGACGTATTCAGATGCCATTGCAACGCGCATTCTAACCTTGTGTACTGAGCGCAATATCACAATTAACAAGCTTGCAACGCTTTCTGGCATGAAGCAATCGACGCTGGATAATATTATTAAGGGACATACCCGAAGCCCAGGATTGCGTTCTCTGCATCGTGTTTCCCAAGGCTTAGGGATGACACTCTCGCAGTTACTTGACTTTCGTGAAATTAATGAGGTGCAATTTGAGGATGAATAACGCATCCGTTTTGTAGTTCTAACGCCGCCAAAATGCCGTCAATTCTAGCCTCTTGCGGCTTTGCCGCAAATCCGGAGAAGCCGGATGATAAAAATGATGGAACATTTTTATCGAGGATTAGTATTACAAATAGAGAGGGCATATGTTGCATTTGCAACATATGCCCTCTCTATTTGTTTTTGTCCACCACTACATGGCGTAGTTATCAAAATACCCCTGAATCAATACAATCGGTGTGCCTTTGTCGCCACTGCCGCTAGTGAGGTCGCACAAGCTACCCAGCAAATCGGTAATGCGGCGTGGGGTCGTTCCCTCGGCAGACATATGCCCGACAAGGTCCGATTCCTTCTCGCGTATGCGCGCTTTTAACGCGTCTTCTAA
>JAVBKJ010000123.1:0-5422 GCA_031554075.1 Oscillospiraceae bacterium | reverse complement strand
ATGGTATGTGTGGCAATTGCCTCCACGTATTGTCGCTGTCCTGCGGTTTTGGGGCGCACTGGTTTGCCCTTATGCGTAATGCAAACAACCCCCGCGTCAAGTGTGGCAGGGGTAGGCAGTTCGCCATCATCGGCAAGCCCCAGTAACATCTGAACTTGCTGGGTTTCCACCGTTTGACCGCGCGCAATAACTGTCAAGAGGCTTTCCAGTGTGGCAGACGCGATGGCAACAGCGTTGTCCTTGCCACTAATTCGTACACTATCACCACGCGTTGTGATGGATACCCCTAGATGATTTTCAATTAGTTTGACATTTTCATCAAATGCGCCAAAAACGGCACTGAGATGCTCTGTGTTTCGTATGTCTATGTCACGATTCAAGGATTTGTCACTCAATTCTGTAAATTATTCTGGCATAGGTACAGAAAGCGCGATTTGCTCCACACTTTCTGCCATGAGCGTACCATACCAGACCGCATCACCAGCTTGGGCGGTGTAGTCTGCGCCGATTATTTCACCACTGCCCACAGCGCCGTGCAGACGCGCGCCTAACTGATTTCGCATGTAACCATTTGCCACATCTTGGGGGATGGTTAGGCGTGTCGGCGTGTAGGGTGTGAGTTGTTCCTCAACCCATGTGACGGGTAAGGTGAGGTTAGGCGGCAAGCGTAAAGAAGTACGCTTCACCATTTTATCACAGTCTACCCCATTTTGGCTACTGTTTCGATAAAAGTTTAATCGTAAGCCGCCAATCACGAGCGCGTAACGGTGTTTCGGTCGGCTTTCATAGCGTTTGCCGATGACATCAGCAGGCATGACCGCTTTATATTCATACCAAATGCGCGCTTTGATGTCCGCTAAGGCGTGAACTTTGCGTAAACCGATTCGTTTAGAATCCACCAAACCACTGACGAGCAGTTGTCCATGTGCGACAGGTTGCCCCACTGTAACGGTCGGCGCGCCAGCCAACGTGTCTATGGCTTGCACAACGCCTGACTTTGCCGCCAAAACATTGCACGGAACGGATTCGGGAATAATATCTGGCTTGGGACGTTTTTCGCGTACCTCCACAGTCGCATGACTGCCGCTGACATTGATACTGAGCCACTCTAATTCTGGGAGTTTGAGTATCATTTGGTTTTCCAACTCGTCAGAACGAATACTATACTTGTACGTGCCGATACCGACCTCTAAATCCTGCAGTTCACGCAGAATGGCGGTGGAGGATACACGGCTGTTGCCTACCACATCAATTTCCCAAATGTACCGTGACAGCGCAAACAAGCCCACTATTGTGATGAGCAAGCCTGCCAAGAGTGCATAGCGTTTACGAAAACGTCTTAGAAACATGGGGACGCCTGCCTGCTTTTCAACCACGATATCACCGATGCCGCGACCCTGAAACTGTGCAAGCTTGGGGTACATATCGCGGCGCATTGTGGCTTTTAGGGTGACAGTATCCACTCGTTGGATGTCCCAAAGTGCGATATTATGTTGTGCGCATACGTTGATGAACCGTTCAGGGTATTCAGAGGTCAGCGTCACGCGAACCGTACCCCAGAAAAAATTTACAAATTGTTGCAAGAAAACACCCCCTAATAGACGAAATCTATGCCAAAAATTTGACCGCGAATGAGTAAATCCGTCGTGTTCATGGCAAGTATGCTAAGCCCCTCGCCATGCAGCTTTAGGACAACGTCACCGCCATTGATATGTATGTCTGTTTCGCCATAGAGTAGGATGCCCTTGTGGTTTTCGACCAAAATCTCTCTGCAACCGATAATTTGTATTCTGGGTAGTCCTGCCAAGATGTCTGCTGGTAAATCGAGAAAACGGGAGGCGCGTTCCAGCGCCCCCACCTTACGTTTTTGCATCATATCCCACCTTTTATAAAATTCCGCTACCATATCTGTATGCGATGAGACAGCAACCCATGACAAATACGAACAAAGGCAAACAGAAAGAGCTGCTGTAACGATGAAGCATCGCTACAACAGCTCTTATATTAATGAAAGGATACGAGATTACTCACACTTGGTGTATACGTTGAAAACGACGCAGGAGTCGTTACAACGGCAATCCTTACAATCGTCGTGGTTTTCCTTCTTCTCGTCGCCGTATGGATGACCGCCTTTTTCGCATTTGTCGCATTCGGTATAGACGTTAATCACGACGCAAGACTTGGTTTGCTCTTGTGGCTTCTTATTTTCGAACATGTAGTACACCTCCTTCCTGTTGGGGGATAGTGTATTGTATGCCAGTTTGGCGGTTTGGTGTAGCGGTTAGGCAGATTTGATGGCTGTTAGGCGTGTACCAGTTTAGACGATGGTGCAGAATATTCATGATTTTAGTTGGAATTTTCTATTTCTATTTCAAATCGCTCTGTTATAATGATGGTGTAATCAAAATTGCTATAATTCAAAATACCCATGACGCGGCGCATAGCGTGCTAAACAGATGTAATGATAGTTGATGTACAATAGAAAAGGATGTGATTGTATGGAAGGTGTTTCGTTGTTTTTTGCGCTTATTTTTTCATTGGCTGTGGTATTGTAATTATCATTCTCGGCTTACATCAAACGGGTTTGATACAAATTCCCTTTTTGAACCAGCAGAAAACCTTATCGGATGGGTATAGACCCAAGGACGGAGTTCTCAGCGCGTTTCTGCTCGGATTTCTGTTCAGTTTTGGGTGGACACCGTGTGTTGGTCCTGTGTTAGGGGCGGTGCTGGGGGTCACGTCGCAATCAGGCGAGGGTGCGATTGCTGGTGGATTATTGCTATTCGTATTCACTAGGGCTGGGGATTCCGTTTGCGCTGCTTGCTGTGGGGGCGAAGCACTTGCTAGTCCATGTTAAAAAAATATATCCCTATATGACCACCATCAAAGCCTGCGGCGGTATATTAATCGTCCTGATGGGGTGTTGGATGATTTTCAACCAAATCAAGGAAATTCAGATAGAGAATAGAGCCAATATGGTAAATATCAGCGCCGAAACATTGCCAGATGCCACAAGGGTAGATTTTACATTACAAGATATCAACGGTGAAACTGTCACGCTGTCAGATTTCAAGGGAAAAGATGTTTACATTAAGTTTTGGGCGACATGGTGTCCTAGCTGTTTAGGGGGTTTGGAGGATTTTGCGTCACTAGCAAAACAGTACGAAGATTCCGAAGAGGTTGCCATACTGTCAATTGTTGCCCCAGAGTTTCGGGGGGAGATGAGCAAAGATGATTTTGTAGCGTGGGCAAAAGGGCAGGGGCTAGCTTTTCCAATCTTGTTAGACGAAACCGATAGCGTGAATAAAGCGTTTCAAATCAAGGGGTATCCAAGTGCTGTCATCATTGATAAAGCAGGTGCGGTTTACAAAAAAATGACGGGTGAAAAGCCGATTGACGACATTAAAGAAATATTGTCGGATATGCAGTAGAGAGGAGTTTATCATCATGAAAAAAAGTGTTATACTATTAAGTATCATAGTGTTAGCAGGTATCATGGGGTTTGTCATTCTTAGACCGAATGAACCCAAAGAACCACAATTAAGACAGGGGGAAGAAACGATGAAGGAAGTTAATAACAGTACGACAAAAAACGGTTTGCCTGACAATCCGAACGAGAAGATTTCATTTGATAAGAGTAAACTACAAGATATCTATTTTGCAGGGGGGTGTTTCTGGGGAACAGAGGCATATCTAGCACGTATCCCTGGTGTGTACGATGCCACCGTGGGTTATGCTAACGGCAACACCGAAAATCCGACCTATAAAGAGGTGTGCAACGGCAACACAGGTCATGCCGAAACAGTGCATGTGCAGTACGACCCCGAAACCATTAGCTTGGAAGCACTCACAACGCAGTTTTTTAAGATTATCAATCCCACCAGTTTGAATAGACAGGGGAATGATATAGGCGGTCAGTATCGGTCTGGGATTTATTATGTGAACGTGGCTGATAAGGATATCATCACGAAGGTCGTAAGCGAAGAGCAGCAGAAGTACGACAAACCCATCGTTACAGAAGTGTTGCCGCTGGCGAATTATTATCTGGCAGAGGATTATCATCAAGACTATCTTGAGAAAAATCCGAATGGGTACTGCCATGTCAGTTTTGACAGTTTGAAAGATGTACCACCACCAGAGGTCAATGTTGATGCCACAAAGTACACGAAACCAAGTGACGAAGAGCTGCGCAAGAAGCTGACAGAGGCTGAGTACAATGTCACGCAAAACGCCGCAACAGAGCCTGCGTTCTCAGGAAAATATTTTGATGCAAAAGACGCAGGACTGTATGTAGATGTCGCAACAGGTGAGCCTTTGTTTACCTCGGTAGATAAATATGATTCAGGTTGCGGATGGCCAAGCTTTACCAAGCCAATCGACGATGAAGTCATTGTAGAAGCTAAGGACACAAGTTTTGGTATGGTAAGAAATGAAGTTCGCAGTAGGGTGGGCGATTCTCATTTAGGGCATGTGTTTAACGATGGTCCTAAAGACAAGGGCGGGCTACGATATTGCATCAACAGCGCGTCTATTCGATTTATTCCGTATGATGAAATGGAAGCAGAAGGGTACGGCGAGTTTATGTCTGTCATACAGTAATGGATAGTGTTCGGAGTGTGGCACACTATGAAGTATAGTGGGTTGGTGGTGGACGATGAGCCGATTTTCAAACGGGGGATTCGCGAACGTGTGGACGCATACTAATGCCCAATAAATAATTACCATACAAATAAAAAATGCTTACGAGTAGAAATATTATGGTATTTATTTCTAACCACCCAAGCTTCTCATATACTTGTCATGGGGGTGAGGGTTTGGAACGCAAAAGGTCAACTTGGATTGAGACCCTATTAGGGGCTAGTATTTTTGTTTGCATTATGGGGCTTGTGTTGCGCCCATTGGAAGCAGCAATGGCGGGTAAAGATGGGATAGCACTTTGTTTAGATGTCATTGTACCATCCCTATTCCCGTTTTTTGTGCTGTCAACGCTGACTGTTGAGCTGGGGCTGGCAAGTTATTTGGGAAAAGCACTGGAGGGCATCATGCGCCCGCTGTTTCGGATTAGCGGCACTTGTGCGGCGGCCGTCGTGTTAGGATTTGTAGGTGGCTACCCTGTCGGGGGAGTAGCATTAGTACAATTAATTCAAACGCGTTAGTTGGGGAATTTGATTCACATAATACGGTCGTAATGATGCCCAGTATAACGCAATTTGATTTTGCGGCTCCCTGATCCAAACGCTTGACGTGGTGTTCCATCTGGGTTAAAGATTTGAAGTGTTACGGTAGGATTAAGGGCCGCGTATAAAGGAGGCACATAGTCATAGGCACTACGGTTATATTGTTTATTTCCTATCAAATATATTATTGTATACACAAATGTTTTTTTATTAGAGTCAACAATTATACCAAATGCAGACGTTTC
>JAVBKJ010000046.1:0-17966 GCA_031554075.1 Oscillospiraceae bacterium | reverse complement strand
AGATATCATTTTGAAGCAGTAGCAATCTGTCAAAACGCTCCTGTTTAACCGCACGGTCAAGCTGAGGTTTCGCGGCGGCAGGCGTTCCCCTGCGTGGGGAGTACACAAAAGTGTACGCCACATCGAGTTGCGCCGCCTTTGTGAGTGCCATCGTTTGCAAAAAATCCTCCTCGGTTTCTTCTGGAAAACCGACGATGATATCACTCGACACGGTCAAGCCTGGCATAAGTTGCCGTGCTTCTTGCAGTAGGGCGGCATAGTGCGCGGCGGTGTAGCCACGATTCATCTTCGATAGGACAGCATCACTGCCCGATTGAAACGGCAAATGCAGTAGTTTCGCCATTTTAGGTAGGGTTGCCATTGTTTCGAGCAACTCTCTGGTGCAATCCTTGGGGTGACTTGTCATAAAGCGAACCCAAAAATCACCCTCAAGCGCGCAAATCTCATGCAATAAGGCGACAAAGCTGTGCGTCGTGTCGCCATAGGAGTTGACATTTTGTCCTAATAATGTAATGTCCTTATACCCTTGCCCCACTAACTCACGCACTTCGTTGACAATTTGCGCCGCGGTACGGCTGCGCTCACGACCACGGACATAAGGCACAACACAATAACTGCAAAAGTTGTTGCATCCGCTCATAATGGGGACATTAGCGCGCGGCGGCGGCTGTCTGACCGCCTCAATGGTTTCATCATAGGGCTGGTCTGTGTGGTCATCGTCAAACACACGGCGGCGCGTTTGGATCACTTGGTATAGGAGCGACGGAAAGCGTGAGATGGCCTGTGTGCCAAACACCAAATCAACGTGGGGATACGATTGACGCACTTTGGCGGCGGCGTCGTCCTGTTCCGCCATACAGCCGCAAAGGATGAGGATTCGACCTTTTGCCGCCGCTTTCCAGTGTGTCAGCGCGCCAAGATGTCCAAAGGCGCGCGACTCCGCGTGTTCACGCACGGCACAGGTGTTAATCAACACTAGCTGTGCTGCCTCTTGGTCGTCGGTAAAGTCGTACCCCATGCGGGCAAGCTGCCCTTGCAAGCGTTCTGTGTCGGATTCATTTTGCTGGCAACCAAAGGTTCTCGTGTAGGCAAGGGGGGGATGCCCAAGCAGCGTCCCCAAATTGTCGGTTATCTCCGTAAGCTTTTCCAGTGTCATTGTTATATCGTCCAAGGTGGTAACCTCTTTCATAGCGGTGTACGTTAGTAGTTTGTGACTATGTACCGTCATCTCACGCAACAACAATCGGGAATGCGACCGAAACACACGTCGTTGCACAAATTTCTAGTGACTTCTAGGCAGAATAATCACAGTATTTCTAGTATAGCAAGAATTGTGCCGCTTGTCCAGTTTTGACTTTGCAGAAATTTTAGAGAAAAAGAAGAATTTTTAATTTTAGGTATTGACAAACGACAAAAGATTCGCTATACTAAAACAGCTGATTGAGACAAGACGCAACGCATTGTCACAAGGGAGCATAGCTCAGCTGGGAGAGCACATGCTTTACACGCATGGGGTCGTAGGTTCGAGCCCTACTGTTCCCACCACAAATGTGGCCTCGTAGTTCAGTTGGTTAGAACGCTAGCCTGTCACGCTAGAGGTCGACGGTTCGAGTCCGTTCGGGGTCGCCACACTTGCCTCTGTAGCTCAGTCGGTAGAGCAGAGGACTGAAAATCCTCGTGTCGTTGGTTCAATTCCGACCGGAGGCACCAATCATTATAACAGTTGACAAGGGCAGTGACAACCATTTGTTAACGTTATGCGCGGGAGTGACTCAGTGGTAGAGTGTCACCTTGCCAAGGTGAAAGTCGCGGGTTCGAATCCCGTCTTCCGCTCCACACATTGGCGGCAGGAGAAATCTTGCCGCCAAACTCAATTTTTTAGTACTAATTTAGCACCCACCGCATATACTATTGTATGGCGCCATAGCCAAGTGGTAAGGCAGAGCTCTGCAAAAGCTCGATTCCCCAGTTCAAATCTGGGTGGCGCCTCCAAAATGATACACCCCCTCATTTTTGACGGGGGTGTATTTTTATGTTTCTGTAACGCGTAACCAGCTATTGCATCGCTTCCCTGTGCTATCGAATGCGTTGGGGTGGCAGTACCCGTCTTATACTAATTTCAAATAAAAATATGTTATGTTTTATCACGCGCACAGCGCGTGTGGCGACCAATGGTCGCTGAAATGTCGTCAATACTAATCCCTTGCTGCTTCGCCGCAAATCCGGCGAGCTGGAGAAAAAAATAATGGTATATTTTTATCTGGGATTAGTATTAATATTTTTTTGTTTATGGTTGCATTTTCCGTCAAATACGATACAATATAGAAAAGGAGCTGATTGGAATGGCAAAAACGCCAGATGTATTCATGGTGACACTGTATAAAGGATATCTTGAAAAGCGGCGTAAGGGCTTGCAAGCCACCTCATGCTTGGGGTTATCGGTGCTTGCCATGTTGCGCCCGACCCTTTTTCCAACGTGGACAATAGACGAACTAGAAGCGGCCTGCCTAGAAATGCACAACGCGGGGCGTTTGCAATGCCGTTTTGTAAACGAGCAAATGGACGGCGGCAATATTTTGCCAGCCACAATAGAGGCGCTCGAACAGCGTTTTCCAGGTGGTCTTGCTGAGGTACAGGCGTTTTTAACCGCGCAAGCGTAAACTGGTTGACAGTCTGTCACGTATTATGATATGATTGGTACTAGCTTTCAAATATTAACTGGAATGAATGGAGGAATGACATGTCTAGCGAACTTTGTCAAAGCTGTGGTGTCCCGTTTGACGCCTCTGCCCCGCATGGAACGAATGCAGACGGTAGCACCAATACCGATTATTGCATTTTTTGTTATAGTCACGGTCAGTTTTGTGAGAATTTATCGTTGTCACAAATGATTGAGCGTCAGGTACCCTATCTACTCGAGGTAAATGCGGGTATGGGACCACAACAAGCGAAAGATACCCTTAGCAGTTTTATCCCTAGCTTGCAACGCTGGCAACCCAAGTAGTCATGACTCTTGAATACCAATGAAGGAAACAGTATGTACGCTATAGCGTTTGAGTTGGACACTGATATTTTATCCAAAACTTACGGCACGCCTAGTTACCAAAATGCCTATAGTGACATCAAAAATGTACTGTCGACGTTCGGTTTTTCAAGGCAACAAGGCAATGTGTACTTTGGAGATGCTGGCGTTGATGCTGTGAAAGCTGTTATGGCTACACAGAAATTAGCCAAGAAGTTTTCTTGGTTTTCTGCCTCTGTGAAGGATATCCGCATGTTGCGAATTGAGGATGAAAACGACCTAAAGCCTGCCATAGATGCCATTATTTCTGACATTTAGCAAGCTTTTAACAAACACCCCATCTGCCACATGTGTAGCAGATGGGGTGTTTCTATCTGTATTAGATTCGTTTAATATTCGACGAAATATCACACAGTGCTTTTGAGGCTTCCATGTCAAACTCATGTCGTTTGGCCATATCGCCCAGACTGAGCATCCCGACCAATTGACCATCCTGCAACACGGGCAAACGGCGCACCTGCTCTTGTGCCATAATACGTGCTGCCTCCTGCACATCGTCCTCAGGCGCAACACCAATCACACTACGGCTCATAATCTCGCGCACTTTGGTCGCGCTTGGGTCTGTCTCTGCCGCGACACAGCGTAGCACAATATCCCTATCCGTCACAATACCCTTGATGCGTCCATCCATACCGCAGACAGGCAACGAACCGATGTTATGCCTGTTTAGCAACCGTGCGGCAACCGTGGCTGAATCATCAGGGGTAACGCTCACAACATGCGCATTCATAATTTGGGACACGAACATACTAATCACTCCTTTTGCATTTGTGACTAGTATGTCCTATTAGACGGCAATTTCATACCTGTGTGACACATTCGCGGCGGTTATTCTGCGGAAATTATAAAGGAGTACACGGGCTGACCGCCGTCTATCACTTGTACGGTTGCCTCTGGCAACTTACTCTGGAGAATGCCCGCGGCGGCTTGCGCTAACGTTTCTTCCACACCCTCGCCAAAATAGACGGTCACAAAGGATGGTCCGTGCGCCTCAAGCTGTTCCCCCACTTGTTCTAGCACCGCACTTTGCAATGGGTGCGTACTGGCTAACGCGCCGTTTATGAGCGCCATGTGGTCGCCCTCTGTGATATCGTTGCCGTCAAACTGTGAATCGCGCGCCGCAACGGTAATCAGCGCAGAGGTCACAGTATCCATCGCGGATGTCATGTTTTGACGGTTCGTTTCCACATCCTGCTCAGGGTCAAAGTTTAACATGGCGGTAATGCCTTGCGGCACATTTTTTGAGGGGATCACCACGACTGTCTTCTCTGTCAACGGTATGCACTGTTCCGCCGCCATGATAATATTCTTGTTGTTAGGCAACACAAAAATCGTCTTGGCATTGGTATTTTTAATACAGTCCAAAATCTCCTGCGTGGATGGGTTCATAGTCTGCCCCCCCTCCACGATATGTGCGACACCTAAATCGCGCAACACGGCGGCTAGTCCTGCCCCTGCACAAACGCCCACAAAGCCGTATTCTTCCTCCTGCTGTTGTGGTTCGACCCGTAACACAGGCTTGGGAGATTGTGTATCCTGCTTGATTATCTGCTCTGTATGCTGTTCGCGCATGTTTTCAACTTTAATCGCCGTCAGTTCCCCATAGGAAATGGCTTGCGCCAACACACGTCCGGGATTATCGGTATGCACATGCACCTTGATGATTGTCTCGTCCTCGACAAACACCAAGCTATCACCGCAAGTTTCTAAAAATGCCTGTAATCGGGCTGAATCCTTTTTGTTGTTCACACGCTTGATGATAAACTCAGTGCAATAGCCAAACAAAATATCTTCGCCCGAAAAATCGGCAAAATTTGCTGCTACGTTAACATGCGTGCCAGTGTCATCCTCACGTTTGACTGGATTGCCCTGTAGCGCCAGTAACATGCCGCGCAAAATGAGACAAAAACCATACCCGCCAGCGTCCACGACCCCTGCCTTTTCTAGCACAGGGTTCTGATGTACTGTCTCTGTGAGTGCTTCCTCTGCTTTTGCCAGCATGGCGATAATCACACGCTCGAGGTCTGAATCTGTGGCGGCATATTCAACGGCATGACGCGCTGACACACGCGACACTGTCAGGACTGTCCCCTCGGCGGGCTTCATGACAGCACGATACGCTGTATCCACCCCTTCTGACATGGCCATCGCAAATGCCAAGCCATCGACTGTTTCTAGCTCCTTCACTGACTTTGCAAACCCACGAAACAGTAGTGATAAGATAACCCCTGAGTTGCCTCTTGCGCCACGTAACAACCCCTGCGCGACAACCCCAACAGCTTGCCCCACATGGGTCATTTCAGGGCGCAGTTCTTTGACACCTGCGTCCATCGTCATAGACATGTTTGTCCCCGTATCACCGTCTGGCACAGGGAACACATTTAATTCATTACATTCCTGCTTCGCGTTACAAATGCAAGCAGCGCCAGAGGCAAACAGTTTTGAAAACTGCGTGCCATCCATGCATTCCTTCATACTGTTACCCCTCTCACTTATCTGCCATGATGCCGTCAACAAAGACGTCCACAGCTTCGACTTTTACGCCTGTCAATTTTTCCACCATGTAACGCACTTCGTTCATAATAGAATCTGACACCGCCGGAATATTCACCCCATGCTCAACGACAATATGCAGTTCAATTCGTACGGTGTTGTCCTCGTTATACGCGACTTTTATGCCCTTTGACACGCTCTCGCGTTGCAACAGGCGCACAAGACCGTCAGACACCGAACGAGAGGCCATGCCGCGAACGCCGAAGCAGTTCATCGCAAGCCAACCACTAATATTAGTGAAAACCTCGCTCGATATCTCAATAAGCCCGTGTGGATTGGTCATTTTAATACCCATTGAGTACCCTCCTTGCAAATTAACGAGAGACGCCCCTCGATCACATTTGTTGTACAAATTTTACACACTTTTCGCGCCACTGTCAACAGACGATTTACAGCGTGTTATGTCGACTGTCCCTTTACAAAGGCTTGCATCGCTACCCCCTGCAAGCCACCTTCTAGTGTATGAAACCCAAAGCGCTGATAGTAGCCTTGTTTGTCTCCTGCGCATGTGAGCAAAATAGACACCCATTTCCCCTGCATGGTAAGCGTTTCAACACGTTTAAGTGCTGATTGAATCATAAACGTGCCGATGCCACGGCGGCGGTAGGGGGGGAGTACAAGCACATCACACAGCACAAGGACAAGCGCACCATCGCCCACAATGCGAAGCATACCGCAAGTGGTTGCCCCGTCCAAACAGCGAACCGTCAGATACGAAGCACCCAATGCCTGCGCCACCATCGCCTCATCAATCACAGGCATACCGCTTTCGCGGCGTAGTGCGGCGTATACCTGCGGCGTTAGGTCATGAAAAGCAAGGGTCATAGTAAGAATAACGCGGTCATTGGTTCTAGCGACAACGCCAGTGCCCCTTTCTCTGCACGAATCGAGCGACCGCTCATGAGGTCTGTCGCCATCGCTTGCTGCCATGGCAATGTCCACTCAATTGGCTCTATCGAGGCATTAACCGCAATCACAACACGCTCATGTTCACTGGTGCGCTCGTAAACGAGCAATCCTTCTTTGGCATACAGCCAACGAATATCGCCCGACCGAAGTGCCTCTGAGTTGCGTCGCGCATTGCCCAAACGGCGGTACCATTCGAGCAAACTTTTATTCACACGACCCCATGGATAGCCTAAGCGGTTAAACGGATCTTCAAACCCCTCCATACCTGCTTCATCCCCATAGTACACCAGCGGCGAACCAGGGAATGAAAATTGGATAGCAGACGCCAGCTTGATTCTAGCCAACGCTAAGAAACGCTGGGCAGGGCTTAAACGTTTGTGTGCGCGCTCATGCTTTGGTAGCTGATAATCACTATCATCACACCCTAGGGCGGTCAACGCTCTGTGCGAATCATGCGTGCCAATGTGGTTCATGAGGGAGAAAAATGCCAATCGTGGATAGTTCTCACGGAGACATTCCATGTTTTCAACAAACTCACGGGCATCCTCACCGCGCAAAAAGCTGATAAGCGCGTTACGGAAGGGATAGTTCATCACGCTGTCAAGACCGCGTCCTAACAGGTAGTGACGGCGTGCGCCGTACGCCACCTTGCTCGTCGCATCCTCCCAAACCTCGCCGATTAAAATCGCTTCTTCGTTTTCCTCACGAATCGCGTCGCGTAGTTTTTCAATGAAAAAATCTGGTAACTCATCTGCCACATCAAGCCGCCACCCCGACGCACCTGCCCGTATCCAACTTCTCACAACACTGTTTTGATTGGATACTATAAAATCTATGTAGTCTGGGTGACTTTCATTCACCTGCGGCAATGTATACACCCCCCACCAAGAGGAATACGCATTGGGCCACTCGGTAAATTCGTACCAGTTGACGTATTTTGACTCTTTGGACTGATGCGCGCCAAGCTCTGGATACGTGCCGCGTCCGTTAAAATAGCGCGAATCAAAGCCAGTGTGATTAAACACCCCGTCTAAAATGACGCGTATGCCGTACTTTTCCTTTGCCTCTTTACACAGGGCGGTAAACTCCTCCATTGTCCCAAACATAGGGTCAACTTTCATATAGTCCGCCGTGTCATAACGATGGTTAGAGGCCGCTTCAAATATTGGATTAAAATAGATAGTCGTGACACCTAAATCATACAAATACTCTAATTTCGAGTGAACGCCTGCGATACTGCCGCCATAAAAGTCATTGTTCATGACTTCTCCATGTTCATTTGGTCCAAAAACAGGGAATTCATCCCAATTTTGGTGAACAATACGATCGCCCACCCTCCCTTTGGGGTCGGGCACAGACAAACGATGAAAACGGTCAGGGAATATTTGGTACGTCACACCGTTGCCATACCAATCTGGCACTGTGTATTCTGGTAAATACACAGTCAGCTGATAGCCTGCGGGGTCGGACTGATAGATATCACCCACGCCGCCGCGCACACGATGATTGTTGCCATAATACAGCAACGTATCGTCCTTGCGGTGCATTTCAAAGTGATACCACAACGGTCCAAGCGTATCTGTCGTGCTGATAGTCGCCTTATAGACATCCTGTTCGCCCCTAGCGGCGTGCCACTTCATGGGAATTTCGACCATTTCACCACGCAAATCATACCAGACCATTAACGACACTTTGCTTAAATTCCAAGTGCGAAAGGGGCAAAAAGTAATACTAACCTCGGTATTTTGTGTCACTGCACCGTAAGGGCTACGATATGCAGGGTCACGCGAATCAAATACTTTAACCATACGTAAAACACCTATTCAAGTTGTAGTTGCGGATATTACCGCACTTTAGATCCAAGTGGTAGGGTATCAGGTGCCGATAGCAGGGACACAGCGTCGCCATCTTCGGCAGAGAGTAGCATCCCTTGGCTTTCAACGCCACGTAGCTTCACAGGCTTCAAGTTTGTCACCACCAACACACGCCGACCAATCAACGTTTCTGGTTGGTACCACTGTGCAATACCCGATACAATTTGGCGTTGCTCAAAGCCCAAATCAATTTGAAACTGCAACAATTTATCGGATTTTTTCACTGGTTGGCATTGTAATACCTGCCCAATACGGATATCCACTTTGAGGAAATCATCAATCACAATTTCGTCAGGTATGTCGGGGCGTTGCCCCTCTGTGGGTGCTGCAATCGCCGCGGTTTCTGCTGGGGCGGCGACCTCGCCGCCTGCTTCTGCGGCTTCTAGGGCGGCAAGTTCTGCTTCTAAGTCCAGCCGTTGGAATAAATTTTGCCCCTTTGCCACAGTATATGTGGCAGTCTTGCCCCATATGGCAGCGTCAGCCCATAGTAGCGTGTCCGCAAGCCCTAGCTGGCGACGCACTTCAACAGCCGCCGTCGGAATCGCAGGCTCACAGTACACAGACACACAGCGTAGCACTTCGCACAAGGTATACAGCACAGACGCCAAACGGGGGGCTTTTGCGGTGTCTTTGCCCAGCACCCATGGCATGGTTTCGTCAATGTATTTGTTAGCACGGGCGATAAGCTTCCAAACTTCCGCTAAGGCGTTTGACGTTTGGTATTCATCGTAACAACGGGCGGCAGCCTCAGACACCTGAGCGGCCATGTCAGAAATCGCCGTATCAATCTCTGCGGCTTCTCTCTCTGGCGGTATCGTGCCGTCAAAGTACTTATCCACCATGGAAACAGTGCGAGAGAGCAAATTCCCCAAGTCGTTGGCTAAGTCGGCATTCAACCGACCGATTAACTTTTCGTGGGTAATGGACGCATCCTGCCCCATTGGCACTTCGCGAAGTAGGAAGTAGCGGACGGCGTCCACGCCATATTTCTCCGCCAGTGTGTCTGCGTACATCGTATTCCCTTTGGATTTTGACATCTTTATCCCATTCATCAGTACCCAAGGGTGTCCAAAGACAGTGTTGGGCAACGGGAGATCGAGCGCCATCAACATAATGGGCCAGTAAATTGTGTGAAAGCGCAGGATATCCTTGCCAATGACATGCACTTGTGCAGGCCAATAACGCTGAAATTGGGGGGTCACCGCGCCGTCAGGCGTGTAGCCCAAGGCTGTGATATAGTTAGACAACGCGTCAATCCAGACATACACAACATGCCCAGGGTCAAAGGATACAGGCACACCCCAAGTAAACGACGTACGCGAAACGCATAAATCCTGCAAGCCTGGTTTTAGAAAATTAGACACCATTTCATTCTTACGCGATTCAGGCAGAATAAATTCTGGGTGACTTTCAATGTGTTGCATTAAACGGTCGGCATACTTTTGCAGCTTAAAAAAGTACGCTTCTTCCTTGGCGGCTTGCAGGGCGGCACCACAGCTAGGGCAGGTTTTCGCGTCCCCCGCTTGGGTTTCGGTGTAAAAGGTTTCACAAGGCAAGCAGTACAAACCCTCATAAGAACCTTTATAAATGTCGCCTTGGTCATAAAACTTCTTAAAAATCTGTTGCACGGCCTGTTTGTGGGCAGGGTCAGACGTGCGTATAAATTGGTCATAGCGAACATTCATCAAATCCCATTGACGGCGCACTTCTGCCGCCATGTTGTCAACCAAGGCTTGCGGGGTAATCCCCTCGTCCTCGGCTTGCTTTTGAATTTTCTGACCATGTTCGTCTGTGCCTGTTAAAAAATAAACGTCCTCACCCTTTAGACGATGATATCGCACCAAGGCATCACTAAGCACCGCTTCGTAGACATTCCCGATATGGGGCTTGCGCTGTGTGTAGGCTATGGCTGTCGTAAGATAATATGACATACGGTCCCTCTCCTGCATAAAATTGCCAATGGGTCTTGCTTACGCAAGACCCTCGGGTTAACGATTCAACTTGTTGTTTTTAATGAGTATGCCCGAAACTGCGCCAAACATGCTTAGACGTTCCAAATATGCTTTGCGTACTGACGAATCGCGCGGTCAGCGGCAAATAACCCTGCTTGCGCCGTATTATGGATGGATATTTGATTCCACAAAGAACGATTGGCATAGGTGGCCGCCACATCTAGCTGGCGCAAACGATAGCTTTCAAAATCCGCACAGAGCATATACACATCTGAGGGGTTGCCAATGAGTAATGAGTTTGCGATATCCTGATAGCTCTTGCCATCACTAAAGCCTGTTGTAAGTTGGTCAATCGCGGCTTTCAAGATGGGGTTATGGCTATAGTAATGCAGCGGGTCATAGCCTTCGCGTCGCATTTGTTCTACTTCTGGTGTTGTCAAGCCAAAAATGAAAATATTCTCAAGCCCCAAGGCCTCTGACATTTCCACGTTTGCGCCGTCCATCGTACCAATCGTCAACGCGCCGTTTAGCATGAACTTCATGTTGCCTGTGCCTGACGCTTCTTTACCCGCTAGTGAAATCTGCTCCGACACTTCAGAGGCAGGCATGAGCCGCTCTGCTAGTGACACGCGGTAGTTTTCTAAAAAGACCAGTTGCAGGCGGTTGGCCATGGCTGGGTTCTTTTGGATATCATTTGATAAGGAGTGCATCATCTGGATAATGCGTTTTGCCATATAGTAACCGCTGGCAGCCTTAGCACCGATGAGGAAGGTACGCGGCGCAATGTCTGCATTGGGGTTATCGCGCAATGTTTGGTACAGCGAAATAATGTGTAATACATTTAGTAGCTGACGTTTGTACTCATGCAAGCGTTTGACCTGAACGTCGAAAATGGAGTCTGGATCAATCTTTACCCCTTGCGATTGCAACAGATAGTTAGAGAAATCGACCTTGTTAGCACGTTTGATATCTTCCCATTTTGTCTGTACGTCTTTCTTTTCGGCATGGGGCAAGAGACGTTGTAGGTCATTCGGGCGTGTCAGATAGCTATCGCCGTTTGACAACTCACAAATTAAGTCATGCAAACGCGGATTAATCTGCGCCAGCCAACGACGGTGATCAACACCATTGGTCACATTAAAGAATTTATTCGGCCACATCTCGTACTCAGGTTTGAAGATACTGTCGCGTAGAATCTGGCTATGCAGCTGTGACACACCGTTTACAGCAAAACAAGCATACACGCAAAGGTTCGCCATGCGAACTTGGTTATCCCAAATAATCGCCATAACAGCGTGACGTCCTTGGTCACCGGGGAAGCGCTCACGCAACATTGCCAAGTAGCGGTCGTTGCACTCGCACATAATTTGCCAAATACGTGGCAATAACATCGAGAAAATATCCTGCGGCCAGCATTCTAGTGCTTCCGCCAACACGGTGTGATTTGTGTACGCAACGGTACGCGTGACAATCCGCCATGCTTCATCCCACGTCATATGCTCTTCGTCAAGCAAAATACGCATGAGCTCGGGAATGACCAAGGTGGGATGGGTATCGTTAATATGAATTGCATGTTTAAGATGGAAATTCGTCATTGTGCCATAGCGAGCGCGATGTTTGCGCACAATGCTCTGCACAGTGGCAGAGACAAAGAAGTACTGTTGGCGCAAGCGAAGCAATTTACCTTCAAAATGGTTGTCCTCAGGGTACAAAATTTTGGAGATAACTTCTGCCATCGCATTTTGCTCGACAGCCTTCATGTATTCGCCTCTAGAAAACAGGCTCATATCTAACACTTTGGCGCTTTTGGCATCCCATAGGCGCAGTGTGTTGACATGTCGTGTGCCGTAGCCAGCGACGTGCATATCCATAGGCACAGCCTGCACGGAGGTGTACCCATTAACACGCTTGTACATCATATTGTTTTCCCAGTATTCTTCGACCTGACCGCCAAAACGAACTTCTTCCGTTTCGTCCATGCTAGGAATCAGCCAAACATCGCCGATATCCATCCATGAATCTGGCAACTCTACCTGTTGACCCTCGACAATTTTCTGCTTGAAAATGCCTAAGTGATAGCAAATCGAGTACCCTGTGGCAGGGATGCCAAGGGTTGTCAACGAGTCGAGATAACAGGCAGCCAAGCGACCAAGACCGCCGTTACCAAGCCCTGCGTCTGGTTCTGTTTCAAGTACATCGGTCATGTCTGCGCCAAGGGAGGCAAGCGCCGCCTGCATATCATCATACACACCTAAATTAAAGGCATTTTTCGCCAACGAGCGCCCTAGCAGAAATTCAAGTGAAAGATAGTGAATTTGACGACCGCCCTTATGTTCGACGCCTTCATTAGAACGGGGCATACGGGAGGAGATTTGGTCTCTGAGCACCAGCGCACAAGCGCGAAAAAGCTGCTCTTGAGAGGCAGACTCAACATCACGGGCGAAATGGCGATACATTTTCCCTGTGATGGCTTCACGCATTTCCATTGCGCCGCGCGACAGTGTTATGTCCTTTTTAATTGCTTTCGTATCAGCGGCCGATGTGTCTGCCGTTGATGTGTTACTGGCTTTTGCGACCGTACCCTCTTTGGCGGTGCGCTTGCGTGGCTGCTTTGGTGTTTCTTTATCTGGCATATTCCGTACGTCTCCTTTTGGATAGGGTGTATTTGTTACGACAGCGGAGCACTTTCGACCCGATTGCGGCCATTATGTTTGGCTTCATAGAGGTAACCGTCCACCACCGATACATTTTTATCCATTGTCAGCGTTCTATCATATTGATGTACGCCGAAACTCATGGTGCATTTAAGGCTTCCAATTTGCTGGTCTACATAGGGCGAATGTTCTAACACCACGCGGATTCGATTGGCCGCCGCAATAGCATTCTGCAGTGTTTTCTCACTGACAAACATGATAAATTCTTCGCCGCCCCAACGGAAGCACAGGTTTTTTCCCATTGCGTACTGCTGTAAAATCTTCGAGACATGCTTGAGCACTTCATCCCCAATATGATGCCCGTAGGTATCGTTGACCGACTTAAAGTGGTCGACATCCGACATAATCATAAAGACAGGCTTAACAGCGCCCAATTCCTCAATTTCACGGCTGTATCGTTCGTAAAACGCACGACGCGTTAGGAGCGAGGTCAATGGGTCCTTGTAGGAGTTTTCTGTAATTTTGCTAGCCAGTATGGCAAGGTGCATGTTCGTGCGAGCATGTAGATGCTCCACGGCAATGCCAAAGAGACAAGCAAAGAAAAAGGCAACTAAAAACGGGGCTTGCACTTCCTTGACAAATTGGTGCATCATAAACAGTTTATCACGCCAGACATCAAAAATTGGAGCGTAATACACTATTAAATTCGCAGACAGCACCAATAAGAACGGAATGCCAAAACGATTGCCTAAAAAGAAGCAAATGGCGACAGGGTACAGCAACAGCCAAAACATGTAAAGCAAGCTAGTGCCGCTAAATATGAGAATCGTCCATGTGCTCATTAATATGTAAAACGAGACGAGCATGAGAGAGGGTCTGGGGTCACGCAATTTTGAGAGTAGCCAAAAAACAGCAACCCCCACAACAATAGGCGCCCATGCAACCCATCGCATGTCGTACTTGTTTTCGATAAATAAGGACGCCAGCGCCGTGACAAGGTCAGCGACCAATAGCAGGACGACGAGCAACTTCATGTTACTACGAATCCGCTTATGGTCGTGATCAAATAAATAGCCGTCGTCCAGCCATTCTTCGACGCGGGTTTGAACTGCTTCTATTAACGAGTTCATCTAGTCGCCCCCATCCATATTTTGGTTTGTCGTGACGGTACGCAAAAGTAGTTCCCGATAAAATGTAACCGCGAGCCCTAATGAATCTATCCGAACACCCTCATCAACAGCATGTAGTCTTTGTAAATCGAGCTGTGTTAGCGAAAAGGGTGCAAAGCGATACACGTGTGTGGCAAACCTTTCAAAATGGACGGCATCTGACATGGTGCTAATCAATGAGGGTACAACGTTCACGCCACCAAACACATCCTTAACGCAGGTGCGTAAGATGTCAAACGGTTCTTCCTCGTATGGCGCAAGCACCGAGGGTTCTGTGGCGTGGATCATCCGCAATGTGACATCGAGATCTGAGACTAAGTCTTGCAGATACCGTAGCACATCGTCGCTGTTATCCCCTTGCAATAAGCGAATATCCATCTGCATACGAGCCTCAAGCGGTAAGACATTGACATTACTGCCCGCCGTTGCTGTGGTGACGGCGATAGTCGTTCGCACGAGGGCATCTAGCTTGGGGTCAAGCGCACAAAGTCTGAGCAACTGTCTGGTTGTAAACGGCAGATTCGCTAGTGCAAAGCGCCAACGGAATGGCAAATCTGTCATCATATGGGTAAGTTGTGTGCGAACAAGGGTCGTCAATCGTGCCGGAAACGGCTTGTACTCGATACGTGCAACAGCTTCCGCCAGTTTGCCAAGTGCTGAATGCTGGGGTGGCGTGGCAGACAATCCACCTCGTGTGTGGACGGTTGCTTCGACCGTCATTTGCCCTTTTTCAGCGACACCGATTTGTGCCACAGGCAGACGTAGCGGCAATGTCCCGCGTGTGAGCCAACCACCTTGGTCAAGCACCATATAAAAACTCAGGTTACGTGCGGCAAAGATTCTGGCCATCGCCGCCGCGCCTGTTGATTGCCCAGATTCGTGGTCATGGGTAAAGGCGATGTACACATCGCGTGTTAGTGTTACACCACGTCCAAGTAAAACCTCCACCGCTTCTAAGAGCGAAATGACGACATTTTTACTTTCAAGTGCGCCACGTCCCCAGACGTAGCCATCACTTTGCACGCCTTCAAACGGAGGATGCTCCCATTGTCCATCTGCTGGCACAACATCTAAATGTCCAAGCAGTAGAATCGGTTGCCCTTGGGGCGTTGGTGCTGCCCAATAAAATAGCAAGCTAGCATCCGCCACTACTTCGCGTTGTAACTCGCGATGTACACGCGGAAATCTTTTTTTTAAGTAGTCGCGTAGTTTCACAAATTCAACAGCTTCGATACCAGACACTGTTTGATTGGAAACTGTACGGAATCGGATGGCCGCTGATAGGCTTTCGGCTGTTCGTTTGGCACTGTCCACATCTACGTCTAAGGAGATTTCCTGCTTTTGGCGCGGTCCTCTTCTTCGTGAGGCACGCAACGACATCACTGCATATGTGAGACAAACGCCGGCTACGATAAGTACCAACAACCAAACAACTGTCCACAATTGTGGCACTCTAACACCGCCAATCCACTTAAACTCCAACGATTCGTTTGTATAATACGAATCACATAAGTGCGCTCGTATCATTATATCACAGTTATCTGAATCTGTCAAAATAATACTGCCATGGCTTATCTATGGCTTACCTATCGCACAAGGACAATCCAGCAATTCACTGCTTTTTGCGCATATGCAAGGACGCCCAGCCATCCTGCATCGCTGTCGCTTCCACGGTTAATCCCTGCGCGATGAGTGCTTCCGTCACCCTCGGGCAATGTGCCTCGAGTATGCCAGAAGCAATCAGATGACCGCCGTTTGCCACAGCGTCAGCCAAGTGTTGCGCCAGTTCGCAAAGTAAATCGGATACCAAGTTGGCGCATACAATGTCGGCAGGCGCTAGTGTTTCCCAAAAATGGGTGTCGGTTAGCAAATTGGTGCAGGTGACTGATAAGCCATCGCAATTGTTGCGCTGACCGTTGCGTGTCGCTACATCGACCGCTTGTTTGTCAATATCCACCGCATGTGCTTCCTTGGCCCCTAAGAGTAGGGCGACAACGGATAAAATGCCACTTCCACACCCTAAATCTGTCACACGGCAGCTCTTTGTCACCCAATTGTCCAAAAATTCCAAACATAGGCGCGTGGTGGCATGTGTGCCTGTCCCAAAGCTCATCCCCGGGTCACACCAGAATACAACCCTATCCTCACCATCAGCTAACGGCTCCCATTCTGGCTGAATGAGAATGCGTTTCCCGATTGGCATAGGTTTGTAGTACTGTTTCCAGTTGTGCATCCAATCTTCTTCCTGCACAATGTGACTCGTGACGCGCAAGCTGCCCATGTCCTGTCTGGTGGATAGCGACGACAACGCCTGCTCGACCAACGAGACAACGCCCGCCTCCTCCTCTGTGACATAAAAATGCACTCGATGTATCCCCTTCATCGCGGCGGTTAATTCCTCTTCCACCAGCTGCCAATAGGGTTTCTCATGGCTCACAAACGCATCAAAGGCGTCCGCATCTTCGATTTCTAACGTATCGTAGCCCATTGCGCCGAGTTTCGCGCACACCACATCAATGCCGACACTGCTTGTATCGACTGTTATCTTTAACCATGCCATTATTTGCACCTCAACTACATTTCAATCATTGGTTCTGCTGTGATACTTCTCGTGAAACGGGCAATAGTATACACATGAAATTCAAAACATTTATTAAAAACCTAATAGACGATGATATTCTGGGGGTCACGGCGCAAACAACGTTTCACCTGCTGTTTGCAATTTTCCCTTTTTTATTGTTCATGCTTAGCGTCTTACACCGTTTTATGTTAGACTTGCCGCGTGAAACATTAAGCTTTGTGCTTCCCTCAGCCATCACGTCTTTTCTAACAGAATCGCCCGCCAGCACAACCACCAACTACCTAACCTTGGCACTGGGGCTTTGGTCTTCGTCAAACGCGATTTGGGCGTTGATGAAAGGGATTCATCGTTCCTACATCGGCAAGCGATTGCGCCCCTCGATAAAAGCACGCGGACTTGCCTTGCTATTTTCCGCAGGGTTTGTGCTGGCACTTGCCATACCGCTCGCCCTATGGGTATTCACACTGCCCCACAAGCTGGCGTCGGGCTGGCAAGATGGGTTGCGCTTTTTGGGGTCAGCGGCTGTCATTTACATTTTCACAGTGTTTCTATATACCGTGACACCGGGGCTTTGGCAATTCAAACGCACTGCCCCCATTGGTGCGGCTGTTGCAACAGGACTATGGCTCTTGCTCAACTATATCTTCGAGCGCATTTCGCCATTGCTCTATGGTAGCATTACATTGGAAAGCGGCATTAACGCGCTGTTGGGCATTGCCGCATGGCAATTTATCATCAGTTTCGGCATTTTGCTCGGGGCAGAAATTAATGCCGCGTTACAACCTACAAGGGAATAGGTGTGATTTGAGGCATGTCCGCCTAGTGGTCTTGCTTGCGTATCATGTTGTTTTCAATGCCAATCAGGGTGGCTAGTCTGTCTGCCATGGCGTGAAAGGATGTCAGTGTTGCCGCCGCGTCCACCTTCGGTTGCTTGCGCTTTATCGTCATTTTATGCGGTGCCGTCAAGTATTTTTTAATGGCCTCATAGCGCGGCAATAGCAGATATAAAAAATGCACATAGTAATAGTCCGCATCCTCCTCCAGTAGAAAGGGGTGCGCTCTGTCGATTTTAAGGTGCATTGCCGTTTTTGCGTACGCCCCTTGGTATTGCGGATGCGCCCTGTACATGTCCTCAAAAAACTTGCGATAGCCGACCCAATCCCCCAATTTATCCAGCATTTCAAGCTTCAGG
>JAVBKJ010000106.1:0-30957 GCA_031554075.1 Oscillospiraceae bacterium | reverse complement strand
AATCGGCATTAGTTGCGACCGTGTCAGGTTATCTGGCGCATGGAGTGACACAGACAACGTCACAGGTAGCCCCAACGCCGCAAGCGCCTCAATCCCCTCTGGCAAGCCGCAGGTAGAGACAGATACATGACGCGGACTCATGCCAATGCCATCAGGGCGGGTCAGCATCTCTAAAAACCGCTGTACCTCCACAAGATTATCTAGCGGTTCACCCATGCCCATAAGGACGACGCGTGAAATCTGTTCGCCGCTTAACTTGCGCAAACCCAAAAACTGCCCTAACATGTCGCTCATGCTAAGCTGTCGTACAAATCCATCCGCACAGGATGCGCAAAAAGCGCAACCCATCTTGCAGCCCACTTGTGTGGATAGGCACGCAGAAAACCCATGCTTGTACTGCATTAACACAGATTCCACTGTAGCCCCATCGGGAAAACCCCACAAAACCTTGCGTGTGCCATCGTCTGCTTGCTGTTCACGAAGCACGACAGGTAGTCTAACTGTCGCCACTTCGTCAAGCTGTTGCAGGAATGTTTTGGGCAGATTTCGCATTTCTGCAATGTCGTCAACACCAGCCAAAAGCCAATCTAAGACCTGTTTTGCGCGAAAGGCAGGTTGTTTGAGTGCCACAATATAGTCCTTTAGTTCCGAAAGGGTGAGATTGCGTAACGCTTGTTTCATATGTTTCGTCTCAAGCGAGCCATAAAAAATCCATCCATATTGTCTCTGGGTGACCAAACGGCAAACTGACCATTGTCCGCAGTGCCGATGGGCAACGCAAATGACTCTCTCGTAAAATCTGAATTGTCTGCTAAAAACTGCGTGATGACATCCTCATTTTCAGCATGAAGCACGGTACAGGTAACGTAGACCAAACGTCCGCCAGGACGCACATATGTCGCTAAATTTCGTAATATTTGCAGTTGAATGGCAGGCAATGCCGCAATATCCTGCATAGATTTATAACGAATATCAGGCTTTTTGCGAATAATACCCAACCCCGAGCATGGGACATCCGCCAACACAAGGTCAAAAGCGCCGATAAAAGCGGATTGCCGCAATGATGCGTCACCCACTACACAGGATACACCATCAAGACCATATTTGGCAAGTGTTTCTTGCAATTTTGATATCTTATGTTCATGAACATCGCAAGATGTCAGCTGTATATCATTTGCCCAACGCATGAGAACGGACTTGCCACCAGGGGCAGCACAGGCATCTAGCACCCGTTCCCCCGCTGTAGGCGCGGCGGCCATGACCGCCATACGGGCGGCGGCGTCTGCCACTAAAAACCACCCATCATGAAATTTCGGTAATGCTTCCACATCGCCCGTATGCGCTAAGAGTAAGCAATCTGCCATCAGTGGATGCGGCGCAAATTCAATGCCAGCGGACAAAAAAGCTTCTGTCAACAGTGTTAACTTGTCGGGCGCGACCTGAATGCAAAGCTTGGGGATTTCATTGTTAAACTGCAACAACGCCTTCGCTCTAGCGTATCCTTCTTGCGCAATCAGCGCCTCAACAAGCCATTTGGGATGGCTTACCTGTTGCCAAAGTTCGGGCAATGGGGGCAACGTCTCCCAAGCCGCTACTTTACGCAAAACAGCGTTGACAAAGGATAAAACGCGTTTGGGGGCGTATTTTCGTGCCAATTTGACAGATTCATCAACGGCCGCCGACTTTGGGATTTTTGTCAAATAGTGAAGTTGATACACGCCAAGACGCAATATATCCAGCACTTGCGGCTCAATCCGTGACAAACCGATAGACGACGCCAATCGAATATACGCATCTAAGGAAATGCGATTTGTGATCACGCCATACACCAAATGTGTCGCCAAGCCACGCTCACGGATTGGCAAGGCAGACAATGCACCACGCAAATGAATATCCGACCACGCACCTTTGACGCGCCACGCTTGCAACGCTTCGAAAGCGGCTTCACGAGCGTTACTCATCGCGGCTCCGACCATTAAACAGTAGTATCAAACGCAATAATTCAGCAACAGACGTCGCAAGCGCGGCAACGTAGGTTAGTGCCGCCGCTGATAAAACCTTTTTCGCGCCCCGTAATTCGTCCGTATCCAGCAATCGTATTTCCTCTAATGTGCGCATGGCACGGTTCGACGCGTTAAACTCGACAGGCAGTGTCACAAGTTGAAAAAGAGCGACCGCGCCAAAGAGCACGATACCCGCTAGAAACAACGTTTGACCCAATTGGGAATTAAAAAAGAATCCAATGAGTATCAGCGGCATACTGAGCGTTGAGCCAACTTGCGTCATCGGAATAATGGCGTGACGAATGCGCATCGGCGCATAGTTCTGTGCGTATTGTACCGCGTGACCTGCCTCGTGGGCAGCAATGCCAACAGCGGCTATGGATACACTGTCATGAACACCAGAGGAAAGGCGAATTACGTTACTCTTAGGGTCAAAATGGTCTGTTAAGTGACCAGACACACGCTCAATCCGAACATTATACACGCCGTTAGCGCGTAGTACCTCTTGCGCCGCCTGTTCCCCAGACATACCACGGTAATTATTCACTTTTGAGTACTTACGAAAACGCCTGCTCACCATGCCTTGCGCAATCATTGCGAATATAAACGCAGGTAATACAAAGTAAATGTAACCCATATCAAACATAAATGGCATTATAATTCTCCTCTCAAATTCGGTAAGCCGTGCCCCCGCACGTAGTCAGCCGCCGTCATTGCTTTGCCACCTTTTGCCTGCAATCGTGTCACACAAATCACGTTTCCATCCCCACAGGCAACATACAGTCCGTAGACATCAGAAGAAAGTACTGTACCGCCTTGTTTTGTTGTGTGTTGGTCTGTGGCAACCGCCTCATGAATTTTCATATCACAGGTGGTGGCGCAAGGAACAGGTTGCAAGGCGCGCACTTGGTGCAATATGGTACTAGCAGGCTTTGACCAATCTATCACGCGATGTTCCTGCTGTATGAGCGGCGCAAACGTAACAAGTGCTTCGTCTTGTGGTATGCGAGGGGCAGTTCCTGATTCTAAGGCAGGTATAGTCTCCAGCAATGCGGATACACCAAGCAACATTATTTTGTCATGAAGCGTGCCAAAGGTATCATTCTCCGTAATGTCAACACTTTTCGACAAAATCACATCGCCCGCATCCATGGCCTTCACCATGTGTTGAATACAAACACCAGAGACAGTTTCTCCATTGAGTATCGCCCATTGAATCGGTGCCGCACCGCGATACGCTGGCAACAATGAACCATGCACATTGATACAGCCCAGTAACGGCAATGTCAAAAATGGTTGGGGCAAAAACAGTCCATAGGCAACAACAACCGTCAAGTCGGGTTGCAACGCCGCATAGGCGGCATATGCGTCCTCGGTTTTCAACGTATCAGGTTGATAACAGGGCAACCCATGTGTAATGGCAACTTCCTTTACAGGTGAAGGCGTCAGCTTCATACCCCGTCCCTGCGGCTTATCAGGTTTTGTGAACACACCGACAATGTCGTACCCTGCCTCTAGCAACGCAGTTAGGTGCGTCGCCGCAAACGTCGGTGTCCCCATAAATACTATTCTCATGAATCCTCTTCACTCTCAGTTTCTGTTTTCATATATTCTGTCACAAATTTTGTAAACAGTATCCCATTTAAGTGGTCAACCTCGTGACACATAGCGCGCGCCAACAGCCCTTCACCTGTCAAGGTAAATTCCTTGCCATGCCTATCAAACGCTTTGCACGTTACAGTTTGGGGACGCTCCACAAAACCAAACACACCAGGTAAGCTCAAACAGCCCTCGTTGGCATTTTGTGAACCCTCGGTGGCTACTATTTCTGGGTTAATCAGCTCATGCAAGACACCCTCTTCCGCTTCAATGACCACAACACGGCGAAGCACGCCTACTTGGGGTGCGGCAATACCGCAACCGCCGGCTTCGCGCATTGTTTCCGTCATATCGTCAAGTAGCATGTGCAAGCGTTCATCAAAATTCTTCACGTCTCGTGATGTTTTCAGCAGAGTTGGGTCGCCCTCTTTGAGAATATTTCTAGTTGCCATAAAAACCTCCTAAAATTGATAGGGATGCAAATCGGCGTACAACGTAACGCCCCTATTGTGTTTGTCCTTGGAAAATTGTCGCAAAAGCGACGACACCATACGGCGAATCACGCTGTCAGTATGTCCATAGAGTGTAATATGATAGCGGTAGCGATTGTTAATTTTAAGCACCGAGGCAGGTGCAGGACCCACAACCCGAAGTGCCAATCGCCCCTCGCGCACTGTCTTTTCAATCGTCTTGCGAAGTGTCAACATCGCTTGTAATAGATTTTCTTGATTGTCTGAAAACGCATTTAGCAAAATCATATCCGAAAAAGGCGGATACCCCTGTGCCTCGCGCAAGCAAACCTCTTCGGCAAAAAACGCATCAAAATCCTGTTTAGCAGCTTGCAGTAGCACAGGATGTGACGGCGAAAAACTCTGTATGACCGCCCGTCCCAGACGCTTGCCGCGTCCTGCCCGACCTACCACTTGCGTAATTAGATTAAATGTGCGTTCGTTAGCGCGAAAATCATCCACAAATAACGACATATCGGCAGAAATAACCCCCACCAATGTCACATTATCGAGATTCAATCCTTTCGCAACCATTTGCGTGCCGACCAAAATTGGTACATTACGATTGGTAAACTGGGTGAGCATGGCTTGGTGCGCCCCCCGATACCCCATCGTGTCAGTATCCATGCGCAATACTTCGATGTCGCCAAATCGCGCTTGCAAATCCTCCACGATTTTTTGTGTGCCAGCCCCCAAAAAGACTAAGCGACCGTGACAAACAGGGCATTCCTCCTGCTTTCGGACAGAATAACCGCAGTAGTGGCACATCAGACGTTGATTCGTGCCGTGAAATGTCAAGGAAACAGAGCAATTCGGGCATTGTTGCACATGACCGCAATCCGAACAAGTGACCATTCGATGGTACCCGCGTCGATTCAAAAAAAGGATGCTTTGTTCGCCCTTATCAAAATTCTGTTGCAGTTCGTCCGCTAACAGCTGACTAATCGTCGTCGCGTTGCCATTACGGAGTTCTTCCTTCATGTCAGCCATAACAACGGCGGGCAACGGACCTTGGTTGTAACGTTGCGTGAGTGTAAATTTGTGATACACTCCTTTTTGCGCAAAGTACGCGGTGTCAATCGAGGGTGTGGCACTGCCAAGCAATAGGAGCGCATTCGCCTGCACACATCGAAATTTTGCCACATCTCGGGCATGATACCGCGGTGCATTTTCCGACTTGTAGGTGTTCTCTTGCTCCTCGTCCATAATAATGAGCCGCAGATTAGGCAACGGCGCAAACACAGCAGAACGCGTACCAACAATCACATGTCGATTGCCAGCACGTATCGCACGCCATGCCTCCAATCGCTCGCCGACCCCCAAGGCACTGTGCAGCACAGCCACAGCACCGCCAAAGTACCCTTGAAACACAGCGATGAGTTGTGGCGTTAGCGCGATTTCTGGCACCATCACAATGGCCTGACCGCCCTCCGCCACAACTTCCTGTAACAATTTAATGTACACAGAGGTCTTCCCCGAGCCTGTCACGCCATATAGAAGCGCACAACTTGGTGAATGCGACGAGAGTAACGTTTGTAGCCCCATAAATGCCGTTTCCTGTGAGGGATTTAACGTAAGTTCAGGTGGTGTGGCAACAACCTCTGGTTGCTCCTGTATGGGTTCTTCTAACACAATCTCCGCAAAACCATCTTTAATAATACGTTGCAGGCTCGAGGTGGAAGCCCCTGTAAACTGCAATAAATCAGCAACCGAAACTGTATCGATAGACATGAGCAGAGAGAATAATTCACGTTGTACTTTGGCTGAACGCGGCATTTTTGCCATATGCGCCAACACTTCTTCTGACGGCTGTGACAGACGAACCATGCGTGTCATCTTATCCGTCTTGCGCCGTTTTGTCTGCGCATCTTTAGACACCAAGGCTAAATCCATGAGCGCCTGTAATGTACCCTGCCATTTTGCGCCAGCGGCAGCCTGCCATTCTGTCAGCGGCAATGTTCCCTTCGCTTCTGCTAGAATTTCCAATCCCCTCGTTAAGGTCGCATCATGCGCCACTAAGGGATAGGCAATATCAGGCACAAAAGGCTGTGTCAGCCGAATTGTTTCGGTCACTTGATACCAAAGACCAATCGGGAGCATGGCACGTAGCGCTTCATACATAGTACAATAAAATCGGTCATTCATCCAAACAGCCAAGCGCAAGGCGTGTTCATCCACGACTGGCGCGGCGTCCAAAACCTGTACAACCGACTTTAACGAATCATATTCACTTTGAAGTGTAATGGCCAAAACGATAGCCTCAATCCTACGATTCCCTCTCCCAAACGGCACAAGGACACGTTGCCCGACTTGTACGTCAAGTCCTTGCGGAATGAGGTAATCATACGGCTTATCAACTACATAAATGGCTGTATCCACAGCCACACGGGCAATTTCACTCGCCACTGTCGGGGACGATGGCTCTCAGATGACCTTCAGCTAATTCGCGGATAGCAATAGAAATTGCTTTTTCTTGTAGAGGCATTTCTTGCTCGTCGGCATAATCTGCAATGTTGCGTGCGCGTTGCGCCGCAACATTCACAAGCATAAAGCGACTAGGCACTTGTTGCATGAGTACTTTTAGGGATGGTTCTAACATATCCTCACCTCAATATGCGCAGTTTTTCTGCGCGAATTATTGCCGCTAAATCCTTAGCTGCTGTTTGGATGTCGTCGTTCACAATCATGTAATCGTACAAATTGGCTTGTTCAAATTCACTCTTGGCAATCGCAAGGCGACATTGGATATGCTCCTCGGTTTCGGTTTTACGTTCGCGCAAACGATTCTCAAGCGACGTAAAATCTGGCGGTGTCATGAACACAGTGGCGCAACGCTGTACCTTTTCGCGCACCTGCAACATCCCTTGCACATCAATATCGAGAATTGCGCAACCACCCTCGTTGATACAATCTTGAATGGGGGGCATCGGTGTACCATAGTAATTCTGATTATACTTGGCATGTTCTAAAAATAGACCTGCCTGCATTGTTTCCAAAAAATACTGCTCCGAAACAAAATGGTAGTGTACGCCCTCAACCTCAGACCCACGCGGCACTCTCGTGGTCATGGACACTGAAAAGTAACAATGACAGCCAACGTCTTGCTTCATCATTTCTTTGATGACAGTACTTTTGCCCACCCCAGAGGGTCCCGAAATAATCAACAGTAATCCTGTATCATTTGTCATCAATTTCCCCTCCTTCAGAGGCAACCAAGCGACCAGCCAGATGTTCTGGCTCTAAGGCAGATAATATAACATGATCTGTGTCACAAATGATGACTGTTTTGGTGCGACGCCCATACGAGGCGTCAATCAGACGACCGCCGTCCTTTGCTTCTTGTACAACACGTTTAATTGGTGCTGAATCTGGGCTTACCATGGCGATAATGCGAGCCTGTGCCACTAAGTTTCCAAAACCGATATCGACTAGTTTCATTTGTACCTACTCTAAATTCTGAACTTGTTCGCGAATTTTTTCAATTTCCGATTTCAGGTCAACAACCAAATGCGCCATAGTGGCATCGTTGCCCTTTGAGCCTATTGTGTTCGCTTCACGGTTAAGCTCCTGCACTAAAAAATCCACCTTACGTCCTTGCGGTTTCGAATGGGAGAGTAAATTTTTCAGCTCCACTAAATGACTGCGCAACCGCACCAACTCTTCATCGTTGGCAATCTTGTCGGCAAATAGCGCAACCTCCGCTAGGAGTCTGCCCTCTTCAAACGTAACGCCTGTTAGTAATTCGCGCATACGGGCTTCCAATTTTGTGCGATACTCTGCAATGATTTTCGGTGACCGTTGCTCAATTTGAATCAAAATAGCCTCAATGCTATCAATTTGACCCAAAATTGCCTTACAAAGGCGCTCACCCTCGCGCATCCGTTGCGCTTCTAACTCATCAATCGCCACTGTCATAAGGCCAGCGATTGTTTGTGTGACGGCTTCATGATTCATCTCTTCTTTTTCAGACATAAATACATCGGGCATTTTTGCAATCAGTTGAATGGTTGGTTCTCCTGCCAGTGCAAAACTGTCCTTCATGTCTTGCATTGCCTCAAGATACGACGCAACAACAGGTTTGTTAAGTGAGACTTTCACTAACGCTCCCGACTTGTTGTCCACATTGACAAACACATCAATTTTACCGCGAACGAGACGCGCATTAACGCACATTTTAATGGTATCCTCGATAAACGAAAATAGGCGCGGCGTACGAACTTGGCAATCTAGGTATCGGTGATTCACGGCCCGGATTTCGATTGTAAACTCGCACCCTAGTTCGTTGGCAGTAGCACGACCGTATCCAGTCATACTCTTTTGCATGAAATCCCCTCCCCCGTTCCCATCATTATACCTTAAAAACGTACAACTGTCAAATAATACTCTTGGGCACTTTTTAGTAATGTCACAGGGCAAAAAATGCACTATGTCCTTTGCGATTTTGCGTGCCAAATAACCAGCCGCAAACACGAAAAACAGCCGCAACAGTGAGCGTAACTCACCCTTGCGACTGTAAAATTATATAGTAAGCTAGCCAGCCATGTCGTGTTGGCTCGTGTCCCCTTTTGCTTTGACAGCAAAAGCTTGATAGCTTTTCACAGCCTGACGAACCTCATGCGGTGTCGGTGCGCCAATCGTTCCCGTAGGGGCATCTGGAGTGTCAGGTGCGTCAGGGCTACTCGGCACGCCAGCAAGCGAATCCTGTCCAAAACCAGATTCCTCATAGGGGACACGGTTGAGCTTTGTAAGCCCCTTTTTACTTATTTCCAAAATGTCAACAGGGTCGTCATAAACGCTAATAATATGCTCAGGAACGGCGACAGGGTCATAATCGTGTTGTATCCGTGTCGGCACTCTTCGTCTTGCATATGCTTCGTCTACTCTAGTTTGTTGAAATGAAATACTCTCCATAAATAGCACCACCAGTTCTTAATCTGCTATTTATTTCGTTACGATTTGGATATAACTTTAGGACTTTAGCATTTTTTGTTAACCTTGCCAATTATGGTTAATGTAATTTAGTTATTTTGTACAAATATTGACAATACGGTACAACGGTTCACGGCGGTTCGTGATAATCCTGTTTAACACAATCACAAACCCAACGCCGACACAAAAGCCAACTGCCGCGCCGAAATCCTTATAGACTGGGGTAACAACAAAGCCAACAAATAACAAGGCAATTGGCACCAAATAGGTAAAGGACGCAATGCCAAGCACTTGTTGCGAACTGCTTTCAATCACAACTTGGTCGCCAAGTTTCGCCCCTACCGTGTTTTTCACCTCGACACGAATCACCTCTGCCGGCGCACCACAACCCATGCAGGACTTGCAATCATGACCACAGGCAGAGGGTCGCTCGATACTCACTTCAACAATCCCATGGGCAAGAATCTTTGTCACAATTACTGTCTGCGTCATCACTATTCTCCATTGGTAATCGGCACAACCTCTAAGGCAACTCGATACTCTCCCACAGCACCAGCGCGGCTATACCCGTCAATATAAATGTTTGCAGGGAGACTAAGCTGCCCTGGTTGCAATGCTTGCCCTTGTAAGTCCACCACAGCCCGTACATTAAACGCGTTTACTAACCCGATCACGCTTTCTGTGCCGCGCACTTGAACCGTGATTTCCTTTGTAATCAAATTTATCCTATAGCCCGCAGGAATATCAGCGTTTATATACTCAATATTATTCACACTGAGCGCACGCGTTGCCACCCCAGAAATCTGGATATCAACGGTGGCGGTACTAACGCCGCTCAGGTTTTCACAACCATTCGGCAGCACGATTTTCATTTCGTACGTACCGCTGGCTGGCACTTTGCTTAGATCGATTTGACCAACTTTAATCACATTAACGCCGTCAAGCGTGGCGGCATCACCACTAATGAATATTTCACTCGGCGAAAGCGTATGGGTCACATTTTCGGCGTTAGTAATGCCGCCGCCGTCACGAAATTCGACTTCCAGTTGCACAACCCGCGTTTTATGAACAGGCGCAACCAAATGAATTTCGGGGGAATCAATGGTAATGTTCTTATTTTCAATCCTTGACCCATTCGTATCACGCAGTACGCAAGGTATGGTGGCGTCCACCGTCTGCTCGACAGCATCAGCGCGATTCAGCACCACTTCTGCATAGCTGATAGTTTGAAGCAGTGAGGCAGGTCCCTTGACGCGTACTTCATGTGGTTCAAGCGTTACTTGATCGCTTTTGAAGATAAAGCCGTCCTTTGTCGCAATATTAATATTGCTACGCACTTCTACCACCTTGGTGTCAATCTTGTCGATAAACACATCAACAAATGGATACAACAAGCCGACAGTACTGACAGCTTTTTCAACAGAAGCAGGCACTTTCGTTTTGTAGGGCAGTTTTGTTGTGCCAGCTGTTAAAATTTGAGATACATCTACTTCAGCCGTAACCGTGGTATTGTCTAGCGCCGCTAAGTCGTTACGTCTGCCTGTAAATGTCATATTAACAGTGTTGACAGCCCCAGGAATAACGGATAAATCGCGACTATCGAGAACATTTTCCCCAACATACGTGATGGGGACATTCAGCACTTCGCGCCGCCCCTGTGGGTCTTGGTCTATGGTCACATAAAACCAAAGCATGGTCGCCAGTAACACCGAAATGATAATCCAAAGAATGCGATCTTGATTCTTACTCATCTTTATTACCTCTGAAAAAGGCTCGAATTTGTTGGAAGAAACCAGTTTTTTTAATTTCTTCTTCACTCGGAATTAATTCATTTCGCAACAATTTTTCAAGCGTTTCTGGGGTTAAATGTCGCTTTAACATGCCATCAATAGCAACAGAAATCGAGCCAGACTCCTCCGAAACAATGACAACAACAGCGTCAGAATTTTCGGAAATACCAATCCCAGCACGATGGCGCATTCCCAAATCACGGCTCAAATTTTGATTATTCGTCAAAGGTAGCATACAGCCAGCCCCAGCAATACGAGCGTTTTGGACAATCGCCGCGCCATCATGTAGCGGTGCTTTTGGGTAAAAAATATTTTTAACAAGCTCTGATGTGATATCCGAATTGACAATCGTGCCAGTCTTGATATAATCGCCAAGCTGTACATTGCGTTCAAACACAATGAGGGCGCCCTCGCGTGACCACGCTAACGATTTACAAGCGTCAGTCACTTGTAATATCGCGTTTTCCCATGCGCCAATCATTTCACGGCTAAACAATTTTTTAATGTTCGATGAGCCTACTTGTTCTAGCATCTTACGCAATTCTGGCTGAAATACGATAACCAAGGCAAGCAAACCTACTTGTACCAAATTCGATAATAAAAAATCCAGCATGTGAAGCTCAAATACTTGCGCCCCCCACAACACCACAAGGAGTAGCAAAACCCCTCGTAGCACACGCATCGCGCTGGATCTACGCACAAGACGTAGCAATTGATACACCAAAAAGGACACAATCGCGATGTCTAATACATCGACCCATTGTGCCATTAGGATGTACTTCCAGAGCATTTGCAATAATTCGAGGAAGGATTCCATACATTAACACCCCCATCGGTCGAACTTAACGCCATATTAAAGGAAACTGCACATAAACGATACCAGTATGCCTGTAACTGTTTGCCCTGTATCACCACAAAGACACCACTGTCCATCCTATCGTTATGCTATTGTACCACATTTGAACGCGTATCGCCAGTACAAAATTGCAAATTTTTAGTGAACGAAAAAACTACACTAACTATATATCACGCATGGTACTGATAGCCATTTCTAAACATAAACGCTTGAAATCGACACCAGTACCACACATTCCATATCATACAGACTTTAGAACCTCTTTTAGCAGTTTTCCAAACTGACGTACTTCATTTGTTGTAGAGAACATCGAAAAACTAACGCGCATTGTTCCTAATGGTAACGTACCGACTGTTTCATGAGCCAGCGGTGCGCATTGCAACCCTGCTCTCACCGCCACACCTTTATCAGACAGCGCACCAGCAATGTCCTCAACATCCGCATCCTCAAAAACCATTGATACGACGCCTGTTTGATGATGTGTACTGGCAAAATACTTTACACGCGGAATCTCATTAAGTACCGTAATCAGCTGTTGTTTTAGGGTCAGCTCATGCTGTAATATGTCCCGCTTGGATAGGACAAAACGAATCCCCTCATACAGACCAGCCGCGCCCCATGCGTTCGGCGTTCCTGCTTCGAGCGCGTCAGGTAGCTCATCGGGCATCGCGTATTGTAAAGAGTTGCTCCCCGTTCCACCCAGTAGCAAAGGTGTCAGGCGTAACCCCTGCGGCACAATGAGTAGCCCTGTTCCCTGTGGTCCATATAACCCCTTGTGACCAGGCATACAGACAATGGCTTGCGGGATTTTAGCATGATGTAACGGCAATACCCCTGCGGATTGTGACGCGTCCACAATGAGGGGAACTTGGCGTAGCTCGCACAGTGCCGCAATTTCCTCTATCGGCAGAATCGTGCCAAACACATTTGAAACATGGGTGCAAACCACCAGACCAATATCCGAGGCAAAGGCCTGCTTAAACGCCTCAAGTGCCATAGCAGGGTCAAACAGCGGCGTATGAGCAACAATGACATCGGCATTAAGTGCCATGAGTGGTCGCATAACTGCATTGTGTTCAAAACCAGAGACAAGTACTTTTTTGTCTTTCGGGCATAAACTTTTGATAGCCAGATTCAGGGCGTGAGTGGCGTTTAATGTCAAAATCACTTGCTCCGGAGAGGCGACTTCAAACAGGCTGCACGCCGCCTCGCGGCAATTTAAGATAGCGTCGGCGGCCTCCATAGACGCGGCATGGGCGCCGCGACCAGGACCCCCAAATCGTTCTGCGGCGCGGCGCAATGCTTTTAGCACTTCTGGTGGTTTTTGCATTGTCGTGGCTGCATTATCAAAGTAAATCATAGGGTTAACTCCTCAAATGTGCCATTTTCGCCGTCCACATATACACGCGTTGGATTGTAGTCCTTTAAGATTTCCAACGCGTTCGGTAACAATTTTTTGTCAACGCGAACAGCATAACCACAGCCGTTAAGTTCTCGTAGTTCAGAGGGCAAACGCTTTACACTCGCGTGTACGCCATACTTATTCAGCACTCGGGTCATACGCTGCGCATTTGTCAGTGTTTTACACACAATATAACACACACCTATCACTCTCCTTGTGTCAGTGTATGCCTTGCCAAGCAAAAAGGTGTAACGTTGCCGTGGGCAATTAAACCAAGATTTACAAATCGTTGCAAACCACACATTTGCATAAATTAAGCCAAGTCAAACGAAATACGGCACAGTGTATACAAAAACACCTGTAAAGCCATATGCTTTTACAGGTGTTTTCTTACGTAGTTTCCAAAATACAAACCGCGTGACAGGCAATCCCCTCTTGTCTACCTGTGAATCCTAAGCCTTCTTCTGTTGTGGCTTTAATGTTGAGTTGCGTTGTCTGCAACACGTCGGACAGGTGCTCACACATTTCAGGTAGATACGGCGCAAGTTTTGGCTTTTGCGCGATAATGGTGCAATCAACGTTGCCGATACAATACCCTTTTTGAGTTATTTTCGCCATTACAGTTTCTAATAAGACGATACTGCTGATGCCCTTATAACGCCCGTCTGTATCGGGAAAATGACGACCAATATCGCCTAATCCCGCCGCCCCCAACAGCGCATCCATGATGGCATGTGTCAGCACATCCGCATCCGAATGCCCAAGTAGTCCCAACTCATGGGGAATTTCGACGCCACCAAGCACAAGCTTTCGATCACTCACAAGCTTATGTACATCGTATCCGTGACCAATCCTCATAATGTCTGCCCTCGTAGTAGCAACAATGCCTCCGCGATGACAACATCTTCGGGGGTGGTGATTTTTAAGTTATCGTGCCGCCCTGCTACAGATTGAATTTTCATCCCCATCTGTTCCAGTGCCGACGCATCGTCTGTCAGTTTCCACTTTTCCGTCATGGCTTTTGTTAATGCCCCTTTGATAAGACCAAGCTGAAACACTTGTGGCGTTTGGACAGCCCCCAGTGTTGCACGGTCGGGGGTGGACAACACAACAGTCCCATCCATGCGCTTAACCGTATCTTTCAGTGGCACAATCGGAACAGCCGCGCCGTGCTTGATAGCACAAGCCAACAATTCTTCAATGATAGTAGCTGTAACAAGCGGCCGCGCACCATCGTGAATGGCAACATACTCCGCCCGTGGGTCAACATTAAGCAAACCAGCATACACGGACTCAGTCCGTGTTGCGCCACCACATAAAATGGTAGACACTTTGGTGATACCGTAGTTTTTAACAATATCCCCCATGGGTAAAATGCTATCACTCGACGTCGTAATGACAATTTCATCAATTTGTGGGGCATGTTGAAACGCCAACAAGGTGTGTGCGATGACAGGCACACCAACAATTTCCACAAATAGCTTGTTGACACCATCCATGCGAGATGATGAACCAGCCGCTGGAATCACAGCGGCTGTAAAGGGACGCGTATGATTATTGTCTGTCTTTTTACGAAATAAACCCACGTTACCTACCCCGCCAAAGCAGAATTTATGCGCTGTTCGACTTCTTCAAAGCTACAACTTTGGGCAAGCACAATTTCAGAAATCATAATAAGTTTTGCCGAATGGAGCATTTTGCGCTCTCCTGTGGATAGCCCACGCTGTTTTTCGCGTGACATCAAGCCTTTGACAACCTTAGCCACCTCTGCAATATCGCCGCTTTTAATCCGCAACATGTTTTCTCGATACCGACGATTCCAATTTGAAGTCATGTTGATTTCAATATCGCTTAGTGAGGCAATCAATTCTTCTGCTGTGTTAGAGTCAATCACAGGACGTACACCAATCTCATCGCTATTTATCGTAGGAATCATGACTAACATGCCCCCCATGGGCATCTTAAAGACATAATACTGGCGGCTTGTCCCGTCCACTTTTTGGCTCACAATGTTTTCAATAACACCTGCGCCGTGCATTGGATGCACTATTTTATCCCCTACATCGTACATATAATCCCATCTTCCCAAGTCCTGTGTCAATATCTTGACAATTCCTCAAACTTAGTATATCCTATTCCTCACACATTTGCAAGGCTTTTCCAGAATATTTTTTAAGATTTGCACTTTTCGATGAAATAGCAGTAGAAATTGTTGCATTTAGTTACATAATATCTATCATCTACAAAAAAGCACACCCCAGACAGGGTGTGCTTTTTTGTAAATGATAGATATTTTATCCAATCGAACACGAACATCAAGCGCGGTTCGTTACAGGCTCATACCAAGTCGTATAGCCTCCATATTTTTGGCAACTAAATCTGTTTTTCGGGCTGGAACGGTTTTCGACATAGCGATACTTGCCATTTCAAGAGAACACAATTGCGTTTTAGCAAGGATGTGACCCATCATAATCATATTTGCCAAACCTGTTAGCCCCTTTTCTTCAGCCAAACGCGTGGCAGGCAACGCATACGTATGAACGTCGTTGCGTGCCGCCTCACGGCTAATTAAGGCTGAATCTACAAACACTTGGGCATTCACCGCCGCCAACGACTCAAACTTGTCATAAGAAGGCAAGTTCATCGCCACTAATAATGTGGGCGTTAGCACAATAGGCGACCCAACGGGCGTCTCACTAATAATAACACTGCAATTGGCTGTGCCGCCTCTCATCTCTGGTCCGTAGGAGGGCAACCAGCTAACATGATGGTCACTAAGCATCCCCACATATGTTAGAAATTTTCCTGCAAACAGAATCCCCTGTCCCCCAAAGCCTGCTAATAGGATGGCATGATTCATACCGTCGCCCCCCTATCCTTGTAGACACCTAGTGGATAATACGGCAACATGTTATCCTGCATCCATTGCAGGGCTTCAACAGGCTCCAACCCCCAGTTAGTAGGGCAAGTTGATAGAATTTCGACAAGTGAAAACCCTTTACCATCCACTTGATTTTGAAACGCTTTTTTAATCGCCATTTTCGCCTTTTTCACGTTGGCAACGTTATTGGTAGCAACACGTTCGCAGAACGCCGTGCCGTCAATCGTCGCAAGCATTTCGCATACACGAAGCGGAAAACCAGCCGTTTTGGTATCACGTCCGTATGGTGACGTTTGAGTAATTTGCCCTGGCATGGTGGTGGGGGCCATTTGTCCGCCTGTCATGCCATAAATCGCGTTATTAACAAAAATAACCGTAATATTTTCATTTCTGGCGGCGGCATGTATGGTTTCCGCCGTGCCTATCGCCGCTAAATCGCCATCGCCTTGATAGGTAAACACGATGCTGTCAGGATTCGCACGCTTAACACCTGTCGCAACAGCAGGTGCGCGCCCATGCGGTGCTTGCACCATATCACATTCAAAAAAATTGTAAGCCATCACCGCGCAGCCAACAGGTGCAATTCCCACTGTCCGCCCCGTAATCTGCAATTCATCAAGCGCTTCCGCCACAAGACGGTGAATAATGCCGTGGGTACAGCCGGGGCAATAGCTCGTCACAACATCTGTGAGAGCCTTGGGACGCTCAAAAACTGTTTTCATTTTGCCGCCTCCTCAATCGCCGCTAACACTTGTTCGGGGGTTGGTACCATGCCGCCTGTGCGATTGCAGAGACTTACAGGCTTACGGCAACGTGTCGCAAGCTCCACATCTTCAATCATTTGACCCATGCTCATTTCCACAACGACAAAGTGGTCAACCTGCGCCGCCGCCGCTTCCATCGCCGCTTTTGGAAACGGCCAAAGGGTAATGGGGCGTATTAGCCCTGCTCGTATGCCCTTTTCGCGCGCTAAATCGACCGCATTTTTGGCAATGCGCGAACAGGCACCATACGCAACGATACCCACTTGGGCATCCTCCATACGGTAGGTTTCGCAACGCGTTTCGGTTTGCGCCAGCACATCATATCGCTTGTAACGTTCAAAGTTGAGACGTTCTAAATCCTCTGGTTGTAAGTACAGTGAGTTCACTACATTTTTGGTGCGACGGTCGCCAGTGCCTGTCACAGCCCAATCCTTGGGTGGCAGTGGCGTTGTTTCTGGTTTTACTAAGGTGATAGGTTCCATCATTTGCCCTAAAATGCCATCTGCTAACAACATAACTGTTATGCGATAGCGGTCGGCTAGGTCAAAAGCGGCAAATGTGCAGTCAACCATTTCTTGAATCGAATTGGGTGCCAGTACCATCATATGAAAATCGCCATGACCACCGCCACGCGTTGCCATAAAGTAGTCGGCTTGAGAGGGCTGAATGCCGCCCAACCCAGGACCACCACGCTGGATATTCACAACAACAGCAGGCAGGTCACATCCAGCCAAATAGGACAGCCCCTCGCTTTTGAGTGCCACACCAGGGCTGGAACTGGAGGTCATGCAACGCACGCCGGCGGCAGATGCGCCAATCACCATATTAATGGCGGCAATTTCGCTTTCAGCCTGTAAGAATATACCATCAATTTTGGGCAGTTTGCGCGACATATAGGCGGCAAGCTCAGTTTGTGGCGTAATAGGATATCCAAAGAAATGCTTACAACCAGCCATGATAGCGGCTTCGGCAATCGCTTCGTTCCCTTTCATCAATACCTTCATGTATTCGACTCCTTACTTCTCAACCGTAATGACAACATCAGGACACATTGTCGCGCAAAAGGCACAGCCAATGCACGCTTTCATATCTGTGCAAATCGCAATATGAAAACCCTTGCTGTTATAGGTATCCTTTGACATTTGGATGATTTTTTTGGGGCAAGCAGCGACGCAAAGTTCGCAACCTTTACAGCGTTCCTCACGGAAAGTAACCTGAGCCATCGTTAGCAACCTATCTTCGGCGACATAAAATTTGGAAAACAACCTACATTTCTCGCCGAAGAAATCGTAAGCTGTGGATGCTTTTGTGTAAACGCGCGCATGAAAGTCCCATGATATTTGTCAGTACTGAAACTTAGTCCGAACGTCGTCTGATAAACTGTTCCTTGTGAAAAATATCAATGGCAAATGGGTTCACAACATGCGGCGCAACTGCGTCAAACAACGGTCGTGTCACTGTTGTCATGACAAGGGGTAGATGTACCGTCTCTGCCACAGAAAGTGCAAATAGGTGGCTGTCTATCACAGTTTGGGCTGTCGTATCCGCACCAAGATGGGTGTTATTGACAATCCCTGTAAACAGTATGCGCGAAACTGCTTCGATTTCCTGTTTGATGAGCAATACATCGTCAATCGAACGTGTCTGGGGTCGCGACTGGTTTAGTACTAGCAACACAGACGTTTGAGCGACCATCAACTGTGACGCGTAACGACCAAGTGCCAACGCGCCGCGGTCATCACCGCCTACGTCAAGCACCGCATATGTACGCGTTTCATCAAAAATGGATTGGGTAGCAGATGGCAGTGACGGCACGTCAACATTCGAGCCAGCAAATGGCGAAGCGATAAGCCGTATGCCCTGCTCAGATAAAAACACGGCACTGTCGCTTGTCCTAAAATAAGGGTTTACGATATCTAAATCAGCTAAGGTCACAGTGTCGCAAGTTTGTTTTAACCACACAGCATAATTAATCGCAAGCTGCGTTTTGCCACTCCCGTAGTGACCCGCAAAAAGCGTGATTCTGGCAGGATTCAAAGTATTCACATCCTAAAAAATGCAAGTGAAATAACATTCACTTGCATTATAGTATAGCATATGGCGCGGCTGTGTGCAACAGTTGATTCGCCCCAAATGTATGTGTTACTTTTTATTGAATATTCTAAAAATTGACTCAAAGGGATCTTCTTCTTCCACGACAGGGGCTGGTGCTTCGACAGGTGGCGGTGGCACAGGGGCAGCCGCCACGGCGGCGGGAGCAGGTGTAGGCATTGCGGCGGCGTGCGGTATCGTGGGGGCGGCAGGTGTCGCGGTAACTGGCTTGGCATAGTAGCCAACGTTTTCATCCAACTTGCCCATTTGCCCTTCGTCAAAGCCTGTCGCGATAACTGTCACACGAATTTCATCTTCGTTGGCATTATCAAAGGCCGCGCCGAATATAATCAAAGCGTCCCTATGTGCCGCCTGTTGCACAAGCGTACAGGCAAATTCGACATCATCCAACCCTAAATCAGCGTTACCGGTTACGTTAATAATGACACCCTTCGCACCGTTAATCGAAGTCTCTAACAATGGGCTCTGAACAGCCATACGGGCGGCAATTTCTGCCTTGCCCTTCCCTGCGGCAAAGCCAACGCCCATGTGGGCGTAGCCAGCGTCGCGCATAACAGTGCAAACGTCAGCAAAGTCAAGATTAATCAGCCCTGGAATTTGGATCAGGTCAGAAATACTTTGCACAGCCTGACGAAGGACATCGTCGGCAATTTCAAACGCGTTCAAGAACGTAATTTTTTGGTCGGTCACATGTTTAAGACGTTCATTCGGGATAACGACCAAGGAATCGACACGCGAACGCATTTCCTCTATGCCGCGCTCGGCAGCCTCCATGCGGCGTTTGCCTTCAAAAGTAAATGGTTTCGTAACGACTCCAACAGTGAGGATACCCATCTCACGGGCAATATCGGCAACAATCGGAGCAGCACCAGTACCTGTACCGCCGCCCATGCCGCCAGTGATAAAGACCATATCTGTGTCTTCTAAAAATTTGGCGATTTGCTGGCGGTTTTCCTCGGCGGATTTGCGCCCGACTTCTGGGTCAGAACCTGCCCCTTTGCCGCCCGTCAGTTTTTCACCAATCTGAATTTTATGCGTCGCTTCAGAATTTTTCAAAGCCACCTTATCGGTGTTCACAGCAACAAAATCAACGCCGCGTACGCCACTTTTCATCATGCGGTCAACGACATTATTACCTGCGCCACCAACACCAATTACCTTTATAGATACGACCGTATCAAGACCCGTGTCAAGTTCAAACGGCATTATATGTTCCTCCTCAATATTGGGAAAATCGTTGTAAAGCTTTTAACCTTGCGTATTATTATCTTGCAAACTTAACTTTATGTTCGTCCTATATACTATCTCTTTTCTGTGAATGCGTCAAGTATTCATGAAAAAAATTTACAGATAAAAAATGAAGATAAGTCTCAAAAGCATTGCAGCGCAATAATATTATCAAAAAAATATTTATTACGCATGTAAAGGTGATGTCTTTACATGCGTAATTCTTATGGCTTTGAAGTGAATAATGCTGTCGGATTTCCTGCAAAAGCGGATATCGTCAACTGTTCTCTTTTTTCCACAAGCACCGTGAGTTCCCAATCTGTGAGGACATCCAGAACGCCGCCCTTCATATGCAGCGCATTGTATAGCGTGTCGGTTGAACCAACAGCCGCAATTTCAAAGGGGGCGGCAAGACGTTGATTATTCACACTCAAAATCGAGCCTGCGCAACGTACTTCTGAGGTTGCCAACAGGCGTTCCCCATTGATGCTAAGCGCCTGCGCGCCTGCGTCGCGCAGTTCGTTTATCAACATGAGTAAATCACTGTCATGTATGACACTGCCATTGCGGCTGTCGTCCAGTGTTACCACCACGCCAGCCCCTTGCACATCTGTCAAGCCTGCCAGTGTCCGCGCGACTAGCAGTTCTGATGTTAGTGTGTCGATTGCGACCTCATCGGTAGCCATCACAGGGGTTGCCTGTGATGCTAATAATTGGTCAAGCTTCTGCTGCAACGCGTGTTCCGCTTGCGCCGAAGCGACCACCATGGCCGTAAGATTATCAAGCTTTTGATTGTACGTATTCGTTATCCCCCATCCAAAGGCGATGAGCGTACCCGTACACGACACTGCGCTAATAATCAAGACTAGACTCCGTTGCTTCATGTTCAACCGCCTCTTGCTCCTGTGGCACGGTGCCATCATTGGGATAAAACCGAGATATTTTGTTGGTTGCTTCAGACAAATCTAACGTGCCAATCGCGTTTTCTTCCAAACGACTAATGACATATGGTAAAAACTCTAGCTTTAGTGACACATCGCTTGCCGTGCCTAATATCACGTTAAAGCGATTCAGGTACAAAAAATTGATATGTCCTGCGTTTGTCATGTCGATTCTCTGCACATCCTGTATGAGGTGGTTTGCTTCAAAGCTTTCGAGAATAATCGGCAGTGCCTTAAACTGATTTTCTTGTTCATCCATCAACGCCATGGTTAAGCCCTCTAGCGGCACCAATAATGTCAGCCCGACAATTTCTGGCACATCTGGTTTTTCCTGTGTCTGTTCTAATAGTTTACCCTTTTTATCCACCATCCAAAAGCTATTATTATTTTTTATGCAAACCATTGGCACGCTTTCCGTCAGTTTGATTTCAACTGTGTTCGGAAAATGTCGAACAATGTCAACACTCTCGGCATAGGGGTCGCTTGATAATATATCACGTACAGCGGCGATTTCGTTGATAAAAAGCAGAAAATCCCCTGTTTGAATGCCCGAAACCTCTTCTATCTGTTTGGGGTCGCACTTGGAGGCCCCTGTGACTTGTATAAACGTCACCTTGAAAAAGAGACTAAAGGCAAGCCCCACCGCGCCAATCACAAAAATTATCGATAAAAAACTCAAGATAGGACTGCCACGTCGGCGTCGGCGTCTTTGACGCTTGCGCGGCGGCTGTCTAAATTGTTGCTGTCTGTTCGCCATAGCCTGTCCCCCTCTCGTGTGTCAAACATATCGGCGGTGATTCGTTGGCAATATCGTAGCTCATAACAGCACCCTGTCATAAGCTACGATACCAAATTTGTTCGGTGTGTTATAAGTCACCATCTGGAAATTTATGTACGCTTGATGTCCGCACCGAGCGACTGCAAATTGAGCTCCAGATTTTCATAACCGCGGTCAATATGTTGCAGTTCAGAAATCGCCGATGTACCTTCCGCTGCCAAGGCTGCCACAACGAGTGCCGCACCACCGCGCAAATCCGTACTGCTAACGGGCGCACCATACAGCTTTTCTACGCCAGTCACAACGGCAACACGCCCTTCAACGCGGATATCCGACCCCATGCGCGTCAGTTCCGCCACATGCCGAAAACGGTTTTCAAAGATATTTTCGATAAAGACGGTCGTGCCTTTCGCCACCGCGCACATAGCCATCAAGGGCGATTGGGCATCTGTTGGAAAACCGGGATACGGCATCGTTCGCACTGGTTTCACAGCCAGTAGTGGCTTATAACGAGCCAATGTTATTGCATCACTTTCTTGCGTAACTTCGCAGCCAGCCTCTTCGAGAATGGATAGAATGGATGAAATATGCTCAGGGACAACAGATTCTAGCCGTACTTGACCGCCCACCGCCGCAACAGCAGCAAGATAGGTGGCAGTGACAATGCGGTCTGGTATGACGTTGTGGGATGCACCGTGTAAGCTTTGACCGCCCTCGATGTAGATCGTAGACGACCCAGCCCCCGACACCTTTGCACCCATCGCACAGAGGAAATTTTGCAAATCTTCGATTTCTGGTTCACGCGCCGCATTTTTGATACAGGTCGTACCTTGGCAAGCGCAAGCCGCCACCATGATATTCTCTGTCGCGCCAACGCTTGGAAACGATAGGATAATCTCTTTACCTTGCAAGTTGTGCGCCTTGCAGAGTAAGTTTCCATTTTCCTCTTGAATTTCTGTGCCGAGCTGTCTTAGGGCAGAAAGGTGCAGGTCAATCGGGCGCGAACCAAGCTCACAACCGCCGGGGTAGCTCATGCAAGCCTCACCCATACGCGCCAGAATCGCCCCAAGGAAAATCACCGAGGAACGCATTTCCCGCATGAGTTTTTCTGGAATCGTTACCATGGTAACATCCGTTGCATCAATAGTAACGGTGCTGTTGGCAAACGTTGCTTTGCAGCCCAAATGCTGTAGAATACGCAAGGAAGAATGTACGTCCATTAGGTCGGGACAATTGTGGATAACGCAAGTGCCTTTGCACAGTAGCGTTGCCGCCAAAATCGGCAGAACGCTATTTTTAGCACCGTGTATCCGTAGTTTCCCCTGTAACGGTCTACCGCCAGTAATATTAAGAATACTCATAAATTCCAGCCTCCGTGTCTGCGTTTTGCAGAATGATAAGCATTGACAGGGTATCTTATGCCCATTTTGCAAAAGTTGTGAAAAAGAGACTTGAAATTACGCGAAACGGGTTTGAATTATCGTTTCAGCATATGCGACTGGATGACTTGGTAGATACGCTCAGACGCATCCAAAACGCCTAATTTACTAGCGGCAAGGGACATTGCCCTACGTCTTTCGGTATCCGCCAGTAATGTTGTCACTTCATGATAAAGCCGTTGCCCAGAACATTCAGTTTCACGCAAGCATAGGGCGGCGGCACTTCGTTCTAGCACACGCGCATTCGCTTCTTGGTGGTTATTGGTCACATTCGGTGACGGCACTAATATGGCAGGCTTCCCCGCGGCGCAAAGTTCTGCCAGTGTCGAAGCGCCAGCACGACATAATACCACATCTGCCGCCCGCATGACAAGGGGCATGTCAAATATAAATTCGCGCAAATCTAAGAGAGGGTGTGGCGCAACCTTGGTTTGCATCTCCTCAAATGCGAATTTCCCAGAGGCATGAATATGATGAAATCCGCCCTTGTGCATCGCCATAAAATCAAGCATCATGCGGTTCATATCGCGCGCACCGAGCGACCCCCAAAAGCTTACGACAAGCGGCAAATCGTCCGTTATGCCTAATGCTTTGCGGGCGTCTGCCCTGTCTGACCCATTGATAAAATCGGGGCGCACTGGCGTCCCTACCATTAGCACTTGTTTTGATTTCGGGTAGTACTGTTGGCTGTCAGCAAAGCTAATTAACATGGCATCTGCTTTCGAGGATAGCATCCGAGTTGTCCACCCCGGCATGGCATTAGATTCATGCACAGCTGTGGGAATCCCCATGCGCGCGGCAACAGACGCCACTGGATAGCTGGCGTAACCGCCCGTGCCAATCACCATATCGGGGTCAAACGATTGTAGAATTTTTGCGGCTTGCGCTCGCGCAGCGACAAGCCCCATCACGACTTTGGCGTTGTAAAGAAATGCTTTGGGGTGTAAACTATGACGCAAGTTTTTCACAGTGACTGTTTTAATCGGGTAGCCCTCTGCAGGTACCAGTCTCGTTTCCATCCCGTTTTCAGCACCCACAAATAAGATTTCTGCGTCCTTGTGCCGCGACTTAATCAAATGAGCCACCGCCACAGCAGGATAGATATGCCCAGCCGTACCGCCGCAGGTAAACAAAATTTTCATACGTAACTCCTAACAAATTTCGTTAGACTTACATCAAACAGCCTATGCACTACCCCTGAATAGGGGCTGGGATTCGTCGCGACACTGCCAACACGATACCCATTTCTGCCAGTTGTATAATGAGTGCCGTACCGCCATAGCTAAAAAACGGTAGTGAAATACCTGTGGTAGGCAACAAGGTGGAGACAACGCCGATGTTAAAAAAGACTTGTAATGCCAGCAATGTGGTGACACCTGTTACCAAAAGTGCGCCAAATCGGTCGCGTGCGTGCAACGCAATCCAAAACCCGCGAAGTATCAACATTGAAAATAAAAACATGATAATGCACGCGCCAACGAAACCAAGTTCTTCACCGACAATAGAAAAAATGAAGTCATTATGTTCCTCTGGTAGATATAAGTACTTTTGGCGACTTTTTCCTAAGCCCACGCCGAAAAGTCCGCCAGAGCCAAGCGCGTAGAGTGATTGGATTGCTTGAAATCCTTTATCCAAAGGGTCGGAGAAAGGGTTTTGCCAAATTTCAATACGATTCGCTGCGTAGTTCGTACCCATGATGACAAATGCTAAAGCACCGCCGCCAGCGCCGACAGCCCCCGCAAACCAAATCCAGTTTGCGCCGCCAGCAAACATGAGAACAACGCCGACGCCTAAAATAAGAATGGTAGCCGAAAAGTGTGGTTCTAAGTAAAGTAGTGCCGCAATTAATGCTAAAATAGCCATAAAGGGGGCAATGCCGTAGCGAAATGTTTTCATTTTTTCTTTATAGACAGATATCATTGTCGAAAACGTCATGATTACCCCAAGTTTTGCAATTTCAGACGGTTGAAAGCTAAACAGTCCTAAGTCAATCCAACGTTTTGTGTCAGTTTCGTCACCAAAACCGATAAACGGCACTAACACTAAAAACACGATTGCCGTCAGCATGACAGGGAACGATAATGCGCGAAAAAACTGATAGTCCATCAACGATATGACAAACATAATGGCAATGCCCGCCAACGCAAACGTACCTTGTCGTAAAAACAAATGCGCAGACGTGCCAAATTCTTTTTGTGACGATACAAAACTGGCAGAAAACATCATGATAACCCCGATCGAAACAAGCAACACAACCAGTGCTGCAAAGGGTATATCCATCGGTCCACTTTTCGGGCGCTTCATTTCCTGTGTTAGTTGTTTTTTTTCTATCTGTTCCGTAATACCACGTCCTTTCTATGCCGCGCGATTGTATACCGCCCAAAAGGTGAGGGCAGAGGTGCAAATTGTGACAGCGGCAAACACAGCGCAAACCTTCACCTCTGACCAACCCGACTTTTCAAAATGGTGATGGATGGGTGTCATTTTGAAGAGTCGCTTGCCCCCTGTCATCTTAAAGTACCCCACCTGTAAAATAACAGATATCGTTTCGCAAATGTACACAATACCTACAGGCAGTAATAAGAGCGGCGCGTCGATAGCAAAGGCCAAACCGCAAACAAGCCCGCCAATAAACAAAGCCCCTGTATCCCCCATAAACACTTTCGCAGGATGAAAATTATACACTAAAAAACCTATAACCCCCCCTGCTAAGGCAGCGGCCACCCACGATATTTCCGGGCGCTGCCATGCCATGGCAATACAAGCAAAAAAAACTGCAACAGGTAATGTAACCGAGCTACACAGCCCGTCTACACCGTCTGTTAGATTCACAGCGTTGACCATACCGACGACTAAAATGGTGCAAAAGGTTAGAAATACCACCCATCCGAGTGGAATCGTCACCCCAAAAAACGGTAGAAATACATTAGGCGTAATGTAACCATATAACCGCAATAACGCCAAAAAAGCCACAGATACAGCGGCTTGCAGCATGAGTTTTTGAATGGCAGACAACCCCTTGTTTTGTTTGCGTGCCACTTTATAGAAATCGTCCACAAAGCCAATCGCGCCAAACAGCCAGCTAAACCCAAGCACAAACAAATGCACGAATCGCCCCTCGAGCATCGCACCCCATCCAGCGAAAACCACAGCAATGGTGATGCCCACCATAAACATAAGACCGCCCATGGTGGGTGTGCCCTGTTTGGATTTATGCCAAGAAGGACCGATTTCAAGTATCGTTTGTCCTGCTTTCATACGGCGTAAAAATGGAATAAGAGGCAAGCCAACAAGCACGGTTACTGCAAAGGAAATCCCCGCTGTTAAAAGTAAGTTATGCATGTCGGTACGCCTCCACTATCTCTCGTTCGTCCATAGGATACTGCACGCCTAGGATTTCTTGATATGTCTCATGCCCTTTGCCGCATAGTAGCACAACGTCGCCGCGTTTCGCTTCACGCAATGCCCAGCCGATTGCCTCGCGTCTGTCTGGTATCGTTTCATAGTGACCATGACAGCCAGACTGAATTTGTGCCAATATCAACAACGGGTCTTCATCGCGCGGATTATCACTGGTCAGTACTGTAACATCCGCGTAGCGTGTCGCAATCTGTCCCATGAGGGGGCGTTTGGTTTCGTCGCGATTACCGCCGCAGCCAAAAACACAAAGTAACTTTCCGTCTGTAAACTGTCGCGCTGTCGTTAGCACGTTTTCCAGCGCATCGGGTGTGTGCGCATAGTCGATGAGAACCGTGCAATCCTCTGAAAATGGCACTGGCTCTAAACGCCCTTTAACAGGTGGTGCGTCGTAAAGCGGCTTGGCAATCTGCGCAAGTGTTAAGCCTAGTGCTGTCAAACAACCCAAGGCAACCAGTGCATTTTCTAGGGAAAATCGACCAGGTGTGTGCCAAGTGATATCCTGCGTTTCACTGAGCGTGTGCGCCGTGAAATGCACAGCATTCGCTGGCAGTTTGATATCACGCGCCGATAAATCACCTGTCTCAACGCCGACACAGTAAGACTGCGGGTATGCCTGCTTTAGCTGCTGCCCATAATCCGTATCAATGAGTATCACACGCTTGTCGCACTGATCAAACAATTTCTTCTTCGTCTCAAAATATGCTTCCATCGTGTTGTGGTAATCCAAATGGTCTTGTGTTAGATTGGTAAACGCGGCAACAGCAAACTGTATGCCACTGACACGCCCCATGGCAAGCGCATGAGAGGAAACCTCCATCACACAATGGGTCACAGACGCATCGACCATCTCTGCCAAAATGCTCTGTAGCTTTAGCGCACCGGGCGTGGTTCTGTCTGACTTCATGCTCTCATACCCGATACGAATACGGTTTGTGCCTATCAATCCTGCCTTGTACCCGAGTGTCATTAACACTTCATGTACCATATGTGTGACTGTCGTTTTGCCATTTGTGCCTGTCACGCCCACCATTTGCAGCTTCGTGGCAGGAAAGTCGTAAAACCGCGCCGCCAACAGCGCAATGTCTATCTCCGCTAACTGCACATGGGGTACATCGTCTGGTAACGATTTTTGACAAATGACGAGGGACGCGCCTTTGCTGATAGCTTGTGCTATGAACGTATGACCGTCCACGCGAAGTCCTTGCATGGCAATGAAGGTGTCCCCTTTTACAATGTCATCTGAATTGTGCGATAACCGACCAACGGTCTGCTCCAAAGGGACAGTGGCACGTATGACACGCTGCCCTAATAACAGTTCTGCTAAGTTCATGGACACCCTCCTAGTCTGAAATGCTTGTATCTCTAAATTCGACGCTGATAATTGTGCCGAGCGGCACAGGTTCACCTGCTGCAATGTCCTGCATGGCGGCAGTGACACTGGTAGAGTGGGTGTCCGTCGTGCCTGAAACACGCATGTATAACCCCGCGTTGATAATCAATTTATTCGCTTGCTCTGGTGATTTTCCCACAACATTTGGCACTTTAACCGATTCCTCTGGGCGTTGTGATTCAGTATATAATATCATCTCTGCGGATTTTGGCATTTTTACGCCGGGAACAGGCAATTGGTCAAGCACTTTGTCGCCTTCGCCAACTATGCGGTACTGCATCCCACGCTCTTTGAGTAGTTTCTGCGCCGCTACTAGGTCTAAGCCCTTTACAAACGGTGTTTCCACGTCCTTACCTGCCACGTCATCTGCGGAATACTGCGGCAGTATGCCGATGTAGGGTAGAATATCTGCCAAAATGCGTCCCACCACGGGTGCCGCCATTTGTCCACCTGAACGCAAATTCATTTGTCCGCCGGGTTCATCGAGGGCGACAATAATGGCAATTTGTGGGTCGTCGGCTGGGGCAAAACCGAGGAATGAAACGACATATTTCCCCGAAATAGGCCCTGCTGGACCAATTTTCTGTGATGTTCCCGTTTTGCCAGCAATGCGATAACCCGAAACATATGCGTTTTTACCAGTACCAATGCGTACCACTTCTTCGAGTGCAGAACAAACAAGCTGAGCCGTTTCCGAGGAAATAACCTGTCTGACAACTCTGGGTTCAACACTTTCGACAATATTCCCCTCATCGTCTATAAATTCGCTGGCAATATGCGGCCACATCAGCTTGCCATCATTGGCAACAGCAGAGGCCGCGGCAATCAGCTGAATCGGCGTCACATTAAACGTCTGACCAAAGGAATACGTGGCGAGCGGTACGTCGCTATAGTTAAACACATCCCACGACGAGATAACACTCGAGGACTCACCGGGCATATCAATCCCTGTTTTGTCGAAAAAGCCAAATGCGTGCATATAGTCCCAAAATAGTTGGCGCCCGATGCGTAAACCAACGCTAATAAAAACAGGGTTACAGGAGTTTTGAATCCCCTCTAAAAAGGATTCCGCGCCATGCCCAATTTTCCGATGACAGCTCATCGGTTTGTTCCAGCCTGCCACGCGTATGCTGCCGTTACAGGTAAACCGATCCGCCATTGTGACCACTTTTTCTTCCAGTGCAATGGACGCTGTCACAATTTTGAAGGTCGAACCAGGCTCATACGTGTCGTTGACCGCCTTATTGCGATACTGGGCGATTAGCGCCGCTTTCGTAGCCGCCGAAAGTTCCTCCCCCTCTAAGCCAGCAAGCTGCGCTTGAATGGCAGGGTCAGTAATCTCTGTGCGGTTGTTGGGGTCATAGGAGGGTGATGTTGCCATCGCTAGAATGCCGCCTGTTTTGACATCCATAATAATGCCTGTCGCACGTTTGGCAACCAAGTTTTCAACAACGGCAGTGTCAAGATGCTTTTCTAGGAAATGTTGCATACGGTCGTCCAGTGTCAACACCATATTCAGCCCACTAGAGGCGTCGTAGTATTTTTCGTATTGTAAGGGGAAGGATGCACCACGATTGTCACGTGCAGAGATAATACGCCCCGGATTACCTGTCAGTTTCTCATTATAGCGGCTTTCCAAGCCCTCAACGCCCTTGCCGTCACTGTTGACAAACCCCAGCACGTTAGAGGCAAAGTTGCCGTTTGGATAGTACCGCTTCATATTGGGCGTCAAGTTGATTTTGCCCTCTAGCTCATTATCAACCACAAAGGCACGAATTTTTTCCGCCACATCCTGCTCCACACGTAATTGGATAGACGCATACTCTTTTTTCTTATACTTTTCAATCTTATCGAGGATGACTTGCGGCTCTATCCCCAATATTTCGCCAAGCCCCTGACTAATCAGTGCTTTATCACTTGCCTCGATGATAATATGTGGGTCAACAGATACATCATTGACGCTGGCACTAATCGCCAACGCCTTATGATTACGGTCAAAAATTGTACCACGCGGTGGCGCGACAATGGTATCTTTCGTTTGTTGTTGGACAGCCATGCCTTGATATTTCTCGTGTTCAAGGATTTGCACTTGATACAGCTTAATCATCAGCGGAATGAATACCCCAACGCCAAACACTACCATGAGAATTAGTGTGCGAATTTGTAAATCGCGATTTGCTTTTTGGTCGCTTTGCTTCATATCTCAACCCCCCTAAGAAAAAGAGTGGGAAACCCCACTCAAATGTCCCCTACCATGTATAGCAGAATCTTACTTAAAATATGCCAGCATGTCTTGCAAACTCGTCTCCATTTTTTTACCAATCATAGCCAATGTGATTTTATTGCTCAACACTTCTGCTTTTTCTGGACAAGACATATTAATATAGGTGATTTGTTGATCCCCCGGCTCGACCATGCCAAGTTCATTGACAGCACGATACGCAACTTCTTCCATGTCGATACGGTTTTCATACGCCGCCATTAACACCCCATGCTCAAGTTCTGCCGCCTTAATTTTAGAAGTAAGTTTCGCATTTTCGCGGCTGAACTCTGATAGTGTGGCATAGCTAAACACAATGCACAACACAATGCCCATAAAATAGGCAAACAGCATCGCAGGACGCACATTAATCTTCGTGCGTACAGCCGTACGCTCTCTTGGTAAAACACGTGTCATTTTGCGGGCGGCATCTCTTGCCACCGCCTCTTTCACGCGGGTTCTTTGGTCAAATCTTGCGTAATCTAAGCCTATATCTGTACGAATTGCTTCTCCCTGCATATATGTTCTCCTCCTACAATATCTCCGCAACGCGTAACTTAGCACTGCGCGCGCGTCGATTATCACTTGTCTCTGTTATTGGCTGTCTGGTGATTACCTTTACAGTCGGTTTGAACCCACAAACGCATATGGGAAAAT
>JAVBKJ010000027.1:0-5871 GCA_031554075.1 Oscillospiraceae bacterium | reverse complement strand
TTGGTCATGCTTCTCATAGCCCAGATGCGCATCCAGCTCGCCTTGGAGCATATCGCCCATTGTACTGCCCAATAAATCTTTGAGTGCTTCATACAGGTCGCTAATCGATTTAGGACGATATTCAGCTATGATATCTTTAATAAGTTGTGATTTCCGTTCGTCGACTTTCTTGGCCATTTTTGTGTCCCTCCGTTTTTTTGTTAGTATACTTCTTTTTCGGAGTTTACACAATCTATCTTACACGACCCATAATTCCACGCCATATTTTTTCATAACCTTGTCCAAATTTTTATGTCCGCTTTTTCGATTGCCGCACTTTGCACCTCATGCCCCTGTGCGTTTAGCTGACTAATGCTCATCTTGCCTCGTGGTACAACGGTTTTATCGCCGTTCAGCAACTTGCGCATCACGACGGCGAGATTATGGGCTGTTGGTCTGGCGCATTTCATAACAAGGCTTAAAAACTCAGAGTTCATTTGCTCTTGTATTTGCATCGTTATCCTCCATTAATAATCTGGTACATTTCTGTATCTTTCGTCAAGTAATCGTTAAACGGAATAATGGTGTCACCGTAAATCAGAAGTCCCTCGCCAGCTCTTGTATTGGCAATGCAGGACAATTGATAAGGCGAGATATGAAAGCGGTCAGCTAGCATTTGACGGTCAGCCTCTGATTGATTAAGGATTAGAATAAAATTACTACATTCGAGCATTTGTGTGGCTTCTTCGTTGGATAAAATATCCTTTGCACTTTGCACTACTGCTGTCATAATGCCGCCCACAGTTCTAAAGCGTTTCCAAATTTTAGAACAGAAAGCGGCGGACTGTTTTCCGTCCAACAGCAGGTGATACTCGTCACAGTAAAACCAGGTGTGCTTAGTGGCACGCTGTGTTTTAAGCTGCCGCCACACCCTGTCTTGTAGTATAAGCATCCATAATTGTGTATATTTACCTAACATACTAACGTCATAACACACAACACGATTTGCGATTTCAATATTTGTCCTTTGGTTAAGAAAACTAAGTGCGCCTGTAGCAAAGACTTGAAGCGCACTGGCAAGCAGAGCTGCTTCTGGTGCGACCTGCTTGCGTAGTAAGTTGTACAAGTCCTCCATAATCGGCATCTTATCTGGATGTGGATCAGCTAAGTACTCACGATAGACCACGGGGACGCAGGTGTCCATAATGGTTCTATGTATAGGCATCAATTCCGACTCACTGTCTAAGAAAAATTCGCATATAGCTAGGATAAGATCACTTTTTAATGTTAGAGAATCTTCGACATCATCATAGTCGGAGATAATATCCATCGGGTTAATGAACTCCTCCAGGGAACTTAGCCTGACCACTTGCCCGCCAAGATAATTAATAACTGGAAAACATTCAGCATAGGGGTCACATATTATTATGTCATCCTCTGTAGACAAGAAAGTATTAATTATTTCGCGCTTTACTGCAAAGGATTTGCCGCTGCCAGGCGCACCAAAAATCAAACCATTTGGAAGGGGTAGCTCTTTACGGTTTATCATCAACGGATAGTTTGAGAATGTGTTAGCTACAAAGTAGGGCGCGGCTTCTGTTTGGAGTTTGAATTCTGTTTCTTTATTAGTCATTTATATTTCTCCTATCTGGCCATAGCCAGTTGTCTAGGGTGTGCTTGCGCCACCTCCGAGGCGCGCAACACTTGCACCTGCTCGTTATAATCCTTGCCGCAGCGCGGCGGTTGCTCCGAGATATCAAGTCCGCGTTGCGCTAACTCTGGGTCTTTTGCTATTGCAGCCCGAAGCCGCATCGCGCCGTCGCGCCCCGCGTCGTCATTATCCAGACACAGGTAAACGCGCGACAAATTGGGGTGGTCTTTGAGATACTGTATGGCGGCGAGGGGTGCTGTTCCACTGAGGGACAAGTAGTGGCAGCCGCGCCAATCACCTCATTAGATTACCATATATTTGCTATTGTTCTTGTTCGTATTCAAACTCTTTTTCAGTAACAACGCCACCATGGCTGACCGTCTTATCCTCCATGACCACATCATCACACATGCTTTTTAGCTCCATCGCGGTATTAATCTCACCCTGTCGTGCGGTCAGTGTGGCTAACTTCTCCTCAAAAGCAAACGGCTTCGTCACCGCCGCCTTTGTGTCTGCCCATTGCACCTTGAGATTTTCTAGGTGTTTTTCCTGCACAGCAACCAACTCTGGTAACCGCTCCAACAGATTTTCTAACCGTTGCACACCGCCAAGCCCCGACTCGCCCAATTGCACCACATAATTTACTTTGCCCTTAAGATGCAGTTCAATATCCGTGAGTGTTTGACGGCGTACAGATACTGTAAAACCGCGAAGCGTGCCGATCGCTGTCTCCTGTCCTCCAATATCCACGACATTTTTGGCAAGGGTCATGAGTGTTTCGCCAGCCTTAGTGCGTTCGGTATACGCTTTACCGTCCAGAACCATAACAAACAATGCGTCCTTGGAGATTGCCGCCGACGCGGCATCGTCACGCATATTCACTAGTTTCCCCTCGTGGAATTTCACCGATAACGGGAACTGTGTCAAACTGCGCTCCATCGCCAGTTTTTCATCAAAGAAGCTACCGCGCAGAATCTTGAGCCGTGCTACTTCATTATCAATCTGCATTTTTTCAGCTAACAACGGATTATCTGTTGCGATGGCTTTCACTTCGGCGGCGGTCAGCACCGTTTCGTCTATGTCCTCACAGGAACGCGACACGCTTTTGCCACTCATAACTTGTGAGATGTATTTTAGTTTTTGTTCTTGAATCTGCCACAGATACGCATCAAACGTCCCTTTGGTCACATAACGGAAAATCTTGACCTCGTCATTTGTGTTGCCCTGACGCAGGATGCGCCCATCGCGCTGTATGATGTCGGATGGCCGCCACGGTACGTCTATATGGTGTGCGGCAACCAATTTATTTTGTATATTTGTGCCTGTTCCCATTTTGGCGGTACTGCCTAGTAGCACACGCACTTCGCCTTGACGTACTTTTTCAAACAGCGCGTCACGCTGCGCATCCGTCGTGGCATCATGGATGAAGGCAATTTCGTCTTTGGGAACACCCAACGCTACCAACGCGCGGCGTGTCTCATCGTAGACGTTGAACCTGTCGGGACTAGGTGTGCCAGAATCACAGAACACGACCTGTGTTAGTCTTTTGTCTGCCGTCTCTTGCCAAATACCATGGATATTACGAATACAATTGTTGAGCTTAGAATCGGGGTCAACAGGGGCGTTGGGGTCTAGTAACCGTGGGTCAATCGACATGAGTTTCGCTTCGCCTGTGAGTTTTAGCATGTTATCAGCGCTTGGGTCTATTTTGCGATTGCGAATTTTCTCCGCACGCTCTACAAACTGGTGCATCACGGCATTTTGATACGCGTTCTTTTCGGATAGCACCACCGTCGCCTTGCCGCCCTCGATGGCTGGTACAGGCAACTTTAACATGTCAGCCGTTTGGATATCTGCCACAAGATTGAAACTTTTCATCAGCTCGGGCAAGTTGTGGAATTTAGAAAATCTATTTTTCATTCTGTAGCCATTGCCTTCTGGCGTAATCTCCAAGCTGTTGGTGACTTCCCCAAAGGTTGCCGCCCAAGCATCAAAGTTATCGACACCAAGTTTTGCAAGCAGTTCAGGTTGCAAATACCGTTGCATGACAAATAACTCGCTCATGCTATTGGAAATGGGCGTGCCTGTGGCAAACACCACGCCGCGCCCCTGTCCCACTTCTTGTATGTAGCGACATTTTAGCAACATGTCCTGCGCACGCTGACTGCTGGCACTGCCCACGCCTGCCACGTTGCGCATTTTGGTGTACGTAAAGCAATTTTTGTACGCATGCGCTTCATCCACAAACAACATGTCAATGCCCAATTCCTCAAACGTCAGTAGGTGGTCTTTGCGTTCCGTTTTCACAAGCTTGGAGAGTTGCCCCTCTAAGTTTCTGCGAAACAGCACCATTTGTTTGATACCCCAGTCATCGCCCTGTTGTTGCTTCTCTTTGAGAATGGCACTGGACACTTGGTTAATTTCTTCTTTCAGCAGCTGCGTCTGGCGTTCTGGCGAAATGGATATCTTCTCAAACTGGCTATGCCCGATAATAACAGCATCGTAGTTACCTGTAGCGATTTTTGCGACAAACCGTTGACGGTTGCTCTTTTCAAAATCTGCCTTTGTCGTCACTAGCACATGGGCATTGGGGAAGAAACGATAAAACTCTGTCGCCCACTGCTCTGTGAGATGGTTTGGCACAACATACATTGGCTTCTGGACAAGACCAGCTTGCTTCATATACATACCAGACGCAAGCATCGCCGCCGTTTTTCCTGCCCCCACTTCATGTGCCATCAGTGCCGTGCCGTTTGCTATAATCCGTGCCGCCACGTTCTGCTGATGCGGACGCAAGTTCACTTCGGTACTCATATGCGGAAACACCAAGTGCGACCCGTCATAGGTGCGTGGACGAATGGTATTAAAGCGGCTGTTATAGATTGTGAGCAGTCGTTCCGTGCGTTCTTTGTCGGCAAATAGCCAGCCTTGAAATTTTTCTTTCAGTAGCTGTTGTTTGGCACGCGCTATTGTGGTTGCCTCGGGATTGATATTATACCGTGTCTGGTTTTTGCCGTTACTGTCGATATAATGTTCAGGGTCGCGTATGGTAACCGATTGCAAATTGAGCGTATCCTCTAAAATCTGATAGGCATTGGCACGCTCTGTCCCAAACTCCTTGGTCGTCTTAACGGTGGGCGATTGTCTTGTTTTATTGCGCACATGCCACTGGGTACTATGCGGCGCATAGGTGATTTGTATGCTTGAGTTGGTATCGCCCTGCATGTAGGGCGGTGTGCCGAATGTCTCGTACATAAATTTATTGTACACATCCACAGGTATCCAAGGACTGCCGATGCGGAAATCAATCTCGCTAGGTTGCAGTGGGGGTGGCTGTACAGCTTCCAGCGCGGTGACGTTACGTAGTAGGGTTGGGTCGTCTTCGGCTTTCAATTTGGCAAAGGCAAGTTTGTCCACTACATCCCCTGACAAATACGCCTCTGCTGTTTCCCATTGCATGGTTTTCGGGTTTTGAAATAGATGGTCGCCTAGTTGCTGTAAAATCACTTCTTCAGTCTTATCGCACAGCGATGCCATATAGGGCAAGTCAACCTTGAAGCGCGTGCCGAGTGATATGTGCAACGCCTCGACAGCGTTGTCGGCGTGGGTGGGTACGAGGTAAGGGCGTATGGTTGACTTTGTAAAAATGTCTGCCTTGTGGTAGCCCTCCTTGTCTGCAACTTCAATGGATGTGAGCAGGGGATACTGGTCGTCAGCTGACAGCGCATTGCTGTTGGCTTTATCATTAAAGTAACCGTGATGCTTAACAAACTTGTCAAAGACAGTATTCAGCGTTGTCTGTGCCTCTGCCAGTGCGCTTGGTTCATAGGGTGTCAGTTGGATCTGAATCACACGCTCCAATGCCGTGCGGACAGCGCACATATCCTTGATGCGCTCTAACTTCTTGCCTGTGACCGCCACTGCTTCACGTGTGCCGTTCTCATTGAAATATGCCTTATCATGTTCCACCCAAAATGTGCAGTTACGCACGCCATCGGGCGCGGCTTCTTTTATTTCTGTTGCCGTTTCCTTAGTAATAGACACATCGGCGGTGGCTGTGAAGGTCGCCGTCAGTTTACCCAATGCCGCATCCAACGCCGTTTGCAAGTTCTGTCCCTCTGGTGCGGTGCAGGTCGTGCCGCTTTGATTGCCGTACATGTTTTGACTAAATTCCATCTTACCCAGCATCATGTCGGGGTGTTGTTTGAAGTAGTGGTTATACAAAATGTCGTCTTTGAGCG
>JAVBKJ010000162.1:0-29141 GCA_031554075.1 Oscillospiraceae bacterium | reverse complement strand
CATCGGCGGGATAACTCAGTTGGACGATAACACGTTCAGCACCACAGGCGATCCCTTTTAATAACAAGGAAAAACGATTGCGGCTGAGAATCGGAAACACAACAGCAACCGTCTTGCCGCCTGTTTTGGCGCGGACATCGGCCGCCATTTGGTCAATCGTGGCGTAATTACCTTGGGCGCGCGCTACGATAGCCTCTGTGACACCAACGACATCGCGGTCATGAAATGCAAACCCTTCGTCTGAGGCGGCTTGCATCACACTGTGCGTCACCATTTCAATCAAATTATCGCCCTGTCGGATAATGGGGGCGCGAATGCCTCGGGATTGTGTGCCAACTGTACGCATGGTAATCCTCCTTTTTTCGATTGTTGCGCCGCAGGTCATTGCGCTGTGTTGGTTTCCTGTGCGCTGTCAACCGTCATTTCGTTTAGAATACGCCTTGTGCCTTCATCGCTTCTGCAATTTTTAGGAATCCTGCAATATTCGCACCAGCCGCCAAATTACCCTCACAACCGTACTCCTTGGCAGCGTTTGCGCAAGAGGCATAAATGCCCTTCATAATACCCTTTAGGCGCTCGTCTACTTCTTCAAAGGACCAGCTTAGGCGCAGGCTGTTCTGGCTCATCTCTAGCCCAGAAGTGGCAACACCGCCAGCGTTTGCCGCCTTAGCAGGACCATACAGCACGCCATGCTGTTGGAAAACTGCCACAGCGTCTGGTGTGGAAGGCATGTTAGCACCCTCTGCCACAAGCTTGCATCCATTTTGCACTAAAATCGCTGCTTCTGACCCATTTAATTCGTTTTGTGTTGCGCAAGGCAACGCCATATCACAGGGAACAGACCAAATACCGCGGCAACCCTCTGTATAGGTTGCGCCGTTTTTGCGTTTGGCATACTCAGAAATGCGCGCCCGTTCCACTTCTTTTATCTGTTGTAGCAGTGCTAGATCAATGCCGTCGTTGTCAACAATGTAGCCGCCAGAATCGCTCATAGCAATGACCGTCGCGCCCAGCTGTGTCGCCTTATGACACGCATAGACAGCCACATTGCCAGAACCAGAAATGACAACCCGTTGCCCTGCAAAGGTTTTATTGTTAGCACGTAGCATTTCATCCACATAGTAGCAAAGACCGTAGCCTGTCGCCTGTGTGCGGACAAGAGAACCGCCGTATGGAATGCCTTTGCCTGTTAATACGCCAGTAAACTCGTTGACAATGCGCTTGTATTGCCCGTACATGAACCCTACTTCACGTGCACCAACGCCGATATCACCCGCAGGGACGTCGGTATTAGGACCAATGTGACGGTACAGTTCTGTCATGAATGCTTGGCAAAAACGCATAATTTCGTTGTCTGATTTGCCCTTAGGGTCAAAATCACAGCCGCCCTTACCGCCGCCCATAGGCAACCCCGTTAGGGAGTTCTTAAACATTTGTTCAAATCCTAAAAACTTAATGACAGACGCGGACACACTGGGATGAAAACGAATGCCGCCCTTGTAGGGACCAATGGCAGAATTATACTGCACACGATAGCCGCGATTAACCTGCACTGTGCCTGCGTCGTCCACCCAAGCCACGCGGAATTGTATAAACCGTTCGGGTTCTACCAAACGCTCGAGTATGCCAGCCTTGACGAGGTCGGGGCGACGTTCCACAACAGGCGCAAAGGATTCCAGCACCTCTTGCACTGCTTGTAAAAATTCTGTTTCGCCGTGATTGCGCTTTTCAACCTGCGCATATACGCTTTGTAAGTATTCATTTTTCATGATAACCACTCCAATCTACGTTTGACCACTGTTATGCCGTTTTCAGACAGCGTTCCCTGTTGTTACATACCATTATGTCAAACTGAGAACCGACGATTTATTATACTGCCCACGACGGCATTTTGCAAGTAGTGCCGTGGTCAACTTGCAAAAAACTTTTTACCAGGGCATACAAAGACACCCCTGTCCGCTCATACAAAGAGGTAGACAAGGGTTATTTCAATTATTTGGGAAATTAACAAAAATTATACTTGACACTAAAAATTTACTATGATATAATTCGAAACTGATTCATTATCTACTTAGGGCGCAAGAAGCCCTCGGCCATATCGCAAATTGTCCATGGCTAAGATACCATATAAGCACTGTCGTTTGCAAGTGGTTGTCGATAGAAACTGCAAACGCCGCCACGTGTATCGCGTAAGGCATACACGATACACAACGCTGCTTCGGGCTGCATTCGCGAGCAATTATGGAAGGGAGAACCAGAATGGCAACTGTACATGTGAAGGACTTACAGAGTGGCTATACCACCCGCAAGAGTTACGCACGGTTGGACGGCACCCTCAAAATGCCTAACTTAATAGAAGTTCAAAAGAACTCCTACAAATGGTTTTTAGATGTGGGACTGCGCCAAGTATTTCGTGATGTCGCCACTATTTCGGACTACACGGGTAACCTTGAGTTAAGTTTCATTGATTACACCCTAGAGGAAACACCAAAATACACCATCGAGGAGTGTAAGGAGCGCGACGCGACGTTCGCCGCCCCCTTGCGTGTGCGTGTGCGTCTTCGTAATCGTGAAAATGAGGAAATCAAGGAACAGGAAGTGTTTATGGGCGATTTCCCGCTCATGACCCCTGGCGGCACGTTTATTATCAATGGTGCGGAACGTGTCATCATTTCTCAAATTGTTCGTAGCCCTGGCGTGTACTTTGAAAAGGATAGCGATAAGTCTGACAATTCTGTGTATTCTGCCACGGTGATTCCCTATCGCGGCGCTTGGCTTGAGTACGAAACTGACTTAAATGATATCTTCTATGTGCGCATTGATAAAAACCGCAAGCAGCCAATCACTTCGCTAATGCGCGCGATTGGTTTGCCGCAAGATGCAGACATTAAGGACATGTTTGGTGAGGATGCCCGCATTATTGCCACGTTGGACAAGGACACCTCTAAAACAGAGGAAGACGCGTTAATCGAGCTTTACCGCCGTTTGCGCCCGGGTGAGCCACCAACGGTGGATTCTGCCAAGTCCTTGATTAATAGTTTATTTTTTGATGTCAAGCGATATGACTTATCGCAAGTCGGTCGCTATAAATTTAACAAAAAGCTGGCACTTGCCCCAAGACTAACAGGACGCAAGCTGTATGAGCCTGTCGCCGACCCCTTTACAGGCGAATTACTTGCCGAACCAGGACAGATTCTTACCAGAGAAGCCGCCCGCGCCCTCGAGGGCAAGGGTGTCACCCGTGTCACCTTGGATGTCGATGGCAAGCCCGTGATCGCTTTTTCCAACGGCATGGTGGATATCGCTGGTTTTATTGACTTTGACCCAAAGGATATTGGCATAACAGAACGCGTGCGCCTGTCTGTCCTGCGCGAAATTTTAGAGACGACTGACGCAGAAGCGCTAAAGGGTGCTTTGGCAGATAATATTGATGCCTTAATCCCCAAGCATATTCTGCCAGACGACATTTTATCCTCCATCAACTACCTCAATGGCTTGGATTCGGGCGTTGGCACGGTGGATGATATTGACCACTTGGGCAATCGTCGCCTTCGTAGCGTGGGTGAGTTGCTGCAAAACCAATTCCGCATTGGTTTTTCTCGTATGGAACGCGTGATTCGCGAACGTATGACAGTGCAGGATTTGGATATTATTACCCCGCAATCGCTTATCAACATTCGCCCTGTCACAGCTGCCATTAAAGAGTTTTTTGGCTCTTCGCCGCTGTCACAGTTTATGGATCAAACAAACCCCTTGGCGGAACTGACGCACAAGCGTCGTATGTCCGCACTCGGACCTGGTGGTCTGTCGCGCGAACGCGCAAACTTTGAAGTTCGTGACGTTCACTATAGTCACTACGGTCGCCTATGCCCCATTGAAACGCCTGAAGGTCCTAACATCGGTTTGATTTCCTACTTGGCAACCTATGCACGGATTAACGAGTACGGCTTTATCGAAGCCCCGTACCGCAAGATAAACCATGAAACCCGAAAGCTGACAGACGAAGTCGTCTACATGACAGCGGACGTGGAAGATGAATACGTTGTTGCGCAAGCCAACGAACCCTTTGACGAAAATCAACAGTTTGTGCGCGAGCGCATTACCGCCCGTAACCGCGAAATCATTGAGGTCGAGCGTGACCGCGTCGATTATATTGACGTGTCTCCCAAGATGATGGTGTCTGTGGCAACCGCCATGATTCCGTTCTTGGAAAACGACGACGCCAACCGTGCATTGATGGGTTCTAACATGCAGCGGCAAGCCGTGCCGTTGTTAATACCCGAACAACCAATTGTGGCAACGGGTATCGAACATGCCGCCGCCGTTGACTCTGGCGTTGTGCTTGTGGCGGCACATGATGGCATTGTGTCTCGTGTTACCGCGTCTCACATCACCATGCGGTATGACACAGGCGAAGTCAAAACGTATCGCATTACAAAGTTTATGCGTTCTAACCAAGGCACGTGTGTCAACCAACGTCCTATCGTCAGCGGCGGACAACGCGTTAAAAAAGGCGACGTCTTGGTGGATGGTCCTTCTACCAGCCAAGGTGAAATTTCCCTCGGTCGTAACGTCTTAATCGGCTTTATGACATGGGAAGGCTACAACTATGAAGATGCTATCTTAATAAACGAGCGTTTGCTAAAAGACGACGTATTCACGTCTATTCATATCGAAGAGTACGAAACCGAAGCGCGCGATACAAAGCTGGGACGTGAGGAAATCACACGTGACATCCCCAATGTGGGTGATGATGCGCTGAAGGACTTAGACGACCGCGGCATTATTCGTGTCGGTGCGGAAGTTCGCTCTGGCGATTTATTGGTCGGCAAGGTGACCCCAAAGGGTGAAACCGAGCTAACGCCAGAGGAGCGTTTATTGCGCGCTATTTTTGGTGAAAAGGCGCGCGAAGTGCGCGATACCTCCTTGCGCGTACCACACGGTGAAAGCGGCATTATTGTCGATGTCAAAGTGTTTACGCGTGAAAATGGTGACGAACTGTCCCCCGGTGTCAATATGGTGGTTCGTTGCTATATCGCACAAAAACGTAAAATTTCTGTCGGCGATAAAATGGCTGGACGCCACGGTAATAAAGGTGTTATCTCCCGCATTTTACCGCAAGAGGATATGCCTTTCTTGCCAGATGGCACGCCGCTTGATATCGTCCTAAACCCGCTGGGTGTTCCGTCTCGTATGAACATTGGGCAGGTGCTGGAAGTTCACTTGGGCATGGCGGCGCATACACTGGGTTGGAAAATTGCCACCCCAATCTTCGACGGCGCGAACGAAGTCGATATCGAAAACACCTTGGAATTGGCAGGGCTGTCCAAGGATGGTAAAACTGTGCTGTACGATGGTCGTACAGGACATCCCTTTGATAATAAAGTCACTGTCGGCTATGTGTACTTCTTAAAACTGGCTCACTTGGTCGATGATAAAATCCATGCGCGTTCCACAGGCCCTTACTCCTTGGTAACACAACAACCATTGGGTGGCAAGGCACAGTTCGGCGGGCAACGTTTCGGCGAAATGGAAGTCTGGGCGCTGTATGCTTACGGCGCGGCGTATACCCTGCAAGAAATTCTAACAGTCAAATCGGATGATATTGTCGGTCGTGTTAAGACGTATGAAGCGATTGTCAAGGGTCATAATGTGCCAAAACCGGGCGTGCCGGAAAGCTTCCGCGTGCTTGTGAAGGAGCTGCAATCCTTAGGGCTTGACATGCGCGTGCTTGACGAGTTTGACCAAGAGATTGTCCTGCGCGACGATGATGATGATGACTCCTATGTCCGCGTGCCGGATGATGACCATGTTGTGATTGAGGAAGAACTTGGCACAGCAGGGTTTGGTGTTGAGGATGTTGAGGACGAGGAGTTCGAGGATGAAGCTGCCGAGGAGTTTGAAGACGAAGAAGAAGAATCCGAACCAACCGAAGATGATTTATTTGAATAGGGAGGAGAAAGTATGAGCTACGCATCTTTTGAGTCTATAAAAATTGGGCTGGCTTCTCCTGACATGATTCGCGAATGGAGCTTCGGTGAAGTCAAAAAGCCTGAGACAATCAATTACCGCACGCTAAAGCCAGAACGTGATGGCTTGTTCTGTGAGCGTATTTTTGGCCCACAGAAGGACTGGGAATGCCATTGCGGTAAGTATAAAAAAATTCGCTATAAAGGCAAGGTTTGTGACCGTTGCGGCGTTGAAGTGACACGCTCTAAGGTGCGCCGTGAGCGTTTAGGGCATATCGAGCTGGCGGCACCTGTCTCCCATATTTGGTACTTCAAGGGCATCCCCTCTCGTATGGGTCTTATCTTGGATATGTCACCCCGTTTGTTGGAAAAAGTGCTTTACTTTGCCTCCTATATCGTTATCGAGCCTGGTGACACCCCCTTGATGGAAAAACAGATTCTCACCGAAAAAGAATACCGTGAGATGACAGAAAAGTACGAAGATTCCTTCAGAGCAGGCATGGGCGCGGAAGCGATTCGAGACGTGTTAGCGGCGATAGACTGCGAAAAGTTGAGCAATCAACTGCGTGCCGAGCTTAAAGATGCGTCAGGGCAGAAGCGTTTGCGCATCATCAAACGGTTGGAAGTTGCCGAAGCGTTCCGCTCCTCTGGCAATCGCCCCGAATGGATGATACTGGAATCGCTGCCTGTTATACCGCCCGAAATTCGACCCATGGTACAGCTTGATGGCGGTCGTTTTGCCACTTCTGACTTGAACGACTTGTATCGTCGTGTTATCAATCGTAATAATCGTTTGAAACGGTTGATGTCACTGCACGCCCCTGATATTATTGTGCGTAACGAAAAACGCATGTTGCAAGAAGCGGTTGATGCGTTGATTGATAACGGTCGCCGTGGTCGCCCTGTCACAGGTCCTAATAATCGTGCGCTAAAATCGTTGTCTGATATGCTTAAAGGCAAGCAGGGACGTTTTAGACAGAATCTATTGGGCAAACGTGTTGACTATTCTGGTCGTTCTGTTATCGTTGTTGGTCCTGAACTTAAGATTTACCAATGCGGTCTGCCTAAAGAAATGGCGCTGGAGCTATTTAAGCCCTTTGTTATGAAAAAATTGGTGCAGGATGCTGTTGCCAACAATATTAAATCTGCCAAGAAAATGGTGGAGCGCGCCCGTACAGAAGTTTGGGATGCGTTAGAAGTCGTTATCAAAGAGCATCCCGTGTTGCTAAACCGCGCACCAACGTTGCACAGACTGGGCATTCAAGCCTTTGAGCCTGTTCTGGTTGAGGGTCGCGCACTAAAGCTGCATCCGCTTGTTTGTACCGCGTACAACGCCGACTTTGACGGCGACCAAATGGCTGTTCACATTCCCCTATCCGCAGAGGCACAGGCAGAAGCACGCTTCCTCATGTTGTCAGCCAACAACCTACTGCATCCAAAGGACGGTCGCCCTGTCACAGTGCCCACACAGGATATGGTTTTGGGTGCTTATTATCTAACGATGGAGCGAGAGTCCGAGCCAGGCGCTGGCAAGTATTTCTGTGACGCGACAGAAGCCCAGATGGCATACGACGCTGGTGTTGTGGGTATCCACGCGCCGATTAAAGTACGTGTCACCAAAACGGTAGACGGTATTGTCAGAAGCAAGCTAATAGATGCCACCGTCGGTCGACTGCTGTTTAACGAAGAAATTCCGCAGGATTTGGGTTATGTGGATCGCACTGACCCCGAAAAAATGTTAGATTTAGAAATTTCCTTTGTTACCACGAATAAGGATCTAGCGAAAATCATCGACCGTTGTATCAAAGTGCATGGCTTCACGAAGTCTGCCAAACTGTTAGATATTATAAAATCTCTTGGCTTTAAGTACTCCACACGCGGTGCTGTTACCATCTCTATTTCTGATATGGTTGTGCCAGACGAAAAGCCAGAATTGATTCGTGGTGCCGAAGGTCGCGTCGCGGCGATTGATAAGCAGTTCCGCCGTGGGTTTATCACCAACGACGAGCGTTATCGGTTGGTCATCCAAGAGTGGGACGAAACCACCAAAAAGGTCACCAATGCGATGAGAGAAAATCTTGACCGCTATAACCCCATCTTCATGATGGCGCACTCTGGTGCGCGTGGTTCGATGAACCAAATCCGTCAATTAGCTGGTATGCGTGGTTTGATGGCGAACACCGCTGGTAAAACCATCGAAATTCCGATTAAGGCTAACTTCCGCGAGGGTCTAACAGTTCTTGAGTACTTTATTTCCTCTCGTGGCGCGCGTAAGGGCTTGGCGGATACTGCGTTGCGTACGGCCGACTCTGGCTATCTGACGCGCCGTCTCGTTGACGTTTCCCAAGATGTTATCATACGGTCGCTCGATTGCGAAACGCGCAATGGCATCCTCGTCCACGAAATTAGTGCCGACGGCGGCATCATCGAGCCATTCATCGACCGTCTCGTAGGGCGTTATACAGCCAAAGCAATTTTAGACGACAACGGCAAAGAGCTGTTGCCAGAAGATACGCTTATGACGGAAGAAGTTGCCGAAAAGCTTATACAAGACGGCGTCAAAGAAGTAACGATTCGTTCGCTATTGACTTGCCGCGCCCGTCATGGTGTCTGCGCCAAATGCTACGGTACTGACTTGGCGACAGGGTCTGCCATCAGCGTCGGCGAATCCGTTGGTATTATCGCGGCGCAGTCCATCGGCGAACCAGGCACACAGCTTACCATGCGTACCTTCCATACGGGCGGTGTCGCGGGTGACGATATTACCCAAGGTTTGCCCCGTGTTGAGGAGCTGTTTGAAGCTCGCAAACCCAAGCGCGTGGCAACGCTGTCCGAAATTACTGGTAAGGTCAGCATTGAGGAGACGCGTAAGGGCGCGGCTCGTACCGTCACTGTCAAAAATGATGATATTGGTGACGTGCGGACGTATCAAATTCCCAGTGCCTCCACGCTCAAAGTCAAGGAGGGTCAATCTGTGGTGCGCGGCGAAGAACTGACAGAAGGTGCGTTAAACCCACATGATGTCTTAGCACTACGCGGCGTATCGGCAGTGCATAACTACTTGATTCAAGAGGTACAGCATGTGTACCGTCAACAGGGCGTTGATATCAATGATAAGCATATTGAAGTTATCGCGCGTCAGATGATGCGTAAGGTGAAAATTGAGCAGGCAGGCGACGCGGACTTACTAACAGGTGCATTGGTCGATATCTTCGAATTTGAAGAAGCAAACCAACGGGTGCAGGCACGCATTGCCGCAGGGGAAGCAGAACTGCAAGAAGCGGTTTGCTCACTTACCTTGCTGGGTATCACCAAAGCGTCACTCGCCACAGATTCGTTCTTGTCTGCCGCGTCGTTCCAAGAAACCACACGCGTGCTAACAGAAGCCGCCATCAAGGGCAAGGTTGACCATCTGTTAGGACTCAAAGAAAATGTTATTATCGGCAAGCTAATCCCTGCTGGTTCTGGTATGTTCCAGTACCGCGATTTCAAGCTAGAAGTCGATAATGCGGTGGAACTAGGGTAACAGGCTATAAAGACAAAGATAAGGTGCTGTAGTACAATGTAAATTGTGCCACAGCACCTTATTGTATGCAGACGAAATAAGACGTTAGGGTGCTAGAAGCACGAGATAGTGAGGCGTATGTTAGAATGGAAAATATTTCTTGACATATAGTTTATTAGTGTTATTATAAAAATATAGCGCATTGGCATATAAAATGTTTGTCATGTGCTGCACTTGACAAACTAGATTCAGCACAATCTTACCAATTTTAATTGTTTGAATAGGTGAAATATGAAATCCAAATACACAGTATGTATGATTATTTGCTCGCTTGTGGCGGTAGTGTCGTTGGCAGGCGCTTTGCTATTGTCAGCAAATTCATATGTATATAAACCGTTTGGACATCCCCACATGGATTCCATTTTTGGTACAGATGAAAAGAAAATACACATAAATAAGTCTGTCACAGTTGATGGTACAACGGTTACGTTGCGGCAAGCGTATACAGATGGTCGCATTGCGTACTTATTACTAGAGGCTACTTTTAAGACAGAAATATCTCTAAAGGAAGACCAAGACAAATTGGGTTTGATCATTAAACCCAATATAAATTATAGTGTCAACGATGGAATCACCAACTATGACCCCAGTACGCGTACCGCTTCTTTTATCAAAATTATTTACTTTAATAGTCAGGCGATTGATGGTGACAATGTTGAATTGACCATTATGGGTATTTCGATTGATGAAGATACTGTGGCGCCACATACTGACCTAATCAAGGGCACATGGCAGTATCATTTCAAACTAACAAGTGTAGCTCAAATGAAAGAGTATACAATCAAACAAGGCGATAATAACATGGTGTACCCTTTGCGCTTACTCGTATCGCCCATTGAAGTATTTGCCGAGGATACGCTTAATAACCGTATTGTGTCGGATACACCAGAAACGCAACTACAACAACTATCGGAAGAACTACAAAGCATGAATGAGAATGCGTATATCGTCATGAAGGATGGAAGCGAAATTGCGTTAATCGGTTTGTTTACAGTTCATATAACGCAAGACGCGACGTTTGAAGGCGACGCACTGTTACGTGTCACTAGCCTTGATGTGAATAAAATTTCAAAAATCTATATATTTAACACACTTTATACATTTGACGAAAGCGGTACACTAATAAAAGTGTGATTTAACAAAATGCTTGTCATGTGTTGCCAGCGTTAGTGTATATAAGGGGCGCATGTAACGCGAGTAGTACCAAAGGGCAATGAATTGTCGTCGATATTGCCTTGATGATGCTGTCGAACATGTTAGCCATGGACGTTAGTGAACGACGCAAACCATATAATGTGTTTGCATGAAATGAAAGGTGGCATTACCGTGCAAACAGTCATACGAGTTATGCTAATTCTGGCACTTGCTACAGTACTTACGGCATGTAAAGCGGGGAACACGGAACAAACGACACAATCAGCCACACCTGCGCCATCAAATCAGGCAAAAACTAAATTTTACAACATGAATGCCATCACAGACATAACTGATTCGCTAGACATACGCGCAGTTCCATCCGATGCTATGTCAGTGTACGATTTTCCCGATGATGCCGAAGGGTTTACCAATGTATCCTGCTATGCAGACGGTAAGATATACGCACATAAACAACCGCCAATGCGCGATATGGCACTTAATCCCGATAATTATGACATTATACGCTATGATATTGCGTCTGGCATCACAACAGTATTATACGAGTCTCCCGAACTGTCGCCACCGCCCCACCATATCGTTGCCTTTGCGTCAGAAATATTTTGGCAAGTGACAGAAAGTGAGGGAGATGTTATCTACCGCATCGACCTACTGACAGGCGAAAAATCTACTTTCAGAACGTGCGGAAAAGATGTTTCGGCGTCGAATCTTGCAGCGTCAAAATCACAATTATCGTGGACAGAGCTTTCTCAGGATGGGGGCATAGATACAATCTACCAGTATGATACAATTTCAAAACAAACATATGCGTGGCAAGTGGGTACTTCGGCATTGGAAGCACCACGTCTGTCGATTGCTAGCAGAAATGACACGGTTTTGTATACACGAGAAAGCGGTGCCAGTGTCGCCATTGAAGGCAAAAGCAGAGATGGGCAAAGTGTCTTTCAACTGTTGCTCGACACCAAGGTTGCTACTTTTTCTGCGTCGGACAGACTAATCACATGGATGACAAGCTTTGCACCAGACAAAGAAGCGTATGTCTTTGACACAGACGCTGAAAAGACATACAGAGTATATGCCGATGACCGTAACCATGATTTGTTTACTGTCTGCGCACTAGACCAATGGGTCGTATTGTATGATAGTTCTCCCGAACATAAAAATGTGTACCTCATTAATATGGACACAATGCGAAAATACGCGCTGTATGCGGCAGACGATGCGTACCTAGATGACCCATACTTTTACAGTTTTCCCGTTGTGAGCAGCGACAATACGCTGTTTATCCGACGGGGCAATTCTGCCGTAATCGTGGACTTAGATAAAATAGCCTAGCGACCTCAATCTCCATAACAAAAAGTCCTTGTAGTGACATCACTACAAGGACTTTTTTATGTGCAATGTTATCTATCCCCAAGCAGGGTGTATTGACGTTCTTTCATCACAGGGCGATAGGCAGGGCGAATAATGCGGCTGCCAAAGAGACATTCTTCAATGCGATGGGCGCACCAGCCGACCATACGGGCGATGGCAAACATCGGTGTAAATAGTTCTTCGGGAATATCGCAAAGTCTGTACACAAACCCAGAGTACAAGTCAACATTCGCGCCAATGACCTTGGTGTCATTTTTAACACGGGCAAACGTAGCAGGTGTCAGTTTTTCAACCAATTGAATGAGTTCAAACTCGTCAAGTTGACCGCGTTTGCTTGCCAAATCACGCGCAAATCCAGTCAGCAAAATCGCGCGAGGGTCGCTCATTGTGTAAACGGCGTGACCCATGCCATAAATCAAGCCAGACTTGTCGCCAGCCTCTTTGAGTATCAGTTTTTCAAGATAACGTGCCACCTCGTCTTCGTCTTTCCAGTTCTTCACGTTTTCTTTGATATCGTCCATCATGGCAACCACTTTGTTGTTAGCGCCGCCGTGACGAGGTCCTTTCAGCGAGCCAACCGCTGCCGCCATGGCAGAATATGTATCTGTGCCAGAGGAACTAAGGACGCGGGCGGCAAACGCAGAGTTGTTACCACCGCCGTGTTCAGCGTGCAATACCAGACAAAGGTCTAAAATTCGCGCTTCCTCTGCGGTATACTGAGAGTCAGGACGCAGTAGGTGCAAAACGTTTTCTGCCATCGTCAAATTTTCCTTGGGGCGATGCAATACCAAGCTGGCTTGGTCGTAGTAGTGGCGTTTAACGGCATAGGCATGACCTACGATGGTGGGAATCCGCGCAATGAGTTCCACACTCTGGCGCATAAGGTTTTGCACAGAGCAGTCGTCTGCCTTGTTGTCGTAGGAATACAGCGCCAAAATGCCACGCGCAATAATGTTCATGACATCTTTAGACGGTGCTTTGAGAATCATGTCTTCTGTAAAATTGTTGGGGAGGGTTTGCAGTTCGGATAACATGGTTCTAAATTCATCCAATTGGGGTCTATTTGGCAAATCGCCAAGTAGCAGGAGATAGATTGTCTCCTCGAACCCAAACCGATCCTCTTTCATAAAGCCGCCGATTAATTCGTTAATCTCGATACCGCGGTAAAATAGCTTGCCTTCCATAGGCACACGTTCGCCGTCGCGAAGAAAGCCGCCCTGCACACTGCCGATACGGGTGACACCCGCTAATACGCCCGACCCATCTGGGTTGCGTAATCCACGATGCACTTGAAACTTTTCGTATAGCGTTGGGTCAAGCTTGTTCTTTTCGACGTATCCATCACATACAGTGTCAATGAACTTATCCAGAAGCCCACTGTTCGATTGCAATTCTTGCATGTCACAACACCCTCTTCTTGCAAAATATTACTGTAAGCATACACCATAAGCCCATTAATGTCAATCCTTTTTCTGTATACTTAACAAGAATTTAATTTCAATATGAAAGTTACAAGAGGTGAAAGTTTCATGAAACAAATTATACTGGTTTCCTTACTGCTGCTTGTCGCGGTGTTTGCGTTACCTTTTGTGTCGCAACCAACCGAAGCGTTGCTCGATATCGGACATGCCGTCGTGTTGCCCGACCCTGGCCCTGTCGCGACACCAAGCGCCACCGCCAGCCCGACCGCGATACCCACAGTAGCCCCCACAACGGCAAACAACAGCACCCCCACCACACTGGATGAGAACGCTGTTGTTGTTACAGTAAGCGTGGCAGGCGCGGTGCAGAGTTTGCCGCTCGAGACATATGTTTGGGGTGTGCTGGCAGGGGAGATGCCGCCCACGTTCCCCTTGGAAGCACTCAAAGCGCAGGCCGTTGCCGCACGTACGCTGGCGTGCCATACGATAGCGCGCGGTATGCCCGAAAAGCACCCCGACGCGCTGTTATGTGACCAACCCGACCATTGCCAAGCCTATTTGCCACGTGATACCGCTTTCAAAAAATGGGGCGATGCGGCGGCGACCTACGCCACTGCGTTAGACACCGCTGTGCAGGAGACACTGCGGGAAGTGCTGCTGTACAATGGCGAGCCGATTCTGGCTGTGTTTTCCTCAACCTCGTCGGGACAGACAGAGCGCGCCGCGGATGTGTGGGGCAAGGATGTACCCTACTTGCAATCTGTCATTAGCCCTGGTGAGGAAAATTCCCCACATTACCAAGACCATGTGTCACTAGACGCCGCAGAATTTTGGAGAATACTCAAAAAGGCATACCCCGATGCCGTGGCGGGCAAGACGCCGTTCGGGCGCATTGAACGTTCCCCATCAGGCGGTGTTATCTCTATTGAAGTCGGCGGTGCGTTGGTCAGCGGTACGACCATGCGTGGTTTGTTCGGGTTGCGTTCCACCAATTTCACAGTGGTACTGACAGGCGACCGTGTTTTATTCGACACAAAGGGGTATGGGCATGGGGTAGGACTAAGCCAGTACGGCGCGCGTTCGATGGCGTTGGCGGGAAAATCCTACGCCGATATTCTGGCATGGTACTATAAGGATACGCTACTCAGCGTGTATGAGGGCGTTTAGGTTTCGTAAGCGGACGGATGAGACAATGCGCCCCAAACCCAATCAAATCGGTGCGACCTGCTTTTTGCAACGCTTCAATGACTAATACGCGCTTATCAGGACGATGCCACTGTAATAGGGCGCGTTGCATGGCTTTGTCTCGGGGGGTTTTGGCGACAAAAATGGGCTGCATGGTGCGCGGGTCAAGCCCTGTGTAGTACATACACGTGGACATGGTGCCGGGTGTGGGGTAAAAATCCTGCACCTGCTCGGGGTGCTTGCCCATGCTGTGCAGTGTCACCGCCAACGTTACGGCATCCTTTAGGGTACACCCAGGGTGAGAGGAAATCAGATACGGCACTAAAAACTGCTTTTTGCCAAATTTGTGGTTAAGTGCGGCAAATTGTTCCGCAAAGGCTGTGTAAACGTTCCAATGCGGCTTGCCCATATAATCAAGCACCGCACCAACACAGTGCTCAGGCGCGACTTTTAGCTGACCGCTAATGTGATGCTCGGTTAGTTCCGCTAATAACTTGCCTGATGAATCCAGTAATAGATGGTCGTAACGTAGCCCAGAGCGCACAAACACTTTTTTAACATTTGGCACAGTACGCAACCGCTGCAAGAGTTGCCTGTAATCCTCGCTGTCGCGGTTGAGCTTCGGGCAGGGCGTCGGTGTAAGACAAGCACGATGACGGCACATGCCGTGCTTTTCCTGTTGCTGACAGGAGGGGTGTCTGAAATTGGCGGTAGGACCGCCCACATCGTGAATATACCCTTTGAAATCGGGCAGTTGCGCAACCAATGTCGCTTCTGCTTCAATGGAGTCATGTGACCGTGTCGAGATGACACGCCCTTGATGAAAGGCGAGCGAACAGAAATGGCACGCCCCAAAACAGCCGCGGTTATGTATCAGCGAAAAACGGACTTCCTCCACCGCTTTGATACCGCCCTCGTACTGGGGGTGGGCGTCGCGCACATAGGGCAACATGCCAACCGTGTCTAGCTCCGCTGTTGTTAGCGGCAGGGCGGGCGGTGTTTGTACTAACAGTTGGTCGCCATGCCATTGCAAGACAGCCTTGCCCGTCACCGCGTCATGTTCTTGATATTGCTGCATAAACGCCGTGGCATACGAAAATTTCTCTGTCCGAACCTCGTCATACGAGGGGCAGGTTTCCGCCATAAACGACGCATCGGGGGTTTTGCTAATCAGGGCAGGGGGATAGCCTAGCACGCGGTAGCAAATGCCGCGGATGTCCCCCATAGCGGTAACAGGATAACCATCTTGTAACCGTTGGGCAATGTCAAGTATAGCACGCTCGCCCATGCCGTATACTAAAATATCGGCGTGGGCATCAATTAATACCGAGCGGCGCACCTTGTCCTCCCAATAGTCATAATGGGCAAAACGGCGCAACGAGGCTTCCAAACCGCCTAATATAATGGGCATCTCCGCCCCAAAGGCTTCTCGCGTGCGATGGGCATAGACTAATACAGCGCGGTCGGGGCGCAAGCCTGCCTCACGGCGCGGGCTGTAATCATCCTCACCGCGGCGTTTTTTGGCGGCGGTATAATGCGCCACCATGGAATCTATGTTGCCGCCTGTGATAAGTGTGCCCAAGCGCGGTGTTCCCATCGTCCGAAAGGCGTTGGCATCTTGAAAGGGCGGTTGGGCTAGGATGGCCACCTTGTAGCCTTGTGACGCTAAGACGCGCCCGATAACAGCCGCGCCGAAGCTAGGGTGGTCTACATAGGCATCGCCTGTCACCAGTAAAAAGTCGTACCCCTGCCAGCCGCGGTCAACCATCTCTTGGGCAGACACGGGTAAAAATGTATTCGTCATGTAGTCTCCTTCAGGTACAATCCTAACTTAATGGGTATCCTTGGTTTTGCAATGTATCGCGTATCGTTTGAATGTGAAGCTCGTTACGGGTTTCTAAATCCAGCGACACGGACACTAGCCCCACAGGGGTATCGCGCGACAAGCGGTTATGCGTCACAGATAGCACATTGGCACCCATGCCGCCGATGATATCTAGCAATTGTGATAGATTGCCTGGTCTGTCCTTAATGACGGTGGACAGCACCATGCGCCGTCCTGTGGTTAGCAAGCCTTTGTCGATAATCCATTCTAAGGTATTGACGTCGATGTTGCCGCCAGAGACAACGGCCACAACGGGCCCTGCAAAGCGTGTCGCGTAGCCGTTGAGTGCCGCCGCAACAGCAACAGCCCCCGCGCCCTCGCAGACAATTTTCATGCGCTCCAGCATACTTAAAATTGCGGTGGCGATTTCTTCTTCTGTGACGGTAATGATATCATCAAGCTGTGTGCGGCATAGCTCATAGGTAAGGTCACCGGGGCGCAACACCGCCGCACCGTCGGCGATTGTCGGCACAGGCGCAAGACGCGTCATGCGTCCGCCCAATACAGAGGCGTACATAGACGCGGCGTTTTGAGGCTCGACGCCGATAACCTTCACACGTGGATTCATCCCCTTGGCAGCAACGGCGATGCCTGCGGCTAACCCACCGCCGCCCACAGGGACTAAAATCGCCTCACAGTGGGGCAATGCCTGCATAATCTCGAGCCCTATTGTGCCTTGACCCGCAATCACCAAGGGGTCATCAAAGGCATGAATAAAGATAAATCCGTTGGCGGCTTGCAATTCAAAGGCATGTGCTAATGCCTCATCAAAGCTTGCCCCATGCAACACAACTTGTGCGCCATAGGATTGTGTCGCCGCCAGTTTTGATAGCGGTGCGCCGACAGGCATCACCACCGTTGCTTTCACCCCGAGCATCGAGGCGGCTAACGCCACCCCCTGCGCGTGGTTGCCAGCAGACGCACAGATGACACCAGCGTTGCGTTCTTCTAATGTCAGTGCTGCCATACGGTTTATCGCGCCGCGCACCTTAAAAGAACCTGTGCGTTGCAAATTTTCAGCCTTTAGGTACACCTGACCGCTCGCTAGTAATGAGGCGGACAAAGGGTGTAGCTCCGTGTGACGAACGTGTTGCTTGAGAACTTCTGCCGCTTCCTGTATCATATTGACCGTGACTTGCATCTATATCGACCCCTATATCATAATTTGGGAGGAAACGCGAATGAATCCAACTGTATTGGTGCTAACAGCGCAGCCAAACCCCATAAATTACACGACGGCATTGCAAAACGCCGCTTGCACCCCCACTCCCTTGGTCGTGCCGCCCACAGTCTCGTGGTGGACTGCCGCCGCAGACGCCGCCGCCGCAGCAACCCAGTACGACGGCTTGCTCCTGTCGGGCGGGTGGGACGTGCATCCTGCCTTGTATGGGCAACAAATCGACGGTTCGCGGCACATTAGTCTTGAGCGCGACCGTTTAGAGCTTGCCTATCTGCACGCGTTTTTGTTAGCAGACAAGCCAGTGTTGGGCATTTGTCGGGGATTGCAACTCATCAACATCGCGTTTGGCGGTACGCTGACACAACATGTCGAGGGACATAACCAAATTGACGATGCAGACAGAGTACACGACGTTACCCTAAGCCGCACCAACCCATATGCTGTCGCCGTTTCAAACAGCCTTACCACCACGCTACAGGTTAATTCTGCCCATCATCAGGTAATTGATACCGTTGGGGAGGGGCTTGCCGTTTGGGCAACCGCAAACGATGGGGTCATTGAGGGTATCGCGCACACTAGTTTGCCGCTTGTTGGGTTTCAATGGCATCCCGAACGTCATCTACCTACATGCCAAACGGTATTTGACTATTTTCGGAAACAAATGTTAGGCTGTGTATAGTGCCGTCTGCCGCTTGGCGTACCACTGATTGCGTAAATGACCGTCCAGTGCGTCAAATTGCACATAAACAGTAACAAACCTAACGCGTTTGTAAATGATTATGACAACTCTGTAATCAATTCGTTGTGGCAATTGCTTGCTTCCTTTACTATAATACACTTGCAAACCGTAATAATCAATGAAAAAAATCTCCTGTCAGCCAATGGCTAACAGGAGACGGGCGTACAATCCTAATAATTTTGCGCCATAGCCTCAAAGTAGGCACGTGGATGGTCGCAAACAGGGCATTTTGGTGGTGCTTCTGTCCCTTCGTGGATAAATCCACAGTTACGGCACAGCCAGTACACTTTTTCGCCCTTCTTAAACACGAGATCCGTATCTAAGTTTTTGAGCAAGGCGCGATAGCGTTCCTCGTGGTGTTTTTCAATTTCGGCGACTTTTTCAAATAGGAACGCGATTTGATTGAAACCCTCAGCCTTTGCTTCGGCGGCAAACGTCTTGTACATGTCTGTCCACTCGTAGTTTTCACCTTCAGCAGCGGCTAGCAAGTTTTCCTTTGTGGTGGGTACGCCGCCATCATGTAGCAGCTTAAACCAAAGTTTGGCGTGTTCCTTCTCGTTGTCTGCTGTGGTTTGGAATATTTCGGCTATTTGCTCATAGCCCTCTTGTTTGGCTTTGCTCGCAAAATAGGTATACTTATTGCGTGCTTGAGATTCGCCTGCGAAGGCAGATTGCAGATTTTTCTCTGTTTTTGTTCCTTTTAATTCCATGTTATAATACCCCTTTCCATAATCCATGTAGGTTGCACCATGCGTAAGCTACAGCTCCCTCGCCTCCTGGCGCGGTCAAAACTGCTTCGTCTCCAGGCGTAAGGTGTTTGAATGTCACAAGTCCATCATGTGCCAGTGCTATAAAGCCGATGTAATGCGCATCCTCCATAGGATGTGGTACTTGTCCGATTTTGACTGTCACAAGCCCTTGTGCGCTTGACAGAACAGGCACATGCTTTTCCTGTGATGCCTCCACCGTATTAGGTACGAGAGTTGTCCTAGATTCGCCGCAGCACGAAGGGGTGTGCTTGGCATCATGCGCCAGATACACGACATTGTTACAGTGTTTGCAAACGTAGAATTGTAGTTCCATGTTGCACCTCCTTAGTATTCACGTGCGGCGTGTGCCGCTACCGTTATTATACTATATCAAATTCCCTTTGGCAACAATGCTTTATTTTGACGAAAATTTCAAATTTCTTATGATTATTCAGAAAGGGCGGTGGTGAGATGAAGCCCCAGCTGTACATTTGTCTGTTGCTCCTGTTGCTTGCCGCCTGTACACCGCAGGAGGTCGCCCTGCCTGCGCAAACTGTGTCGAGCGCGCCCGCATCGCCCACCACCGCTGTTTTGGTGTCCGCGCAGACGACAAAACCTGTACCACCTGTTGTCACCTCCACACGTCTGCCCAATATTAAATTAAATTCGCCGTGTTTTACGTACAATATAACCCCTGCGATTGGCTGTGGCACGTTGTTCCCCTTTACGCAATCTGCCGACCCCTCTGCCCCAGCAGGGCTGTGTGATAGCCACGGTCGTGTCGTTGTGCCGCCTATTTATGCCAGCGTCACGCGGTATGACTACACCTCGAATGATTTTTTGTACGCACTAGAGCAGCCGTTGTCTGACGGTTCGACCCAACTACGTATTATCGCTGACGATGCCAGCATGGTCAGCGTGCCGTATCCCAACGCGTCAGTAAACTCAGTATATGCCGACAAGGGCACAGGCTATGTGTTGTTGCAAACGCTGACAGGGTACACCCTCTTGCGTGAAGACGGCAAAGAGGTGCTAACGGACGCACCCAACGTGGTCTCCTCTATGAGCGAAGGTCTGTTGGCGGTGCAAACGCCAGAAGGCTATCGGTACATGGATGGGAATGGTTCGGTCATTCTATCAGGTCCCTATGACGAGGCTGGCAGTTTTCACGAAGGCTTGGCTGTCGTTCGCAAGGACGGGGCGTGGGGCGTTATCGACCCCCACGGACAATGGGTCATCACACCGCAGTATGAAGCAGCCATGACCTTTGGCGGCGGTGTTTGCGCGGTGCGCTCAGGGGGCAATTGGGGCTTAATTGACACAAAGGGACAGGCAGTGCTCCCATTTGATTACAGTAGCATTTCTAAAATTGACACTGATGTGTATTTATTACAGCGCGAATCACCAGAGGGCAGTGTGCGATTTTATTTCGACGCCGCGATTGGAAAAGTCGTTCCCTACGAGCCTTCCTTGCAGTACCTCACAGGCGGCAATCTTGCTGCCAACCAGTCAGATGGTGTCAAGCTACACTTGGAACGCACGCAAAGTACCGAGTTTATCGCAGAAGCCACACAAGTGACACCGCTTACCAATAATCTGCTAGTGGTGCGCTTTGGCAACGGCGCGGGACTATACGAAATCGGAAAGGGATTCTTAGTGCAACCCACACAATACCAAAAAATTTACCTATCACAGAAAATTGCGGTTATCGGGTCGGGGTCTCATCTTGGCGCCGTCTCGTTTGATGGGAAGATATCGTTACCCATGCGCTATAACAGCATCACCCCCCTAGAGGGCAACTTATTTGCTGTATTTCAAGACGGGTATAAAGGGATTATTGACGAAAACGAAACATGGCTACTTCGCTTTGATACAATCGGGTAGTATTTATGTGTGTGGTAAATAGAGTAACAGCTGTGTTTTGTTGTAAAACACAGCTGTTACTCTATTTTTTGCTGTCAGTTTTTTGCCTTTCGGCTTCGTTACGAAGCGTGCCAAGTTTCTTATGCTAATTTCAAATAAAAACATGTCATGTTTTTATCACGCGCTGTGCGCGTGTGGCGACCTTTGGTCGCCGAAATGTCGTCAATACTGATTCCTTGCGGCTTCTCCGCAAATCCGGCAAAGCCGGAGATAAAAATATTGGTATAATTTTATCTGGGATTAGTATTAATTACCCACCATAAATCACCAGTTGCAATAAACTGACATTTCTCAGCACGCCAAAGTAGTGACAACTACCTAGAAAGTGCTAATAACAAGCTGACGGTGAAACCATCGTCTCTATTGATGCATTCAAGCTCACCGCCCATTTTTGTCATCAACAGTTTCGCAATGTACAGTCCTAAGCCCTCCCCCTGTTTTTGCGAAGCAATGGCACGCTCACCACGATAGAATTTATTACATAGAAAATCAACTTCAGATGGATCAACCCCCGTACCAAAGTCATTAAAATCTATCTTTAAGAATGAATCCACTATTGCCAGTTTAACATCTATAGAGGTTCCTGCGTACTTTGCTGCATTGCTCAAAATATTGTCAATTACCTGCTCTATCCTTCTAATATCAAGGCTGATGAGACATTGGGGAATAGATGCAACTGCGTCAGCGTTGGAAAGTAAAGGGTACAATACATCACTGCTTTGGTCAGTAACTGTGACGCTTAGTTGCCCCAATTCATCTAGTGTACTTTGCAGCAGGTCGCTTACCAGCCTGTCAATTTGCTCTGTCTTTGTTTGAATCATCAACAACTTCTCTATATGCGTCGGATTTACAATCTGCACCTGTAACAGTTCGGAAATAAGCCGAATGGATGTTACAGGTGTTTTAATATCATGGCTGAGCGAAGCAATCAACTCTTTTTTACTTTGATTGGCAAGCTGCTCGCCTTGTCTGGCCTTATGTAAGGATTCACGCATGACATCAAAGCTTTCGGTGAAGGCACCGAAAATGTTTTGTTTGTCCATTGGTAGAGGTGTCTCAAATTGCCCGCTTGAGATATGCTTGGCAAAATTTGAAAGACGTGCAAATGGGCGTAAAATGGTTACGTAAAGCCACAAAAAGTATATGACTAGCATACCGACAAGTATTAGGTATGATGCCAGTATACGTTGCCGCATTTGTGAGAAGAGTTGTCCAATCCAATCTTGCGGATGTGTGTCTAACATAACCTTACCCAAAATGTCAACATCCATTACTGTTAATCCTTGTTTCGTGCCATCATACAGGGTCGTAGGAAGGCTTGCGTCGGTTTGGTATAGACATGCGCCGTCTTTGTCTAGTACTGAAAAGTCATATGTAAACCGTTGCGCTGATAGACGTTGCATACTGTCCCAATTCTGTTTCACAGATTTTACAACATGATTAACGGCAATCATGTCTACATTTTGTGTGTTTGGAATTTTTAGACCAATAGAAATAAGCAGATAACCAATCGTTACCGCTACAAACAGCAGTAGATACACCATGTAGAATTTTTTCACATTGTTGCCTCACATATGTATCCAGTGCCCCAAACGGTTTTAATCAACTTTGGCTGATTTGGATCGTCTTCTATCTTTTCTCGTAAGTGTCGGATATGTACCGAAAGAGTCCCCTCGCTCACAAATTGATCGCCCCATACTGTAGTGAGCAGTTCGTCTTTAGAAATACCTCTTTTTTGGTTATCCAACAGATAACACAATAACTTCCACTCCATTGGCTTTAGCTTAACAAGAACATTATTTTTATACACTCGTTTCGTAGACTTATCTATACGCAGCCCACCTACCTCAAAAATTTCTGGCAGCTGGACGGCAATCATGTTTCTCTTTAAAATTGCCTTTGCTTTGGCTAGTAAAATCCCCATAGAAAATGGTTTTGTGATATAATCATCACCTCCCAAGTTGAGTCCCGAAAGAATATCCTCCTCAGAACCCCTCGCGCTAATAAAGATTATGGGAAGATTAGACGTTTTTCGAATCTCTTTGCAAAACAAAAAACCAGACTCCTTGCCTAAATTAACGTCGAGCAGCAACAGCGACACGGTATGTTCGGCTAAAAATGTCAACCCATCGTCAAAGTTAGTTTTGTATTCTGCCTTTATGTCAAACATGTTGAAATACTCGCAGATGGTTTGCGAAATACCTTCCTCATCATCCACGATTAAACAGTCATATTGCAAAGTGTTCACCCCCGTTAAGAAATTGATAAGAAATTACTAGGAATTTGACAAAGACTTTTGAATCAAATTTGATTATAGTATAAACAGACAGCAAACACAATTAAAAAATGAATTGAGGCATGTTACGATGGAAAGTATTATTAAAATTAATAAACTCAGCAAAACGTTTTCTAGCGGCGGAAAACAACTTCATATTATTAAAAACATGGATTTTAATATTAGTGAGGGCGATTTTACCATTATTATGGGCAGTTCTGGTTCGGGAAAAAGCACTCTTTTGTATGCAGTATCTGGCATGGATAAACCAACACTTGGCGACATCTACTTCGGTTCACAACATATTTCTTCCATGACCCATGATCAATTGGCAGTATTCCGCCGTAACAACTGCGGCTTTGTGTTTCAACAAATTCATCTAATGGATAACATGAGCGTTTTAGACAATATCCTATCGAGTGGGTTACTGGTAAATCGCAACAAAAAGGTAATTTTGGAACGTGCAAAAAACTTGCTGCTCAAGGTAAATCTCCAAGAGGATTTGTGGCTAAAATTCCCAAGCCAACTGTCAGGTGGCGAGGCGCAACGCGTCGGCATTGTGCGTGCCATCATCAACAACCCTAAGCTATTATTTGCAGACGAACCGACAGGTGCGCTCAACTCAGCGTCTGGTGCGGCGGTACTAGATGTATTTACCCAACTACACCAAGGTGGTCAAAGTATCGTTATGGTCACACATGACTTGAAAACCGCCGCCCGAGGCAATCGCATCGTATATCTGCGAGATGGTGCCATTGTTGGCGAACTCACGCAACCGCAGTTTGGCGAGGACGAATTGCCTCAGAGAATAGAACGACTACAAGCCTTTTTAGAAAAGATGGGGTGGTAAACATGGGTTCTCTGCATTATGCTTTCGCAAATATTCGCAAGAACAAAAGCAGCACGCTGTCACTCTTTGCCATTATCTTAATTGTATCAATGCTAATGAATACAGGATTAACAGTAATTGTACAATCTGACCGCCTGTTTCAAGAAAAAGTAAATCAATTAGATACTCCGCACAACGTGTATGCGATGTCGCGTGCGATTTATCAAGATAGATTTTTAGATTTTTTCAAAACCGACCCTCGTATCGAAAAATTTGCAATTGAAAACACAGTGCTGATGGGTGCTGCAAAAGCAACCATGGGAGGCGAGTTTGAAACTGTTGCGATTTTCGCCGACATTGCGGCAACAAGAGATATGACCCCCGTTACGCTAATTGAACAGGATACCACAGTGCCGCAAGCGCAGGCAATTTATCTGCCATATTTCGGTAAGCTGTCAGGGTATAAAACGGGAGACACATGTACATTCATTTATAAAAATAAGTCGTATGACTTTACCGTGGCAGGTTTCTTTGAATCAATAGAATTGTCAACACCGCCATCTGCTGGTGGCAGGTATTATGTAAGCAGCGAGGCATATGACCAGCTTGCACAGAAAATTGGTGAAAGCGTATACATTTCTGCACGCTTCACAGATGCTAGTCAAGCAGAAAATATTGACCGCGATTTTCGTAAAACGTTGGATGTAGATATCGGGGCTATGTTCTCGTCTGACAGTATGGTTAGAACGTATCAAGATATTTGTGAACCAATCATAACCCCTGTTATGTCCATTTCGGGGATAGTTGCTATGTTTGCTATGGTACTAACGCTAATTTCGCTGGTGGTCATTAATTTCCGTGTTAAAAACAGTATTGAAGACAATCTGCACAGCATCGGCGTATTAGAAGCAACTGGATATACCAGCCGTCAAATCATTCGTTCACTTGTCTTTGAATACGCACTTGTTTCACTTCCAGCGGCTCTGCTTGGGGTATTACTCTCAGCATTAACCATGCCTGGCGTTGACAGTGTCATGGCATCTGCCTCAGGCGTTTTGTGGGAACTTAATTTGCAGATTGGTATTGGCTTACTATCATCTTTAGGCATTGCGGGTTTACTGGTTGCCATGGTATATCTGTCCGCTAGACGCATCAAAAAATTACCTCCTGTGGTGGCGTTACGTGGCGGCATCGCAACCCATAGTTTTCGACGCAACCATTTTCCGCTTTCCAAAGGTGTAGGAGGCGTTCATGCACGACTTGGTTTCAAGAATATGTTCATGTACGGCAAGCTATATCTAACCATTGGCGTGATTCTAGCGGGTATCGCATTGGCAATTACATTTGTAATGGTGGCGTATTCAAACTTTGTACTCGACCGAACCGCGTTTATCAAAATGGCGGGTGCGGAGATGTCCGATATTACACTTGTTGTATCAAAAAATACAGATGCTAATATGTTGGCATCACAAATTGAAACTATGAGCGATGTCAGGAAAACCTCAATGGTTGACTGGTCCACGCTTAAAGTGGATGGCTTTGACCTAAATGCAATCGTGTCGAATGATTATAGCGCACTTGAAACAATCAGTCCCTATGAAGGTGCATTTCCACAATGGGATAACGAAATTGTTCTATCTGGGTCTACTGCAGATAATTTGGGCAAGACAGTGGGCGATAGGGTGCAGGTGGCGGCTGGTGGCGTTACGCAAGAATTTCTAATTTCGGGATTGTATTCATCAACCACTTTGGCTGTCCTATTAACCCAAGACGGGTATCAGCGCATGGTGCCAACCTACCAACGCCACAGCGTTAATGTGTACCTAAAGGATGGCGTCACAGTGCCCGTTATCACCAAACAGCTAGAGGAACGCTTTGGCGTGGTAAATGTTTCAAGAGTAGACCCTAATGAGAAGTTTTCTGCGGCAAAAGCACGTGCCGAAGAAAAAATATCTGCCTATTTGGAGCAGTACGGTATTAACTCGGTTGATTACGCGGTGAGCTATCGGGGCGAAATTATTATAGAAGGAAGCTCGTCTGCCTATCAAATCGAAAGTATACAGGATTTTAGACAAAGTATTAACACCCAGATTGACGTTTTCAGCGGTGCTATGTCGGCATTGGCGCAAATTGTAGCAATTTTCTCTGTCCTTATCGTGGCGCTCATTTTATCAATGGTTTTGAAAACAATTGTTATCAAACGCCGTGTGGAGTTAGGCATCCTCAAAGCCAGTGGTTTTCAAACAAAACAACTTGCGGCTCAGCTCGCTATTAGCTTTATGCCCTCTGTCTTAATTGGTTCAATTGTGGGCTGCCTATGCGGTGCGGCGTTAGTGAATCCGGCATTTAAGGTTATGTTTTCGTCAATGGGAATCACAAATATCGGCTTTACCACAAATCCAATTGCACTGGTTGTTGTTTGCCTGTTGCTCGTGAGTATTACCTTTGGGCTTGCAATGCTATCAGCGTTCCGCATTAGAAAAATTTCTGTGTACGCATTATTATCGGAATAGGAGTGAGGACATGAATCGTTTCATTAAATTTTATACAGCAATAGTGCTATGTATAAGCATCGGTGCGGCAGGGCTTACAGCCCTTGCCGCAGAAGACACAATGTACGGTATCGGTTCGATTAGCAAGGTATTTACAGCGGCGGCAGTTATGAAGCTAGTGGATGAGGGCAAATTGAGCCTAGACACACCTGTTGTCAGCTATATGCCAGAATTTACAATGAATGATACACGGTATAAAGATATTACGCCCCGTATGTTGCTTAATCACAGTGCAGGTTTGATGGGTATGACAGATAACAACAGTATGCTGTTTGGGGACAATAGCACGTATAACCACGACCACTTTTTAGCGTTAATGGCGGGGCAACGGCTCAAGCACAACCCAGGCGAACGCTCAATTTACACAAACGATAACTTTACCCTTGCTGAAATTTTGGTTGAGCGCGTTAGTGGCGTTAGCTTCACTCAGTTTTTAGAGGCAAACTTCATAGCACCTTTAGGGCTAACAAATACTAAGACGCCTCAAAGTAATTTTGATCGTGCACAGCTTGCACCCATCTCCCTTAATGGCGTAGCATTGCTCTCTGAAAACTTTAATGTGATTGGTTCTGGCGGCATGTATGCCTCCATGGAGGACTTGAGCCGCTTTGGTGAAATTTTCTTTGACAATGCAGACGAAAGCGTCCTTTCACGCAACGCGATTGTTGAAATGAGCAAGAATCAGCATATGAATAGGGTTGTCGATATCGACAGCGATACAACGCTTAATTACGGCTTGGGCTGGGATAGTGTTGACACATATCCATTTAATACATTGGGTATCAAGGCGCTCGCCAAGGGTGGCGGTACAATGTTTTACCATAGCAACCTTACGGTATTGCCAGAATACGAGCTGTCCGTTGCGGTAGCATCATCAGGCAAACCACAATTTGAACAGCTCATCGCGCAGGAAATTGCATTGGCGGTGCTACAGGAGGAAGGTTTCATTGATGAAATGTCACTTGAATTGCCAAAACAAACGACCCAATCGACAACGATACCAGAAGAAATCAAGTCAAATGCTGGTCTTTATGACATTGGTCAAGGGGGATTGATGACCGTGACATTTTCTGAAGATACACTTTTCTTATCTCAAGTTGGCACTCGAAACGAAACGCCTATGGAATTTATACACACTGGCAACGGGGCGTTCGTATCCACAGACGGGGGATACATTTCTCTGGGTCTAGTGTATGCACAGGGCGGGACACGCGGCACGACAACAATATCCTTCAAAGATGGCTATTTGGTCATTCAAAGCTATGAAAACTGTGCTGGGCTTAGTCAAAGAGCGTACGCCATGCCCTTTGCACAGAAAATCGAACAAAATCCAACAAATCAAGATGTCGCTGCCGTTTGGCAAAGCAGAACACAGAAGGACTATCTGCTGGTAAGCGAAACGTATTCTTCCGCAAAATATATTTCTGCTCCTATCGCACGTATTGCCATGGACGACCGTGCACAGGGATATATTCTACACGGTATCTACCAGAGCCTAGGAACCATGTTCCCATCAGCAAAAATTCTGAACCAAAACACTGCACAAGGCTATCAAAACACCCCGACCATGACAGGACGTGATAGTAACGACCTTGCATTTCATGTGCAAAATAATTTTGACTGTCTAACTATTAATAACTATCGTTACATTGACGCCGCCTCCGCACTAAAATCGTCAGAAATTTCAGGTGCCGTTACGCTGGATAAGGATGCGGTTTGGGTTCATGTGGATCAGGTATCGGGAGGTCAGGTTTGGAAGATTCAGACCCCTCAGCGAGGATCATATTTTGTATACGATGAGAAATTCAACTGCGTTGCAACATCACTTGAAGCAACACAAAGAGCCTTTGTCACGTTGCCACAGAATGGGTATATCTCTTTTGTTGGTGAGGATGTAGCATTTGATATTGAAAAGATTCAGGACTAAAAAGTCTCCGTTGTGTCATAGGTAATTGCTTTGGTCGCAAGGTTTCCCGCTTTATTTCTACCGTATTTTGTGGAAATACATTAGCCGCATAGTCGAGAACCCTCGTTTCTAGTTTTGCAGATGTATGCGGCTCAGATTTTCGCGCGTAACTACCTCGCCTTGAACTTTGTTGTAAATTGTGGTTTTCCTATTTATTGACATCTTACTTTCTGTTTTCAAGTATATCAAGTGTCATTATGTTTGCAATTTTGTGTCTTGTTTTACGGGGACAGTATAATTAAAGATTGGTGGACTGATATGAACTTAATTTCTGAAGACTGGTATATCTAGGATATCACTGGAGCTATTCAACTTGCAAATAATCCTACCTTGGCATGTGAGAAACATACCAAGGTAGGATTATTTGCAAGTAA
>JAVBKJ010000005.1:0-10189 GCA_031554075.1 Oscillospiraceae bacterium | reverse complement strand
CAAGCGGTTGTCGATAAAAATGCTAGCCTAGCGAATCTGTCCGATACAGGCAAGGAGTCAATTCTAAAAGGAATAGCGGGGCATGATTTCTATAATACAAGCCCTTACGATTTCGAAAAGCTACTTGCTGCACCTGACTCTATTGAAGCAAATTTCAGAAGCTACATAAACGGATTTTCACCTAGCGCATTAGACATCATAAAATGCTTTAACTTTGACACTCACATTGGACGCATGGCTGATAAAAATTTGCTGTTTCTTGTAATTCAAGAATATACGACAACAAAGGCAGATTTGCACCCTAGCAAAGTATCCAATATCGAGATGGGATACATATTTGAAGAAATAATCCGAAAATTTTCAGAGGCACACAACGAAGAAGCAGGGCAGCACTACACCCCAAGAGAAGTTATAGAGCTTATGGTAAACATATTGTTCTTAGAAGAAAACATCGCGACGGAAAAAGAAATTAAAACGGTTTATGACCCTGCTTGCGGCACTGGCGGTATGAGATAAAATGTTAATATAAATATTTTATCTCTTATCCTCATCATCTAAAAATGCGCAGGATTACGAAGAAGTCTGATAAATAAATGATTTAACTCTCGAATCCTGCGCATTTTCAATGTACAATCCTCTTATATCCGTCAGCAATGCCGGGTAATATTTTAAAAGGGGATATGTATTATGAACATTGATTATGAGGGCAAAAGCAATCTTCCGGAAAATTACAAGGTGCTATACTGCGAGTTTTACAATGCCATTTCTGAGAGACTCGCCAAAAACACTATTAATCATTACGTTGCCGGATGCAAAGATTTTTTACTCTTTATTTCAGAGCATAGCTGCAAAACTCCCGATAATATGACGATAGAACTGCCCCTTAAATATTTAGAGCGAATTGAGGAAATCACTTGCACGGCAGAAACACAACGAAAATATGCCAACGGAGTCGGTCAACTGCTTTCTTTTTTTTCTAAACAAGGGATTATCCCCGCCTGTTATTTGCAGGTAATGAGGAAGCGTGATGCAACAGCTATCTTGTTTTTGAGATTACGTGATGTGGCTTATTCCAAGTCGTCATTTCAACCCAGCAAGCCGCTTGAAACGCTTGCAACCTCATTTTTAGCAAGCCTTGAAGAGCGAAGGTACAGTATTTTGCCGAAACGCGCGTACAAGCACATTTTCAAGAGTTTCTTTTTGTTCCTCGAAATAAATCACATGGCATATTCGAAAGAGGCAATCAATTTGTGGCTAAACCATATACCAAAAGTCACGCATTGGAGCGCCTACCGTCAAATAATTACTTGGTTTGCGGACTATGTGGAAACAGGAAACATAGAGCGATCATCTGGTTTCACATGGAAAACTCTTTTGATTGATTCATTACCCGAGTGGAGCAGAGAAATCATCGAAAACTATCTGACTGTACGTAAAAAAGATGAATTATCGCAATCATCTCTTGCGATAATTAGGTCTACGTGTGCCAGGTTTTTTTGGTTCATGGATGCAAATGGTGTAAATTCGCCCGATGCAATCACTCCAAGTTTAGTGAAAGAATTTCATAGCACTCTTTCGTCCGCTGCTCCCACAACGAATAAAGCGTATAGGGTGGGCGTTCGTGGGCTTCTCAAACATATGGGCGAAGTAAATCTTGTGCCAAAGAATCTATACCTTGCAGTTTCGACAAAATTTGCCCCAAGGTGCGAAATTGTTACAGTCATGAGCGACGATATGATTGACTGCATCTATGATTATCGCAAAAATGCGAGTAGCCCACTTGAGCTGCGCAATGCCGCTATGGTAATGCTCGGGCTGCGCATGGGGATTCGCTCCTGTGATATTGTAAATCTCAAAATCAACGACTTTGACTGGGCAAACCAAACAGTTTCGTTTATCCAGAAAAAGACCCGTAAAGCCATTACGCTCCACATCCCTACAGATGCTGGAAATTCCGTGTACAGATATATCTCACAGGGCAGGCTACCGTCTGGGGTATTAAGTGCCGGTTTTGTTTTTATACGGCATATGGCACCATACTCAAACCTCACCAACAGTGCTTGCAGATATGCAATTAATCACGCCCTTTCTGCAAATGGTTTGGAACTGCCTCGTGGTCAAGGTTTTCATATCACACGCCGAACATTTGCAACCCGGCTTCTAAAAGCTGGAACAAAGGTGGATTCTATAGTGGATGCGCTTGGTCATACATCGCGGAAGTCGGTAGATGCATATTTGGCACACGATGAAGAAGGTATGCTGCTTTGCCCTCTGTCTTTCACAGTTAGAGGTGCGGTATGAAATATATATTTGAAAGCAAGCTAAAATCATATATTATCGGGCTTATACAGCAAAAGCGCGCAGATGGATTTAGCTACGACACCGACGAATATCATTTTAAAAAACTCGATGACTTCTGCATTGCGTTTTACCCGGATGCAACAACCATCACTCGGGAGCTTGCGTCGGAATGGGCTGTCATAAGACCGACCGAAGGTGGCAGGTACCGAAACCGCAGAGTAAATACACTTCGTCAATTAAGCCTGTATATCCTTTCCCTCGGTTGCGAATCATACGTACCGCGAGACAACGCAAAAGAATCAAAACCTGTGCTGTATGTGCCGTCCCATGAGGAAATATCAGCACTTCTATCAAAGATTGATTCATGGGAAACCCATAATTACTGCGGTAGACGTACAGCTCATGAGTACAAACTAATATTCCGTCTGTACTACTGTTGCGGACTGCGGTTGTCCGAAGCCCGGTTACTAAAAAAATCAGATGTGGATTTCGATAAGGGAATACTTGCTATCTACAAATCAAAAGGGCATAAGGACAGGCTCGTGTACTTACCGCCGGACGGACGGCAAATGCTGAACGATTATCGGCTTTATATTGAAAACGCCGCACCTCTTTCGCCTTGGCTTTTCCCTGGGCATGATACTGGAAACCCTTTATCTGCTGCCGCTATACAACTCAGGTTCAAGGAATGTTGGAATAGCTTGCCGTTTTCCGCAAATGCCGATAAAACACCAACGCCCCATTGTTTGCGACACGCATTTGTCGTTGAGCGGCTAAATGACTGGATACAGCGTGGGTTGGACACACAGAAATTACTCCCTTACTTGAGCAAATATCTTGGACACAAGACCCCGTCTGAAACCTTTTATTACTATCATTTGGTAGATAATGCATTTTCTGTAACCAAGGAAAAAGATACAATATCAGCCCGCGTGATTCCGGAGGTATACGATTATGAGGAAATCTAAGCCGCAGATGCCATTGCTGTTTTTCTCTTATACATGGGATTTTCTCAATGTGTATCTGCCCAAGCAAGAAGGCCGCAGTCCTCATACGGTTGAATCATACAGGGATTCGCTGACTTTATTTCGCCGTTATCTGACCGATGAGATGCACATATCCCTTGCCAAGTTCAAGTTTTCAGATTGCACCAAGGATTTGCTTTTCAATTTTCGAATCTATCTGGAGCAAGGTGGCAGCGAGCCGTCTACCATAAATGTTCGCATAACGGCGATTCGCGCTTACCTGTACTATGCCGCCGATAAAGATATATCAATCCAGTCGGTGGCTTTATCTGCCGCAAGCATACGGCCCCGCAAGGTAGTTCAAAAGGAAAAGGTGACTTTAAGCGAGAACGCTTTGGAGGCGATTCTGCAAGCCCCACCCATGACAAAAATGGGTATGCGAGACAGGGCAATTATCATTACATTATACGACAGCGCAATGAGGATAGATGAGCTTTTGTCCATAAAGCTTAAAGACATTAACCTTGAGGGCAAATTCCCCGGAATACTGCTTCACGGCAAGGGCAATAAAGAAAGGCGAATATCTTTGACCGACAAAACGACTGCACACCTAAAGCAGTATCTGGAAACTTTCCACGCTAATTCGTCGTCGGATGCGGCACTGTTTGCCACAACGATTAAAGGCAATACAAGCGCTATGTCTTCCGGCAATGTGCGTCGATTGATTAAACAATATGCAGATTCGTCCCGTGTTAATTGCTGTGATATTCCAAAATCGGTTCATCCACATATGTTTCGCCGTACCCGCGCAACCAACTTATACCAAGACGGCATTGCAATAGAACTGGTTTCTACCATTCTCGGCCATGCGCAAATTGAAACAACAAAGACACACTATGCGAAACCATCTCTTGCACAGATTCGAGACTCTATGGAGGCTGTGCCTACACCTGCGGCTGACGAAAGACCACTTTGGATTGGAAACGAGGACGAAATGGCTCGTGCATGCGGTTTGCGTTAACTGAAAAATGCGCAGGATTCGAGAGTTAAATCATTTGTTTATCAGCCTTCTTCGTAATCCTGCGCATTTTTAGATGATGAAGATAAGCTCACCGCCGCTGAAGAATATTTGCACGGTCTTAATGATTCAATGAAGCTGCTTTGTTTTGGGCAAGAAATCAACGACCAGACTTACGCAATATGCAAAGCCGATATGCTTATAAAAGGTGCAGAAGCTGATAAAATCAAGAATGGCGATACTCTGGCTGACGATAAATTCAAACTAGAAAAGTTTGATTATATACTTTCCAATCCCCCATTTGGTCGCGAGTGGAAAGTTCAGGAGAAATCCGTTAAAGAAGAAGCCAAGCTTGGTTTTGCTGGGCGTTTTGGTGCAGGACTTCCCGCCATTCGTGATGGCCAGATGCTATTCTTGCAAACTGCCATTTCTAAAATGAAACCGCAAGGTTCAAGAGTGGCTATTATTCACAACGGCTCTCCCCTATTCACTGGCGATGCTGGAAGCGGTGAAACCGAAATAAGAAAGCATATTCTTGAAAACGACTTGCTTGAGGCTATCATTGCTCTGCCTAATGATATATTTTACAACACTGGCATCACTACCTATATATGGGTACTCACCAACAAAAAAGCTGCTCACCGCAAGGGGAAAGTGCAACTTATCAATGCCAATGGTATGTACGAAAAACGCCGTAAATCCCTTGGTAACAAGCGCAACGATATTCCCGAGCATTTTATAAAAGAAATCACGCAGATTTATGGTGACTTTAAGCAAAACGATGTCTGCAAAATATTTAACAACGAGGAATTTGGCTACAGCAAAATTACTGTTGAACGTCCGCTACTTGATGAGCAGAGCAAGCCTATTCTGAAAAAGGGCAAACCGCAACCAGATTCTTCCTTACGTGACACCGAAAATGTGCCGCTAACCGAAAATATCGAGGAATATTTTAAGCGAGAAGTTTTGCCCTTTGCTCCAGATGCTTGGATTGATGACGCTAAGACAAAGATTGGCTATGAAATACCGTTCACCCGATATTTTTATAAATACGAAGCACCTCGCCCCTCTGCTGAATTGATGGCGGAGATTTTGGACATTGAAGCCGAGCTTGACGGCGCACTAAAGGAGCTGTTTTCCAAATGAGAAAGATGAAAGACAGCGGCGTTGAATGGATTGGTGAGATTCCTGAGGGGTGGGGTATTAGTAAAATTAGTTCATTTTATAAAATTCAATTAGGAAAGATGCTACAACCCGAGAAATATTGTGATACAGACACTTTTGAAAATTATTTATGCTCTGTTAACATAAAGTGGTCGGGTGCTAACTTAGAAACACTCAAACAAATGTGGTTTAACGAAAATGAAAAACAAACATATTTAATTGAGCGTGGAGACCTAATAACTACCGAGGGTGGCGATGTCGGTGTCTCGTGTATATGGAATGGTGAAATAGATAATTGCTATATTCAAAATGCGTTACACAGAGTTAGACCAAAATTAAAAGCTAATAACAAATTTCTATATTATTGGCTTATGACGCTTAAATATGTTGGATACATTGACTTAGTATGCAACAAAGCAACAATCGCACATTTTACAAAAGATAAATTCTCACAAAGCCCTTTTATTGTTCCACTCCTATCCGAGCAAACCGCAATCGCCGCCTATCTTGACGACAAGTGCGGCAAAATTGCCAGCATTATGGACAAGACCCGCCAGCAAATAGAAAAGTTAAAGGCCTACAAGCAGTCTGTAATCACCGAAGCTGTGACCAAAGGGCTAGATAAATCGGCAAAGATGAAAGATAGTGGCGTTGAGTGGATTGGCGAGATTCCTGAGGGGTGGAAAAGAACTAAGTTAAAAAGACTGTTAGAAATACCTATTACAGATGGACCACATGAAACTCCAGAATTACTAGATGATGGAATACCATTTATATCAGCAGAAGCAGTAAAAAATAATAAAATCAATTTTCAACTTAAGAGAGGATATATCTCAATTTACGAACACGAAAAATTTAGCAAAAAATGCAAACCTATGCTAAACGATATCTTTATGATAAAATCTGGAGCGACTACAGGAAATATTGCAATAGTTGAAACGCTGGAAGAGTTTAGCATATGGTCTCCACTTGCGTTAATACGGTGTGACAAACGTGTGTTGTTTTATAGATTCCTTTTTAGCTATATGCTTTCCTCTATCTTCAAAAACCAAGTGGAAATGTTTTGGAGTTATGGGACACAACAAAATATAGGCATGGAAGTTTTAGGAAACCTATACGTTGCTTTCCCGCCCCTCGCCGAACAAACCGCAATCGCCGCCTACCTCGACGACAAATGCGCACAAATCGACACAGCAATCACAAAAAAGCAAAACCTAATCGAAAAACTAGAAGCCTACAAAAAATCGCTCATCTTTGAAGTTGTAACAGGAAAGTTTGAGGTATAAGCAAGATGAACACGACAGAAAAAGACTTTGAAAACGCCATAGAGCATTCACTCATAACTAACGGCGGCTACATAAAAGACGGCGGCAAAGGCTTTTCGCCTCTACTTGGCATAGATACTGTAATGTTGCTCCGCTTCATAAAAACAAGCCAGCCCAAACAGTGGGAACGTTTCGAGAAAATTTATGGTGCAGAAGCAGAGAGATGCTTTCTCGATAGAGTAACGAGAGTAATTTCACAGCGCGGCATTATTAACGTTATGCGCAAAGGCTTTGACGATAGAGGCATCAAATTTAAAATTGCATACTTCAAGCCAGAAACTGGGTTAAACAAAGAAAGTGTCACCTTGTACAACACCAATATTCTAACTTGCGTTCGACAACTGCACTATTCTGTCAAGAGCAAAAATAGCATTGATATAGTGCTGTTTCTAAACGGATTTCCGCTTGTAACCCTTGAGCTGAAAAATCAGTTCACAGGTCAAGACACAGCTAATGCACGCTTGCAATACATAAAAGACCGCAGCCCCAACGAGCCAATATTTGAATTTAGAAACAGGAGCATCGTTCATTTTGCAGTAGACTTATTTGATGTGCAAATGACAACACGAATTGCAGGCAATGATACATATTTCTTGCCATTTAATCAAGGCTCAAATGGCGCGGGTAACGTTGGAGGCAAAGGCAATCCAATTAACCCAAACGGATTTGTTACTGCATATTTGTGGGAACGTGTTCTTGCAAAAGATAGCTTGCTTGAGATTTTGCATAAGTATGTGCATCTTGAGGTCAAGGAGCGCAAAAACAGAAAAGGCGACGTAATCAAGACGGAAAGCATTATCTTTCCGCGTTATCATCAACTTGATGTTGTCACAAAATTGCTAGGTGACGTCAAGGATAACGGCACAGGCCGAAGCTATTTGATTCAGCACAGCGCTGGGTCTGGCAAATCAAACTCAATCGCTTGGCTTGCTCACAGGCTTTCTGGACTACATGACCACAATGATGCGCAAATATTTAATTCTAGAATCGTTGTCACCGACCGCAAAGTTTTAGATAGTCAACTTCAAGACACGATTTATCAGTTTGACCATGTACTTGGTGTCGTAGAAAAAATCGACGAAAAGAAACATTCGTCAGATTTGAAAAATGCTATTAACGACGGCAAAAAAATAATTATTACCACGCTGCAAAAGTTCCCTTTTATTTTCAAAGAAATAGAATCTGACAACAAGCGTTTTGCAATAATTATTGATGAAGCCCACTCCAGCCAAACTGGTGAAGCTGCCAAAAAACTAAAAAGAGCACTTGCGGACACAGATGCCATATTAGAAGAATATGCCCGAGCAGAGCAAGAGACCGAGCAAAACATCAAGGACGATGAAGATAAGCTCATAGAAGAAATGGCATCACATGGGCAGCATGATAACCTTTCTTTTTTCGCGTTTACCGCTACACCAAAAAACAAAACCTTACAAATGTTCGGCGAAAAAATGCCAGACGGAACATACCGAGCTTATCACATTTACTCCATGCGCCAAGCAATTGAAGAGAAATTTATTCTTGATGTTTTAAAAAACTACATGACGTACAGCATGTACTATAAAATTATTAAAAAAACTGCACAAGACCCAGAAGTACCATCATCAAAGGGCATGAAAGCTATAACGCGGTTCGAGTCTCTGCACCCGCACAATATATCCCAAAAGACCGCCATAATGATTGAGCATTTTCTTGCCGTGACTAGCCACAAAATTAACGGCAGAGCCAAGGCAATGGTGGTTACTGCATCAAGGCTTCACGCAGTGCGGTATCTGTTTGAATTTAGAAGATATATCGAAGAACACAAGCTCACCCACCTAGATGTGCTGGTCGCTTTTTCTGGCACAATTACAGATGACGAGGTTGACTACACCGAGGAAACCCTTAATAAAACAAAAGACGGCTCTCATATAAAAGAAAACCAACTCAAATCTGTATTCAATACCGATGAATTTAATGTACTAATAGTCGCAGAAAAATATCAAACAGGCTTCGATGAGCCTTTGCTGCACACAATGTTTGTAGACAAAAAGCTTAGCAGTGTAAAAGCAGTTCAAACACTTTCCCGATTAAACCGAATTTGCGCAGATAAAGAAGATACCTTTGTACTTGACTTTGTAAACACCGCAGAGGACATGAAAGCATCATTTCAGCCGTTCTATGAGGCAACCGTACTTGAAGAGGAAACTAATCCCAACGTAGTTTACGATATAAAACAAAGGCTTGACGATTACCTCATATATCAGCCCAATGAAGTTGTGAGCTTATCTGACATATTCTATGCGCAAGTCAAGCAAGGCATTGAAGATTTTGGCAAACTGTCGGTGTTTCTAAAACCCGCTGTTGACCGATACGCTGCAAAAGATGCAGAGGAAAAGCTAGACTTTTCTTCGACACTGGCATCATTTATACGAATCTACTCATTTATAACGCAAGTCTGCCGCATGTTTGATAAGGACTTGCACAAATTCTTTGTTTATGCAAAGTTTCTACAAAAGGCTTTGCCAAAAGGTAACGGCGATAATGTGGACTTAAACGGCGAATTAATGCTCGAGTATTATAGGCTCGAAAAAACTTCAAGCGGGGCAATAATTCTTGACGACACCGAGGGCACCGTTGGAAACATAAAGGGTGAAACTGGGGCAAAGCAGGATAAAAAAGAATCATTGTCAGCGATATTGCAAAAAATTAATGAGCGGTTTGGCACATCATTTACAGGTCTTGATAAAGTCATGGAGCAACTGCAAGAAGATTTTCTCGCAGACGGTGAGCTTGTATCGTTTGCTAAAAACAATGACCAGTCAACTTTTAGGCATGTCTTTGAAAAAGAGTTCAAAGATATTGCAGCAAAGCGATACGTACAAAACGATGAATTCTTTGTGAAGATGTTCCAAGACGATAATTTCATGAATTACATCATGGCAGAAATGTTGCCGCAGATTTATAAAAAGCTTCGTGGAAAAAAATCAGCTTAGCAGAAAACCCGCATATCAATGCGGGTTTTCTTGTGCATTTTTTGGCTTGTGTGACAAGATGAATGCGTCAATATCCTCGACAATATATCGTGGAGGTGTTGTGTGTAGTGCACCATAGCAGGACTTTACATAATCAAGCGCCCCACATTTAGAAAAAAGTGGGTCGGTTTGTGCCCCAGTCATTTTTTTATCTTGTTTGTAATATTCCATACAATATACCATAAAATCCAGTTTGTCGTTCATATTGCCTCCTAGTCTGGAAAGGTAATGTTTCCTGTCTGAATTTCCTCTTGATATTTTTCGTACAGAAAAGGTACGCTGAATTGCCACACACCCGTATCTTCTTGTTCTAGCAAAGTGTAAAGCTTTGTTGCGTACAGCTTTTTCAATACAGGTTCTTCATCAAGCAATTGCTCAGTCGAAATCTTTTGTGCAAGGCCT
>JAVBKJ010000108.1:0-6815 GCA_031554075.1 Oscillospiraceae bacterium | reverse complement strand
ACTTTTCGGTTGAAAACGCATACACAGTCAAATGCTCCACACCTGCAGTCTGACAGGCGGTGGCAATCTGCCGAAATGTTTCAGCCCCCCGTGCGTGTCCTGCCTGACGGGGCAACCCTCGCTTTGTTGCCCAACGCCCGTTACCGTCCATAATAATGGCAACATGACGGGGCATGACAGCATCCTTTTTATCCATAAAGGTTTACAGTTCCATGAGTTCTTTTTCTTTTTTGCCAGACATCGTGTCAATGTCCTTGCAGAATTTGTCTGTGACTTCCTGCAAATCTTTTTCAACATCACGCAAATCGTCTTCGGTGATTTCGCTCTTTTTCTTCAAATCCTTGAATTTTTCCATCGCATCACGGCGAATGTTACGAATGGCAACTTTCGCTTCTTCTGAAAACTTATGCACCTGTTTGACAAGCTCTTTGCGGCGTTCTTCAGTTAATTGTGGAAATACGAGGCGGATGACCTTGCCGTCATTTTGAGGATTAATGCCAAGATCAGAGGTTTGAATGGCCTTGTCGATTAGCTTCAGGGCAGAGGCGTCCCAAGGTTGAATGGTAAGTGTGCGTGGCTCTGGCGTAGAGATGGAAGCAATCTGCGCTAAGGGGGTGGGCGCACCGTAGTAGTCAACCGAGATACGGTCAAGCACGGCGGCATTCGCACGACCTGCACGCAACGTGGAAAGTTCGTGGGAGAGGACGTCAATCGTTTTTTTCATTTTCGCTTCATGTTCGGCATACTGCTGTTTCATACTAAAACCTCCAATTAAATTTATATTACTTTACGAGTGTGCCAATTTGTTCGCCCATGACGGCACGGTAAATGTTTTCGGGGTCACGCAATGCAAACACAAACACAGGGATTTTATTGTCCATCCCCAAAGAGGTGGCGGTCGTATCCATGACAGTTAGCTTTTGTTGTAACACTTCTTCATAGGATAGCGCATCATATTTAACGGCGCTTGGGTTTTTGTTGGGGTCATCGCTATACACACCGTCAATATTCTTCGCAAGTAAAATGACTTCAGCGCCAATTTCAATGCCGCGCAACACAGCGGCGGTGTCAGTCGAAAAGAAAGGGTTGCCCAAACCGCAGGCAAAGATAACAATACGCCCTTTTTCTAAATGACGCACCGCGCGGGCGCGGGCATAATGCTCTGTCACCTGACGCATTTCAATGGCAGTTTGCACACGGACAGGTACCCCCATCGACTCTAACACATCTGCCAGTGCTAACGCATTAATGACGGTCGCCAACATACCCATATGGTCAGCGCGGGTACGATCCATCTTTGCGCCGTTACGCGCACCACGCCAAATATTACCACCGCCGACGACGATGCCTAGTTCCGTGCCTGCTGCCAGGCAACGTTTCACAACGGCACATACGTTGGTCAAAACGTCAAAATCTAAATTCTCTGAGGAATCGCCCGAGAGCGCCTCACCACTGATTTTCAGCAACACGCGTTTATACTGCTGCAACTATTATCACTCCTATTGCCCAATTCGGTGCTCAATAAAGCTGTCGCCAGACAGCAAAGAGAGGCAGTCACGACTGCGACTGCTTGTTTTATAACTCATTATAGCACAACATGCCTTAGGCTACAAGTAAATAAACTGTGAATGGACGCAAAAATCATCGTATTAGAGGTCATTCGCCTGTTTTTCTTGTAATGCTAGGAGTTTACATAGTACATGTGCTGTCGTTTGTGCATCGCCTAGGGCGCGGTGTGCCGCTGGGTTGGGGATTTCAAAAAAGGCTGACACCGTGCCTAATTTATGGTTTGGCAGACCTTTTAACAGTTTGCGAGAAAGCTGCAGCGTACAAAGTGTTTGCGGTGAAAAATCACGTCCAGTGCGCGATAGATACGCTTGCAAAAAACTATAGTCAAATGGCAAATTATGCGCCACCAATACATCGTCGCCGATGAAATCGAGCAGTAAGGGCAGTAAGGTTTCAAACGGAGGATGTCCTGCTGTCATGGCGAGGGTAATGCCTGTGATCTCTGTTATCCTTCGCGAAATGTAGCTGTGAGGATGGCAAAGTGAGGCAAGCTGTAAGTCGAGTTCGCCGTCAATCACCCGCACAGCGCCAAATTCAATGACCTCACAGGTGTCAGGCGTAAGCCCCGTTGTTTCAAAGTCGATGACACAATAACGATTATGACCCATGTGCCACCCCAGTCAGCCAGCTGATCGCCTGCTCGACGGCGGTGCGCGCCTCGCCTAATGGCTCATCTGCAAACCGATGGTCAAAACTACGGCAAAAAGTGGTCACCAGCGGCGTAATCTCGGCAAACCGCTTATCTGCCATCTGCTGCAAATCGGCGCGCAACGCCTCTGCTGGTTTACGTTTTAGGTGCGCTGGCGCGCCTGCCAACAGCGTACCAATATGTGGATAGCAAAGCTTGGCGTTTATCAGCTTGGCATGAAACGTCGCGTCAACGTCGTACATATAATAAAAATTTCGTAAGTACGCTTGCATGTATTCTGACACACGATGGCAAACAAAACAGGTATCTGCTGGATTACCCTTTGCTTTTGGGAGCGACTTACGGTGTTCCATTAGATGGCTTTCCAAAATGAGTGCTAAGGGTAGACGTGACCCTTTTGCAAGCATTTGGTCAAAATGCGACCCGCAAAAACCCAAGCGATTTGTTTCGATTCTGACATCTGGTTCCATCATGGCGGCGCCCATGACATAGTCAACCGCGTCTGCTTCAAGCTTGGCGGCAAGGTTACACAACGGGCATGAGCCGTCTTGTTTGTCAAAGGCATCGTTTATGGGGATAGTATAAATCGTTTCCTTCAAATCGGAACCCCCCTTAGTATGTTGTTAGAGATGGACTGTGGCGTCATTTTTGGTTTTTTCAACACATTCTATTATATCTGTCTTTTCTTTTGCCGTCAATTGTATTATACTATAGATAGAAGATTTTCAAATGTAAGGGGGTGCTTATGGTGAATACTATTTTAGAAGTTTGCAGGGAGATATGCGCACTCTGTGACCCCGCCCGTATTATCCTGTTTGGGCAAAAATTAGATGTGAATACGGCGCAGGTTCGCGAATTTAGCCTTTGTGTACTTGTTGATACAAGCAATAAGCATGGTGTCGTGGAGGATATATATTTATCAGTGGAGTGTGAAACCTCTTTCAATTTATTAGTGTATACCCCCTCGGAATGGGTAGCGCTGATGGAGGATACACAAAGCTATGCGTATCGAATTGTGCAGAAGGGGAGTACTGTGTATGAGCGTCCGATACAGCAATAATCACGACTCGCGCCGCTATCGGGATTGGCTCGAACGTGCAGGCGCAGACCTTAGCGCGATGCGGCTACTCCTGCAACACGGGGGCGACTTGCCGCTTGCGGTGTTCCATGGACATCAGGCAGTCGAAAAGGCGTTTAAGGCGTACTTACTGTTTGTGTCGCGACAACATGTGGACGGACATAACTTAATTTGGCTATGCCGTCAGGCGCTCAAACAGGATGGGGCGTTTGCGCTGTTTCTGCCCTATTGCGCTCGCATGAATCATTTTTACATTGAATCGCGTTATCCAACAGATTTTCCGCTAGAAGTAAGTGAACTATTAGCAAAGGAAATCCTATTAACAGCAGAAAAACTGGTGCGCAAAGTGAGCCAAAGCGTTGAAAATGATTAAAACACGCCTTGACTTTACGCCATGCTTGTTGTACACTTAGGAAATCATAAAAATACGACTTACGACAAAGCTTGTTGTATAACAACCTCACGGCGTAAGCGGAAGCAAGCTTCCGACGCCTGAGAGAACATTGACGACTAAATCTGCAAGCAACGCTTGCGCGACTGCGTCGCACGCTGTCTTCGACAGCTGATTTATTGTATAACAAAAGAAAATGAGGTGTGCAGGATGGTAAACTCGCATTTTGACTCGAAATTTAGCAAGACGGGGCTGACCTTCGATGACGTGTTACTGGTACCGCGCGCCAGCGATGTGCTGCCCAAGGATGTAAACTTAAGCACGCGCTTAACACGTACCATACAGCTGAACATGCCGCTCATGAGCGCCGCGATGGATACCGTGACAGAAGCACGGATGGCCATTGCCATTGCGCGCGAGGGCGGCATTGGTGTCATTCACAAAAATATGTCCATCGAACAACAAACCGAGGAAGTTGACAGGGTCAAACGTTCGGAAAATGGTGTCATTACCAATCCTTTTTTCCTCTCACCACAGCACACGCTGGAGGACGCAGAGGAGGTCATGGCGAAGTATCGCATTTCAGGCGTACCGATTTGCGAAGATGGGCGGCTTGTGGGCATTCTGACCAATCGTGACTTAAAATTTGAAGAAGACATGGGACGTCCTATTCATCAAGTGATGACCTCCGACGGGCTGATAACCGCACCAGTGGGGACAACACTGAAACAGGCGAAGATCATACTGGCGAAGCATAAAATAGAAAAACTACCATTAGTGGACGATAAATTTTGCTTGCGCGGCTTAATTACGATAAAAGATATCGAAAAAGCCGTTATGTATCCCAATTCTGCCCGTGATGCGGGTGGTCGTCTGCTCGTTGCCGCCGCGATTGGCGACACGGCGAATGTGATGGAACGTGTCGCCGCATTGATGGGCGTCGGGGCAGATTTGCTCGTGTTAGATTCTGCGCACGGTCATCATAAGAATATAGCGCGTTGCGTGTCTCAAATTAAAACGCAGTTTCCACAAGCGCAAGTGCTCGTTGGCAACATTGCTACGGCGCAAGCCGCCAGAGACTTGATTGAAATGGGTGCGGATGCCATCAAAGTCGGCATTGGCCCTGGTTCGATTTGTACCACGCGTGTTGTGGCTGGTATCGGTGTCCCGCAGATTACGGCTGTCTATGATGTGGCATGTGTCGCACAAGAGTTTGACATACCTGTTGTCGCTGACGGCGGCGTGCAGTACTCTGGTGACGTTGTGAAAGCACTTGCTGCAGGTGCAGACGTTGTGATGATTGGTTCTTTGTTTGCAGGCTGTGAGGAAGCACCAGGAGAGAGCGAAATTTTCCAAGGGCGTCGCTTTAAGGTCTACCGCGGCATGGGGTCTATTGCGGCCATGCAACAGGGGGCGAGTAGCCGTGACCGCTACTTCCAATCCGATGCGAAAAAGCTTGTACCAGAGGGTGTCGAGGGTCGTGTACCTTACAAAGGCACGATGTCTGAAGCCGTGTTTCAGCTGTTGGGCGGCGTAAGAGCGGGTATGGGGTATTGCGGCACGCCGACAATTCCCGATTTGCAACGTGACGGCGTCTTTATGCGAATTACTGGTGCTGGTCTTAAAGAAAGCCATCCTCACGATATTTTCATCACAAAAGAAGCACCAAACTACACGCCTGCCCCATAGGGGAGGGGATACCGACAGTGGAGAATACAAGCCACCATCAAGGAGGAAACTGTATGAAAATTTGTTTTTCAACGCTAGGCTGCCCGAATTGGCTTTGGCAGGAAATCACATCGGCGGCACTCGACTTAGGCTACCAAGGGATTGAGCTACGCGGTTTAGGACAGGATTTATATGTCCCTCAGGCGAAGATTTTTCTGCCAGAGAATGTTGCCAAAACAGCCGATGCGTTGCAAAAGCAACATCTTGACATTGCCTGTGTGTCCTCTGATTGCCTACTGCATGACAAGGAAGCCGATGTCGAGAATCGCTGCCCTGCGTATATTAACCTTGCGTCATCGCTTTCTTGCCCTTATGTTCGCGTATTGGCGGATAGCTGGGGTACTGTGGGTGACCCGATTGATGACGCGTTTGTCATACATCGTCTGAAAGCACTAGCACCCTATGCCGCTGACAAGGGCGTTACGTTGTTAGTCGAATCCAATGGCGCATTTGCCGATTCGGCACGGCTAAAATCACTGATAGAGGCAGTTGCGCACCCTGCCGTGCAGGTACTATGGGATATCAATCATCCTATCCGTAACTTTGGCGAGACGATAGACTCGACATGGAGCAATATCGGCAAGTTTGTGCGCCATGTGCACATCAAAGATAGCATCTTGGTGGACGGTAAGTTGCAGTACAAAATGCTAGGCTACGGCGACCTGCCGATGATTCCAATGTTGAAAATACTGCATGAAAACGGCTATCAGGGCTATCTAAGCCTTGAATGGACGAAACGTTGGAATGATGAACTAGAGGACGCTGGTATCGTATTTGCACATTATAGCTACCAGATTAAGAAAATGTTAGCGCAAGTAGAAGCCTAACCATAAAAAAGCCCCCGTCACGATGGTTGCCATAGCAACGTACGTGACGGGGCTTTTTTATGTAGTTTGTTCGTTAGGCAATGCTGCCATTGTAAATGGTAAGGAATTTTTCAACCCATGTCTTTTTGTTAGCAATAACGACCTTTGGATCGTCATAGATAATGTTGATGTCACTCATCTTTGCAACACCAGAAGGTAGGTCAACGTCTGTTCTCACAGAACGGCGGCTGAGCTCATTGGAAATCAATGTTTGAATTTTCTTACCAGACATGTAGTTAATGAAAACCTCTGCGCTAGATTGGTTTGGCGCATCCTTCACGATATAGAGGCAATCGGGATTAAAAATGACGCCCTCTTTCATGTACACAACCTTGACATTCTTGTCCTTGATGTATTGAGCAGCACCGCTTTCAAATGTTAATCCAACGACAAATTCACCAGCGGAAACGCCTTTATAGACTGCCGAGGAGCCATCGAGAAGCTTGCCGTCGAGATTGCTACAAAGTTTTTCGACATAATCCCAACCGTTGTCTGGGTTCCCGTTGCCCATTGCATACAGTATGTTATCCAAAT
>JAVBKJ010000109.1:0-6019 GCA_031554075.1 Oscillospiraceae bacterium | reverse complement strand
ATGGTGCTACAGCTACCCACTGTGTCCACCCTGCATTCTGACTATAAACTTGATTATCTTGGCGCGCCCTTACGTGCCATCAGCTTTGGCACGCTAAACCGTTGGGCGCTAACGAAGATGGACTACTACATCGGCGTGTCTGACCCGATTGCCGACATGTTGATAGAACGTGGCTTCCGCGCTAGTCGTATGTTTTCGATTTACAACGGCTTGGACTTTTCACAACCCATTGAAATCGTTGACAGAGCCGCCTACTGGCGTCGTCATAACGTTGCCATTGGACCGCAAGATGTGGTTGTGGGCATTGCGGCACGCTTTGACCATGTGAAAAACGTGGGGCTGCTGATTGAAGCCTTTGGACGGATTGCCCTGCAGTGTCCGACGCTTTGTGTCGCCATTGCGGGGGACGGTGCGTTACGCGCGACACTGGAAGCACGTGTTGCGCAACTAGGGCTTGTGAAACGCGTTCACTTTCTGGGTTGGGTCAATGATATGGAGGGCTTTTACCAAGCCATTGATATAAACGCCTTAACCTCCCGTTCGGAAACCTTTCCCTATGCCTTAACCGAGGGGGCAAAGCATTGCAAGCCTACGGTAGCAACACAGGTTGGCGGGATTCCGCGGTTGATTGACCATGGGGTGAGCGGCTTATTAGTGCCGCCGCAGGATGCCGAACAGCTTGCCGCCGCGTTACGTCAGCTCTATGACAATGCGGACATGCGTGCTAGCATGGGCGCGCGACTAGGGCAAAAAGCGCGTGAAAAGTTTTCGCTTACCTGCACACTTGACACACAAGAGGCAATCTATAAAGCCATATTGGCACGTCACGCGCGCCCGAGAAAGCACCGTGACGGCATTACCCTGTGCGGCGCGTATGGATATGGCAATGCAGGGGACGACGGCATATTAACTGCCATTTTAGCACAAATACGGGCGATAGATGCGACAACACCTGTGCGTGTCCTAAGCCGCACACCAAAGACGACCGCCAGCCAATTTCGCGTTGACACACTGTACACCTTTAACCCTTTTGCGCTCATACGGGCACTGCGGCGCAGCGACTTATATCTAAACGGCGGCGGGAACCTAATTCAAGATGTCACCTCCTCTCGTTCGTTGTGGTTTTATCTGCTTACCATACGATTAGCGAAGTTATGCGGCACAAAAGTGCTGATGTACTCCTGTGGCGTAGGACCGCTGAAACGTAAGAGCAATCAGCGTCTCACCGCCAAGGTGCTATCTAAGTACGTGGACGCCATCACCATGCGTGAAGACCATACCTTACGCGAATTGACAGCACTTGGCGTGAAAATTCCCCAAATGGTACTCACAGCTGACCCAGCCCTCAGCCTTACCCCCGCACCTCCCGAAGCTGTGGACAGTGTGCTACATGGGCTAGGGTTGCCGCTAGATGGGCAATATCTGTGCCTTGCGGTGCGAGATTGGCCTGGATTTTCCAAAACCGCACCCGCGTTTGCCGCGATGTGCGATAGGGCGTATCGTGATTACGGTCTCGTGACCATCCTATTGCCGTTTTCCCCACAACTGGACACACAGGCGGCGCGCGCTGTGATGAATGCGGCAGAAAGCCCCTGTGTGTTAGCCAAAGGGGCGTACGAACCGCAGGTGCTAATTGGGCTGATGGCGAGAATGCGCATTGTCGTTGGGATGCGTCTGCACGCGTTGATTTTTGCCGCGGCGCAGGGGGTACCACTTGTGGGCGTTTCGTATGATAGTAAAGCAACCGCTTTTTTGCAGTATTTAGGACAAGAGTTTTGCTGTTCCTTAACAGAAGCAACACCCGAAAAGTTACAGGACTTGCTGTGCGCCACCCTGTCGCGCCCCGATAACACCAGTGACCGATTGGCGGCCGTGCTGCGTTTGCAAGCCCTTGAACAAGGAAATAGCGCGATGTTGCGCGACATGATGGGGGCAGTACAGTCATGAAGCAGATTATTTGTTTGTCCACCACGAATTGGCATCCGTTGCCCACCCGCAAACAGCAAGTGATGTCCCGTTTGAAGGACGCTAGGATACTCTATTTTGAACCACCTGTTACGTATGCCGCACCGCTGAAAGACCCTGCGGCAAGGGAGCGGTTGACGGCGCATAAGGCAGATGGCGAGCATATCACAGACGCTATCACGGTGTATGCCATGCCGCCTGTCCTGCCCCTTTACAACCGAAATCGCACGATAAACAAGCTAAACCAGCGAAAACTTGGGGCATTTGTGAAGCGGATTGCCGAAAAGCATGGCTTTGTTGACCCTGTGTTGTGGGTGTATTCGCCCGCGTATGCGGATATTGTACCGTATATACCCCATTCGTCGCTTGTGTACGACTGCGTAGATAGGCACTCTGCCTATCAAGGCTTGATTGATGTGCAGGTTGTGGACGGCATGGAAGCAGATTTGGCAAAGCAAGCACAAACGGTGTTTGCCACCGCCAAGGGGCTATACGAAACACTGAAAACCTATAATGATAAAACCTACCTAGTGCCCAATGGCGCAAATTTCGACCTCTTTCACAAGGCGGCTGATGATAAGCTACCCTTTCCCGATGCCTTATTTAATGTGAAACCCCCTGTGTTAGGATTTGTTGGGGCATTGCAGGAGTGCATAGACTACCAGCTGGTGGCTTATGCAGCGAAACAAAAGCCAGAATGGACATTCTTGTTTTTGGGAAAAGCATTGCCGAATGCAGATTTGTCAATTTTGAGAGGTATACCCAATGTGCATTTCTTAGGGCTGATACCCCATAAGCAGCTGCCAAACTATATGGCTCGCTTTGATGTATGTCTGAATCTATTTCGAGCTGGGGCGTTGTCGCAAGATGTCAGTCCCCTCAAATTTTATGAGTATCTCGCCACAGGGAAGCCTATCGTCTCGACACCACAGCCCTTGCAGGTACTAGACTATGCCGACTCGATTTACATCGCCGCCACAGAGCAGGAATTTGTGGATTGTTGTCAGCGTGCTATCACAGAGCATAACAAGTACACCACGCGTCAACGCATAGAGTACGGACGTGCCGCCTCGTGGGATGCACGTGTGCTAGAAATGGAACGAATTTTGGCTGAAAATGGCATGTGGTAGGTGTTTTCAATCGTGAGAAATTGCTGGCAAGACATGAGTTTGTGGCACGAAGATGTGACGCTAACCTGCACCATTGAGTATAAAGCACCGCGCATTTAGGATGTTTGATAAGAGCAGGGTATGCAGGGGCCGACAACCGCTGTCATACAGTAAATCATTACATGATTGTCGGAGAATGGACGTATTATGAAGAAGGTAGCCATTGTATTGGGGAATGCTAGCGACTGGGAACAAGGCAAATTAGCCGCCAAAACCTTGAAAACGTTTGGTGTGCCATTTAGCGCCAACGTCATCTCAGCCTACAAAACGCCAGCCAGAGCCTTGGATTTTTCAAGCCGCGCCATGGATGAAAATGTGGGTGTGATTATCGCCGTGTCGGGGCCTGCGTCGCACTTATCAGGCACCTTAGCGGCAGGCACTGTGATACCTGTCATTGCCGTACCTGTGTCGAGCAATGGCAATATGGACGTTTTCTTTACCTATGTACAGACGCCTAAGGGTGTGCCTGTGGCGACTGTTGGGATTGACGACTGCGAAAATGCGGCGTTGCTTGCCATTCAAATTTTGGCACTCAACGACCACCGTTTGGCGGATGAGCTGTTACAGTATCGCTCCTGCCTAACGGATTCACTCGTCGAGGCAGATTTCATGCTACAACGCGAAATAGAAAAAGTCTAAAAATCGACAATAGGAGGGATTCACATGCGTTTGCTAACGCGCTCGGATTTCGACGGTCTGGCTTGCGGTGCTTTGCTCAAGCATCTCAACATCATTGATTCCTGGCATTTTGTGCACCCCAAGGACGTACAGGATGGCAAGGTGCAGGTCACAGAAAACGACGTGCTTGCCAACATTCCGTATGCGCCTGGTTGCGGCATGTGGTTTGACCATCACGCTACCGAAATTGAGCGTATGGGCAAGGATAACGTCGTGCCGGGGGAATGCCGTTTGGCGCCTTCTGCCGCGCGCGTCATCTATGAATACTACGGCGGCGACGAAAAGCTACATCATTTCAAAGGCTTAATCGAAGCCTGCGACAAGGTAGATTTTGGCGACTTAACGGCAGAGGAAGTGCAGCATCCCACAGGCGGCGTGTTGTTGGGCTTTATCATGGATCCTCGCACAGGGTTGGGTCGTTTCCGCGATTTCCGCATTTCCAACCTCGAGCTGATGGCGCGTTTGCTAGATTGCTGTGCTACCATGTCCATTGAGGACATTTTGGCAATGCCTGATGTGCAGGAGCGCGTTGCACTGTATTGGGAGCAAGATGTCAAGTTTCGCGAGATGCTGGCAGCACACACGCAGGTGCATGACAATGTCATTGTGACAGATTTGCGCGGCGTGAACCCCATACATGCAGGCAACCGTTTTCTGCTGTATAGCTTGTATCCAGAACAAAATGTGTCTGTCTGGCTTGTAGACGGGCGACTGGGCGAGAGCGTCGCGATTGCCATCGGATACAGTGTGTTAAATCGCACCTGCAAGTCAAACATCGGGAAATTGTGCTATAGCTTTGGCGGCGGCGGTCATCATCAAGTGGGCACCTGCCAGCCACATGTAGCGGACGCAGACCGTATTCTCCAGCAAATTATCACCACCTTAACGGTGGAAGAACGAGCGTTAAACGCATAGGAGGGCATACAATTGACAAACCCAACAGAGGTAAAAGTTGTCACCGCTGACCCAGGTCCCTTAGGGCTATTTGGGCTAGCAATCGTCACATTAGTCGCATCCTCTCAAAAATTAGGACTCACAGAAGGCACATCACTCTTACTGCCATGGGCGTTTTTTGCAGGCGGACTAGCACAGCTGATGGCGGCGGCATATGACTTTAAGAAAAACAATGTCTTTGGTGGCACTGCGTTTGCCGCCTACGGTTTCTTCTGGTGCGGCATGAGCCTCACATGGCTTGTAAAGCTTGGTGTATTGGGAGAAGCAGCCATGGCGGGTGCAGACGGTAGACAGACTGGTGTTGCATTTGTCGGGTACTTAATTTTCACAGTGTTTATGACCATTGGCGCCATGCGCACCAATAAAGTACTATTTAGTATTTTTGCGCTCATTATTTTGTTATTTGTCGGGCTATCCATTAGCAGCCTTGTGCCGGGTGCGGAACACGGATTCTTCCATAACATGGCGGCGTATGCAGAACTTCTGATTTCGCTGTTGTCGTTTTATGGTTCTGCCGCGGGTGTGCTCAACAGCCAGACAAATCGCCCTGTGTTGCCTGTTGGAAAGGCATTGATTAGCTAACATTAGAAGTCGCACCTATAGGGTGGACAATTGCCAACAATAATACGCCGAACCAATATGGTTACATATTGGTTCGGCGTATTATAATATTGCATGAAATGTAAATTTGTCGCGCTGTCAGTATGTAAGTGTTGCAGACGTTACGCAGTGTTTTAATTAATCGCGAATAAAGTTGGTAAAGGTGGTTGGCTCCTGTTCGGGCATAGCAAGCCCTGCCTTTGTTGCCAGCTCCTTGCACTGTAGGAAATACGCCATATTGTTGCCCAAAATGCGCATTGTTTGCATCCCTTCGACATCCTTATTGACATCTTCTGGGCGTGCGCCATGCACCATATTCCAAGAGCGCGAGGCGATAATGGGCATCTGCATTAAGCCGAAGTACTTGTTCACTTGATCATACGTCGCCGTTGTGCCAGCGCGCCTTGCGACGATAACCGTAGCGGCAGGTTTGAGCAGGAATCTATTGCCGCGCCCGAGTAAGTCGGCATAAAACACGCGGTCAAGAAAAGACGTAATCGCACCCGAAGCACCCGCAAAGTGAACAGGTGTACCCACCACAAAGCCGTCATACGTGCCGGCGATATTCAAAAATTCGTTGACGGTGTCGTCAATACAGCAATGCCCCAGCTTCGCGCACGCAAAGCAACCCGTACAGCCCGAAATTGGCTTGT
>JAVBKJ010000042.1:0-5175 GCA_031554075.1 Oscillospiraceae bacterium | reverse complement strand
CCATTGGTCAGCTACTCATCGACCGCACGAAACTGACCCCTGCGCGCATCCTTGTGGGATTTGTAACAGCGGGCGTCCTGCTGACAGCTGTTGGGCTGTATGAGCCATTGGTGCGTTGGGCTGGCGCGGGGGCAACCGTGCCGCTATCTGGTTTTGGGTACGCATTAGCCAAAGGGGTAGAAGAAGCTGTGTACGAGCATGGTTTACTAGGCGTTCTGGCTGGCGGTATCACAGGCACAGCAGCAGGCATCACGGCCGCAATCTTTTTCGGATTCGCCGTGGCGTTACTGTCAAAACCAGGGGACAAAACGTAAGCACTATTGTTCAGTGGTTGTTACCAAGTGTACAATATGACGAAGGGGCTGCGGCACAATTTGCATTGTGCTACAGCCTCTTTGTAACAACAAGTAGTAAATGCCCTCAAAGACTAGCAGTCTTTGTGATCGCCACAGCAACACACAAAAATTACGATAATCAAGATAATCCAAAGGCAGTTATCACCGCCGAAGCCACCAAAGCATCCACCGTTGTTTTGTTTTCCTCTACACATTGTTCTCACCTCCTACGACAGGATATGTCAGTAGTCGGCATCGTGTTACTGAAAAGTTGCAAGCAAGGGCGCGTTAGGGCGCAAGTACATGCTCAAAGCTTGTATTATGGCTTACATAGTCAAACAAAGTGTTATTTTTTATAAAAAATTGAAAGCGTGCCGTTACGGCGGGGCTTTCACGAATGCGCCGCGTCATGTTGCCTTGATGCGGTGCGTAGAGCATGTGACCTTCGGTTTCCTGTAGGGTAATCATTAGCCGCAGATCACCCTGCAAAAGCTCGAGACAACGAGCGGTGTGACACAAAATAGATACGCCATGATAGGTCGCCAGACGGTACTCCTTGCCCCGATACCAAACAGCGGCGATACAGCCCTCAAAATGCCGTCCCCCAAACGGTATCTTCGCCACAGAAACCATCACGGAACAGGGTTCGTCAAAATCGTTGCTGTGAACCCATGTGTAGTATTCGGGGAAAGAACAGCCGCTATCGCCCTCGATGTAGCCGATACCATTGGTGAAATCCATGTGCTGACCTTGTAAGCATACCGCGCCTGTGATACGATGGTGCAAGCTAACGACAGTATGACGGCACTCCATTGGTAAGAATCGAAACACGCCCATGATGTCACTTTTTAGCGGCGTTAAGCTGTGGTAGCGTAATTGCCCTGTTAAGCTTAGGGCATCTGTTTGGATATTTAGCGAAATAGATTCGCGTGTAAACGTACTCTGACCGACCTGTAACACCTTGCTTCTGTGATACTCATGCAAACCGTAGGGGATGTGAAACGAGGCGTTGTTTGTAATGACTTGGATAAAGGCTGTTTCATGAGAACGCCCCGCAATAATGGCCAAGGTTTTCCCGTCCTGTTGGTGCTTATAATACCAGCCCTCAAAAAATGTCTTCATCGCGTCATATCCTTTTTAGCAGGGGTATCCAACACGTCACCACTGCGGGAAAAACGTGAGCCGTGACAGCCGCAGTCCCATGAACGCTCGGCGGCGTTCCAATGTAGCTTACACCCCATATGGGTGCAACGTTTGCCAGGGGTCACCAATCCTGCCGCGGCGTGAGCGATATTGACAAACAGCTGCGGACGTAGTAAGGAGCGACTGGGCGCAAAAAGGTTCTCGTAGTCACTTTTGCCTGTTATGATTATATTTGTGAGTAGTGTCGCGGCTGTCATACTGCCAGTCATGCCCCATTTGTTAAAGCCAGTGGCAACATACAGCTGTTGCGCTGTTTGTCGATGCACACCAATATAGGGCGTGCTGTCTAGTGTCATGCAGTCCTGTGTTGCCCAAGCATACGCCTCCACAGCGTTCGGGTACGCTTGGGCAACAAGCGTCCGAAGCGCCTCCCAGCCACCACCCTTTTGTCCTGTTCGATGGTCGCCGCCGCCCACAAGCAATACATCCTGATACGTGCGAAACGAGTGACCGTCTTGTTGCTCATCAACAAACATGTCAGGGATGAGGGGGGCTTGCTTTAGCGCGAGGACGTATGAGCGGTGCTGATACATCTTCAAAAAGTATAGCCCAGGAATATTCACAAAGGGAAAGTGCGTGGCAAGGACAATATGCTTGGCATTAATACTGCCCCGCTGTGTGTGCACCGTGTTGTCATCAATACTTGTCACCTTTGTGTTTTCATAGATTTTCAGTTCCTTGGCAAGCGCGTACAGAAGCTTTAGGGGATGAAACTGCGCTTGCTCGGACATGCCAATAGCACCCACTGTCTTGAACGGGAGTGGGGGATTGTCTAGCATCACGGGGGTCATGCCGAGACGTGCGTAGGCAGACGCCTCTGCCTCTAACTTTTTACGATTGTCGACGCTGAAAACATACGCAGTTTTACGCTCAAAATCACAAGGGTATATTGTCGATAGGCGTTCAAATTCGGTCAGCGCGTGTGTGTTGGCGTCGTGGTATTGTTTGGCTATCGCTGTGCCGTGACGTTTGATAAGGGTGGCGTAGCATAAGCCGTGCTGTGCGGTAAGCTTTGCGGTTGTATTGCAGGTTGCGCCAGAGCCGACCGTTTGCGCTTCGACCACCACACAGTCAACACCACGTTGTTTTAGCGTAAAGGCACAGAGTATGCCTGCCATACCGCCGCCTATGATGAGAACATCTGTGTTTATATGTCCCTCGAGACAGGGGTTACTTTTATCGTTTGTCTGACAAGTATCTGACCAAATTGATTGCATCGGTTGCCCACCTTTCCATAGGAAGTCTTAGACAGTAGTATGTCCACATTCGCACAAAACAACAGACTGATAGCAAGCTGCTATCAGTCTGTTGTTTTGTCGCTAGGGTCATTTTTTGATGGTGGGTTTGGTAGCGCCCTCACGGACGCCCTCATGTTTCAATACCTTTAGAACGGTTTTCCAAAGGATTTGCGCGTCAAGTAATGGGTTCATACGGCGCACGTAATCACCGTCGTACTGTGCCTTTACTTCTAGGGATAGTTCATCGCGCCCCATGACTTGTGCCAACCCTGTCAGACCAGGACGGACAGCGTTTGCCCCTTGTTCCTCGCGTAAGGCAACCAAATCCTCCTGATTCCATAGGGCAGGACGCGGACCGACAACACTCATATCGCCCTTAAATATATTCCAAAGCTGGGGTAGTTCATCCAAACTGGAACGACGTAAAAAGTTCCCGAGCGGCGTAATCATGGATGTCGCGTCTTGCAGTAAATGTGTGGGCATGTCCTTTGGTGCGTCCGTTCGCATGGAGCGTAGTTTATAGAGCCAAAAAAGTTTGCGATGGCGACCGACGCGTTGCTGCGCGAAAAACAGAGGTCCTGCGCTGTCTCGTTTTATCAATAGGAACACGATAGGCAAAAACGGGCAAAGCAATAGCAAGCCAACGCCAGAGGATAGAACATCGAAAAGACGTTTGCTACAAAGGAAAAGAGTTTTCATGTGATACCTCGAACCCCTATCAAGTGATAGGTTGCGATATGGTGTCAGCAGCGGCATCGGTTTGTGAACGCACAATGCCTAAAATAGCAAAATAGACAGGGGTTGCAATAGGGACACTAACACCAAAGAGACTTTGCACTGTGAACCCGATAGCAGCCACGACAGCCGCCATCAGCCAAACGGAGCTAAAGACACGGCGCAAACCATTGAACAATAGTGTGCCCAAAAATACTAAAAAGGCGGCAAGCCCCAATAGGCCACTGCAAACAGCAATCTGCAACCATTCATTATGTGCTTTATCGTATGTCTGATTGGTTTTTTCCGACGCCTCTTTCTGATACTCGATAAATGAGAAGAAGAAGGAATCAGGCCCCGTGCCTAGCAGTGGATACTGCGCAATGGAAGGGATGGTGCGATTCCAAATGAAGCCACGGAACGAACCAAATGTATCATCCATACGGAAGTGCATGACTTCGCGCATTTCGTATAGTAAACGGTCGCTAGAGGACATTGCAGGGGCTTCAGCACTTGTTTCGACACGTCCTGCAAACTCAACGACGCCAATCGCCATGACGACTAACACCGCAAAGACGATGAGACTAACTTTGCCAGCCTTCGCCACGCTGAACTTGATGGGAACGAAGCGCAACACGACGGCTATGATTACGAGTGCGACACCGAGCCAAAAGAACGAACTTTGAAATACTTTTGAGAAATCCACCAATTTGTGAACTTGTGTTTCCGCAAAAGTAATGCGTGCTTGATGAGCGGCAGGAACGATTTGAGAACAAATTGCCGATAAGCCGCCTGCTAACATGAGCCGCCGTAACGCTACAAAGTCTGTGGCAAACAAGGCAATACAAACTGCCAAACCAGCCATAACGCCGACCTTACCAGCGTCCGCGTTACCAGCCATCATCATGACAACGCTCAGAACAGAGGCCCCAAGATACAGATACCGTATCGCTGTTTTACTTTTGCAGTACAGTACCAAAAAGAACAAAATGGCAATGGATATATATGCGGCCACAATGTCAACGTTGCCTAGGGTCGTACGAAAGTGGATATCAAGCCAACTGTAGTCATAGTTCATATTCTGCTCTAAATACGGAAATAAATTCAAAAAGTCTAAGCCGATAAATTGCATGGCACCAATGAATGAGATAAGAACGGCGGAAATGGCGAAAATAACCCAGTCGCGTTCTTTCGGCTGAAACAGGCGTGCAACTAAAAAATAAGCTAGAATGTACAGACCCACCGTCAGCCAGCCCTCAAAACGCTCTACATCGGGCGCCATGTTACCAAAGAAGAAATAGGCGTTGCGATTCGTACCCATTTCTGCTGTGGTAAGGGGGGAGGCAATCGCTGACAGCAACACGATGGCAAAGTACGAAAGTGCCGCCCAATCGGGTAGCTTCATTGTGGCAAGCCACGAACGAAACGACTGCGTTTTGACAAGTCCAAAGAAAGAAAACCAGATGAGCAACGCGGCGGCCGCGCCGACTAACATAAATAGCCAGAAAAAGCGTGCTTTATGCCCTGTCAATCCATAGTATTTTTGCGCATTTAGATACAGTGGCAGCACCGCCAACAGCATGAGTGCGATTGCTTCTCCCACGTATCCTAGGGTGCGTTGCTTTGTTTGCGCTGCTAACGCTTCTTTTTGCGCCGCGCTTTGCATTGCTTTCGCCATAATCCAC
>JAVBKJ010000002.1:0-9655 GCA_031554075.1 Oscillospiraceae bacterium | reverse complement strand
ATGTCTCCCAGCTCCTCCATGTCCCCTAGTCCCTCTATGTCCCCTAGCCCTGTCGCAACCACTTCGCCCACAACATCGCCTGCCACCACCTAATCGCGCAAGCAAAAGGTGAAGTCTATTCGACTTCACCTTTTACTTGCTCATCGGCGCTCTGCACAAGCTGTCTGTATATCTCACTTTTGGGTTGCCCTGATTCTGTCGCGGCACGGCGCGCGGCATCGCGAACAGAAATGCCCTCTTGCACATACTGTCTGGCTAACGCGACGCCGTCTATGGCTTCTGCCATGGCGGCGGCTGTTGCCCCCTCAATCACCAGTACAAACTCGCCGCGCGGTGCGGCTTCTGCAAAATGAGCCATCGCGCCTAAGAATGTCGTTCGTAGCACTTCCTCGTGTAGTTTGGTGAGTTCACGGCACAGGGCGATGCGTCTTTCGCCAAAATGGTCGTACATATCCTTGAGTGTGGCACGCAATTTGTGCGGTGCTTCGTAGAAAATCATGGTGCGTGTCTCTGCTGTTAGGGCGCTTAGATGCTCACGGCGACTTTGTTTGGCGGTGGACAAAAACCCTTCAAAGCAGAAACGACCGCTAGGCAAGCCCGATATAGCAAGTGCTGACACACAGGCAGAAGGACCAGGCACAACAACAACGGGGATACCTGCCTCGGCACATCGCGCGACAAGTTCTTGACCAGGGTCTGAAATGGCAGGCATACCAGCATCCGACACCAAGGCAATGCGTTGTCCCTCTTGTAGCTTGGCAATCAGCTTGCCACCGCTATCTGTTTTATTATGCTCATAGTAGCTCACCAGCGGCACATGGATGTCGTATCGCGATAGCAGTTTCCGTGTTACCCGTGTGTCCTCTGCGGCGATGCAGTCCATTGCCGTTAGCACCTCGATAGCGCGCGGCGACAAATCGTCGAGGTTGCCAATGGGGGTGCCGACCACAAAAAGAGTGCCTGATGCGATATTCATGTTGTTACCTCCGAGACTATGATGGGCGGCAGTACGGTTAGCCCGACTTGTCCGCACCGTCTGGTCTCTACTAACGCCAGTGACGCGGTTTTGTTGTGCCGATGATGCAGCATTTGTAATCGCTTTGGTTCTAACCCTACCTGTGTTAAGCATGTCAAAACGGCAGACAGATGCGTGGCAGGGTACACCAAGGCGGCTTTGCCGCCTGTGCGTGTGATACGTGCCATGGCGGCAACAAGGTCAGCCAAGCCGTTTGGGTCGGCTGTGCGCGCCCCTGCGCGTGCAGTATCGCGCGATATTGCCCCAGTGTGCGGCGCAAAGTAAGGTGGATTGGAAACGACTATATCAAAATAACCAGCAGGCAGGAGATTTTTGTCGCGCCAATCGCCTAACCGCACGTCCATGCTGACGTGATTGCGCTGCGCGTTTGCCTGTGTGGCGTCCGTTGCCTCTGGTGAGCGGTCTACCGCCGTTATGTGAAGGCTTGCCACACGAGATAACGCTAAAAACGATACCGCGCCGTTGCCACACCCCAAGTCGCAAAATTTTTCATGCGGTTTTAGAGTGACAAAACGTGATAGCCACAAAGAGTCCGTCCCCAAACGGGCAACTAACGGGGGTTGTTCAAGGGTATAGGATCCAAAAATCTCAAATTCCATGGGTCACTCCGCCATAAAAAAATTGAGCCGTAACCTTTGGCTACGGCTCATGATTTGCAAATTAGCGGGATTTTGGGGCATCGACAGGGCAAACAGCAGCACATGCGCCGCACTCAATGCAGTTTTCCTCGTCAATGACATATTTGTCCTCGCCTGCTGCGATACAAGTTACCACGCATTCAGCTTCGCAAGCACCACAGTTGATGCAATCATCGGTAATATAATAAGCCATATGTAACACCTCCTACGTTTTACAAAAGTATTGTACTCAATTTCGCGCAAAAAAGCAAGTACCAAATGAAATTTTCTTTCCAAACCTCGGAAAAACCCAGTCACGACAGGGAAAAACTTTATTTAGGGGGGCTAATTTCTATCCATTTCCGCCCTCAAACCGCCTGTAACGTGTCGCAACGCGCTAGTCAAGCGTTTGCGTTATGTTCACAATCCAGCGGCGTTTTCGCAATCGTAGGACACTCGCCACGGCTTTGCCTGCTTCCTCGATAAATACCGCCACAAAGATGAACATTACGCCCCACTCTAGCAATAGCCCAAACGTATACGCCAGCGGCAACCCAACCCCGTACAGGAACACAATGTCGATAATGGCCGCCGCCTTTGTGTCGCCGCCACCGCGCAAAACACCCACGATAATGGTAAAGTTGAGCGACCTTACAATCATGTTCACAGAACAAATCATGAGCAAGAGCCATGTGGTGTGTTCTGTTTCGGGGGTCATATCGCGAAACAGGGGGAATAGATGCGGCACAAACACAAACGTAGACAGTAAGGCGAGTAACGCCGCCGCCCCGATGGACACAAACACCGTGACCTTTAGCAGCAGTTTGGACAAATCATAGACTTCCTCGGGGGGGCGGTTCTGCCCCAATGTTTTCCCCAGAATAATGCCTACGGCACTGCCAACCCCCAAAAAGAGAGACGCAAAGATACGGTCGGTGGAGAGTGCAATGCTGTAGGACGCCACGTCTGAAGTGGCATTTGCCATATGTCCGACAATCAAGGGATACATGGTAAAGCCAAATCCCCACAATGTCTCATTGATCACCACAGGCATGGAATACTTTATAAAATCACGAAAAATGACAATCCCTGGTTTGAAAATCAAGGAAAGATGCATGGGCAGTCGCTTGTTTCTGCTGACATATATAATCGTCAACACAAGCTCCAGAACGCGCGCAATGAGTGTTGCCGTGGCAGAACCACGCACCCCCATGGCAGGCGCACCCCACACCCCAAAGATGAGCATGTAATTTAACAATGTGTTGATACACATGGAGAACGTCAGCACAAGCAGCCCAATACGCGCGTTTTCGATACTACGGTGCGCCCCCAACAATAACATAGCGACCGCATTAAACAAAAACGCGGGGGCAATCGTCACCAAGTACTCAACCCCGATGCCAATCAGCGCTGTTTCGGAGGTGGTAAGGGACATAATCTGCCGTGGAAACAACATGACAACGCTAACGAACAACCCAGAAATCGCAGCGGACAACATTAGCCCCACGCCGATAACGCGATTGATTGTATGTGTGTCGCCGCGTCCCCAGTACTGGCTGATAAGTATGCCTGAACCACTTTGGATACCAAAGGTGATAAGCATCAACACAAAGAAAATGTTGTTGGCAAGGGTGACGGCTGACAGCTGTTGTTCCCCCAACGTGCCAACCATAAATATATCAGTAAGCGCAAGCGCACTGTTGATAACGTTTTGCATAATAATGGGGACAGATAGTGTGATTAAATTTCTATAAAATCCTGATTCTCTACGAATGCTAGAAGTCAAACAAACACCTCAATTCAAGCGCGACTACTCGATTTCTTTAACGTGATACGCCAGTTGCCCTACACCAAGCTCCACCATTCTGTCGAGTTGGATAAACGGATTTTTACCGTGAATTTGTTCAAATAGATGTCCTTTGCCAGACAGCTCCATGCCCTGTGTCAAACCGTCACGGTTTAGGTTTTCTACCTTGATCGCATCCAAACTCGCTTTTTCGATGGCGACAATGTCGCGCCCCGCCATAATGCCAATATCAGGCACCAAGGCTGGCGTTGTGAAGCCCCAACAATCACATAGAATGGTGATGTGGGTAAGGAAATTTATGTATATAACTTGTTCTGGGGCAAAAGTATCAAGCACGCCCTTTGTGGCCAATGCCATGCCCGTTTGAAAGTCTTCGTAGTTATCCGCTGTCATCGTTAGCGCATTTGTCGGGCACACTTTAACGCAGTGTTGGCAGAACGTGCAAGCGTGGAAATTCATCTTGTACTGTCCCTCTTGAAAGCTGTTGGCGTTGTGGTTACAGTTGACAACGCATTGTTCGCAATGGGTGCATTTGTCTGCATCCCACAAAATGCCGCCTTCAAGCGCATGAATTTGCTGCCGTGTACGCTGTGTGACACAGCCCATGGCAATGTTTTTCACAGCGCCGCCGAAGCCACAGCAACCATGACCCTTCACATGTGAGAGGTCAATCATGACATCTGCATCATGAATATGCCCTGCTACCCCTAAATTTTGAAACGATTTGAAGTCCACCGACTTTTCGTAAGCGTAGCGTTCTGTGGCACCGCACGCGTCCACAACAGGTACGCCAAGATGTTCTTGTGAATAGCCACGATTGCACGCACCAGCCACTTCTTGGTCTGTGATAAACATACGTTCAGGCGCATAGGTTTTAAGCTTGTCTACCAGTAGCTTTACGTAAATGGGGTGTATGGTCGAGTAGCCAATGTTGCGCCCTAGGTGCATTTTAATGGCCACTGTTTTTCCCTTGATTGTGGACTCGAGGTTCAGATTGTCTAAAAGACGTCCGAATTTGGCAGGCAGTGTGACATCTGGGTCAAATCGGGTAAATTTCACGGACGAAAATAGAATTTCTGCTGACATAATAGTAGTCCCCTTTTCATTATATTATTGGTGGTATGCTTTATTGGTGCCGTATGTAGCTCAGAACCGCCCCTCACAAAAGGGGCGGTTAAACACAACACTAAATTTCCATGATAACAGGCAAAATCATAGGCCCGCGTTTCGTGGTTTTGTAGAGGTACTCACTAAGCACTGTGCGAATCGAACTTTTTATCTGTGTCCAATCCGAAATGCCCATATCGCGGTTGCGCTGTATCGACTGCGACGCCATCTTACGCAAGGTTTCTAACAATTCATCAGACTCTTTCACGTACACAAAGCCGCGGGTAACGATATCAGGGCCAGCAATAACAGAACCATCCTCGCTGTCCAAGGACACAACAACGACGACCAAGCCGTCTGAGGAGAGATGCTTGCGGTCGCGCAGCACAACACTGCCGACATCGCCAACACCCAAGCCGTCCACGAGGGTACGACCAGCAGGGACAGTTGCCGTGTGCTTGACGCCCTTGGCAGAGATTTCAAGCACGCGCCCAATATCGCTAATAAAAATATTCTTAGCGTCAATCCCACAAGTACGCGCCAAAGCGGCGTGCGCTTTCAGGTGACGGTATTCACCATGCACAGGGATAAAGTACTTTGGCTTCGTAAGTGCCATCATGATTTTGAGTTCTTCTTGGCAGGCATGACCCGAGACGTGAACCTCTGCCAACTTTTCATAGACGACCTCACAGCCCTTACGAATCAGCTCATTAACGACCTTGAACACCATTTTTTCGTTACCGGGAATGGGCGAGGCAGACATAATAACCTTGTCGCCCGATTGAATTTCCACTTGCTTATGCGCCGAGAACGCCATACGCGACAGCGCCGACATAGGCTCGCCTTGGCTGCCTGTGGTAATAATAACCAGCTTGTTGGCAGGCACTGTCCGCAGCTGCGACAGCTCGACCAGTACGCCATCTGGCACATTCATATAACCAAGTTCGGTAGAAACGCGCATAATGTTTTCCATACTGCGTCCTGTGATTGCCACACGGCGTTTGTGGCGTGCCGCCACATCAATAATTTGTTGCAAACGATGGACATTAGAGGCAAAGGTCGTGACAATGATGCGGCTGTCACAATTACGAAACAGCGGCTCAAGCGATTCGCCGACCTTGCGTTCGCTCATCGCGTACCCAGGACGTTCGACATTCGTTGAGTCTGGCAGGAGTGCCAGCACGCCTTGTTTGCCTAATTCGCCAAATCGAGCCAAATCGATGACGTCGCCAGCAACAGGGGTTGAGTCAATCTTAAAGTCGCCTGTGTGGATACACACACCTTGGGGCGTGGTAATCGCCATCGACACAGCGTCAGCAATAGAGTGATTGACACGGATAAATTCGACACCAAAGCAGCCAGCCGTAAAGCTTTCTCCTGCTTTGATAACACGTACGTCACTGGAAGCAAGCAAGCCTGCTTCCTCAAGTTTTAGCTTAATCAGCCCTGCCGTCAGCGGCGTAGCGTAAACAGGTGCCGCAATCTCACGCAATAGAAAGCTAACAGCACCGATATGGTCCTCGTGACCATGTGTTATGGCGATACCGCGAACACGGTTACGATTATTGACAAGATAGGTAAAATCGGGGATTACCAAGTCAATGCCGAGCATATCGCCATCAGGGAACGATAATCCGCAGTCAACAATGAGGATATCGTTACCGCTTTCGTAAACAGTTAGATTTTTGCCAATTTCGCCGAGGCCTCCAAGAGGAATAATTTTGAGTTTTTCTGCCATGTTTGAGTCTCCTAAAATAAATATAATAATCCCGTCGAACGGGTTTTGGTATGTAGTTACACGCAACAAAACAAAGGGGTACATACCCCCTATGTGTGAAACAAGCTGTTTCTGACACAGGATAACATGCGAAATAACCGTGCCGCCGAGCTGCAAATAGCTCCGCGCGCTTCATAACTTTTATAGTATACCACTATTACGACATAGTTGCAACCCCTTTGTTATCAGCGGTAGAAAAATAGTAAAAGGCGATAGAGGAGGGCTGTAGGGCGGCGTATGACCGCCCTACTTTTGAAAAAATTGAGAAGTATATTTCTTTGTGGTTTACGTTTTTAATGGCGAGTTTGTCATGACGCATCAGCGTTGTGTGTTTTTCTTTTGCCTACTTTTCTTTTTCTCCAAAAAGAAAAGTACGGTCGGCGGTGAGGGCGCGGGCGCGGAAGTCAAAGCAAAGTTCGGTGGCGATTTCGACAGTGGCGCCTTCCGCAGTGATACGTAATGCGCGGCGTCCTGCGAGTGGCGTTACATGCACCCAGCCGTCACGGAGTGGGGTGCGGATGCCCTCTACCAGTTCCGCCGTATCACAGCTGTCTGCTAGGGCGCGCATGACAGCACCGCGGTCGTTTTGCAGCGGTATTTCGATACTGTGCAAAACGAAAGGGGGTAATGCGTCATTCAGCGCGGACAGCGTTTGCCCTGTGGTGGCCAGTGCCGCTGTTATGCGTGTGAGTAGGAATAAGCCGTCACGCATGTAAGGTTGTGACGCTAGTAGCTTGCGGGCGTCCGCGTCTCGTCCTACACGTCGAATATTGACATGGCTCATGCTGTCCAGTTGCGCTGGCGCGGCGTATGGCACGGCGAGTGTCGCATTCCCGTGATTTGCTTCAAATAGACACAGGATGGCCAACAGGCGCGCATGGGGGATATCCCGCTCGGTTTCGTCAATCGCACTGACAGTGAAACCTTGGGGGTCAATCCGAAACAAGGGACGTCCGCCACTATGCACTTGACAAGGGGTTGTCAGTAAGCTGTGGTACAACGCTTGCTGTGACGCACCGCCGCCTTCGACACCGACAGATACGGTGCTTTTAGGGGTATACCATTCAGGCAGCTCCCCTGCCGCCATCTCGTACAGCGCGTTCATACCTGTAATATGCTGCGAAGCACCAACAGCGCGCGCCTCTCGATAGGTCACTTCACCGCGTGCCACAACCGCTTCTAATTTTTGCTCGATGCCACGTTCTATGGGCAACCCGTCACTGCCGTAAAAGTGGAGTTTTATCGTTTCGCCCCATTGCGAGACAAATATCGTTGTGTCAAAGTGGTACACAGAGGCAACAAACGCCGCCGCCGCTGGAAATGTCGTGTCTTGCCGCACGACGGCACGTCCTGCCGCTGTCACACCAGCCTCTAAGACGAACGACAGCATACGCGCCGCGTCGCCCCCCTGCCAACTTATCGACACGTCACCTTTTGAGACAGCACCGACGGCCGCACCCAATCGCAAGACGAAATCTGGGGTTAAATCGACATTGGGCTGTCCTTCCATGCTACCTTGCCCGTCAAAGACAGCCGTGCGCCGTTGCGCCCCTGTCGCAATACTGCCGCTCACGCGTGCGCCAGCTTCTATTTCCTTGTTGGGCCAAATACGTGTGTTGTCCTGCAATTGGGCATAGGCACCGATTTGCACACCCTCCCCTATCACACTGCCTTCCCGAAGCGTCGCACCGACCCCAATGCGTGTGCCGCGGCAAACGATAGCGCCGCTGACCTCCGCTTTTGCGCCCACAGTGACCCCTTGTAGGTAACTCCGCTCGACAATGGCTTCTGCGCCGACGTCTGTGGCGTCGTCGATAATCGCATATGGACCGATTCGCGCGCCTGCCGATATTGTCACGCCTGCCCCGATGTAACACGGGGGTATGATTTGCACACTGTCGGGTATAGGCGAGGCTGCCCATACCCCCTGCCCCATACGAGGGCTGACAAGCGCTAAGTGCAATTTGCCGTCTAACACATCAAAGGCGCATTGGAGATAGGCATTTGTGTCGCCGATGTCACACCAATAACCGCTGGCAACGTAGCCATACAGTGCCTGCCCTGTTGCCAGCATTTGCGGAAATAAATCCTTGGCAAAATCGTAGGAAGTACCCTCTGGTATTTGCGATAAAACACGCGGATTGATAATATAGATACCTGTATTGACTGTGTCGCAAAAGACCTGACCCCATGACGGCTTCTCGATAAAACGGGTAATACGCCCTGTTGGCTCTGTCATCACTAACCCATAGGCGCGCAAATCGGTCGCCTTGTGAAGCACCACGGTGACCGCCGCGTCATTGTCCGTATGGAACTGTAACGCCGCGCGTAAGTCAAAGTCACAAACGCCGTCACCCGAGATGACAACAAAGGGTTCGTCTCCTAATTGGGCGACACAGCCCTTCACCGCGCCTGCCGTTCCTAGCGGTGTGGTTTCGATATTATGCGTCATAGGGATGCCCCATGACGCCCCGTTGCCAAAGTAGTCCGTTACCACATGCGGCAAGGTTTGCAGTGTTGTGATAACTTGTGTAATGCCATGGCGCTGTAAGTGTGCTATGGTGTGTTCGAGCACAGGTTTGCCCATAAAGGTCACCATCGGTTTGGGTGTGTAAATGGATAACGGGCGCAAGCGTGTCCCCTCGCCCCCTGCTAATACAACAGCTTTCATGTAGTCACCTCGACAAATCATTTGCTGTTAGTATTACCACACCGTGTTCCTATTAAACCTTTTTATGGCTGCCACCTTGCTTTTAGGGTCATAATTTGATAGGATTGATACTATCACAGATGCCAGCATGAAAGGAGGCTACCACATGGAGCTTTGGACGCAAGCTGTCCCACATTATCGCAGTCCCCTATTAAAGGATATACCACATGGGTTTGCCACACGCAATGGCGGGATATCCGCGCCACCGTTTGACACGCTGAACCTCGGCTCGTCTACCTTAGATAACATAGACGATATTCGGGAAAACTATCACCGTTTTACGAATGCCATCGGGGTTTCTCCCGAAAGTTTGGTGTTTGCCAAACAGGTGCATGGCGATGTTGTACAGCATGTGCTACCAGAACACCGCGGCAGCGGCTTTACCTTTCCCTCTCGTTGGACATGTGACAGCCTCATCACAAACAGTCCTGATGTAACCCTTACTGTGTTTTGGGCAGACTGCGTGCCGATTCTCCTCTATGACCCCCTCAAACGTGCTATCGGGGCTGTTCACGCAGGGTGGCGCGGCACAGCGGCGAAAATCGTTTCCAAAACAGTCAGCGCCATGGTTGACGCGTTTGGTTGCCGTGCTGAGACGATA
>JAVBKJ010000114.1:0-10890 GCA_031554075.1 Oscillospiraceae bacterium | reverse complement strand
AGCTTGATTATTTTATGACCCACTTTTTACCTAGCTTTAGCCTAACGCTTGATGAGCAAGAATTGCGCTGATATACCATATACGTTGTGAAGCTCGAAGATTTCACCACACGTTGGCAATACATCGCATATTGAGGGATTTTGAATGGACGCTATGAAATTTTGGATAACAAACGGGCTTATCCCTGCACGCGACCTACTCGCTGGTTACTCACTTCGCAGCGCGCGTCACGCAGTGGCGGCGGCGATGCACGTAACCCCTGAGGAGCAGTTGGCGTTGCAGGAGAATTTGTTGCGCCTGCTGTTAGAAGAATGCTTTGAAAGTGTGGAGGCCTATCGCCCCTATCGGTCATTGCGGCATCATGCGCGCACGCAACCTATGTCAGTGTTGCGCGAAATCCCGCCTTTAGCACGCCCGAATTTTCGTAAAAACCCAGACGCTTACAGACACCAGCACGTGACGCCGCGTCAATTGGCAACACCTGCCAGCCAGCTAACAGCGGGCTATAGCTACCTGCGCACCAAAACCGCGTGGAGCTACGACGAGGCCGCCAGCGACAGTATGTTGTCACGTCTTGGGATTGATATGATGGCGGCCCATGTGGAGCTGCGTGGGCATTTGCCCTCTACCTTTTTTGCTAAGGAATGGGCATGGCGCGGCAAACAAGCGTTTAGCAAAAATGTGCTGTACCCGTTAGGCGCTGCCATTCAGCCTGCCAAGCTGTCCGCACTGGTGGAGACACTAAAAAAACCTGAGCTTGCGTACTGCATTGGCTCTCCCTCTGTTTTATCAGCTATTGCCACCATGATTGAAGCGGCGCACACACCGTTCCGCACGACTTGTAAAGCAGTACTTTGCAGCGGCGAAACCTTGACCCCTGCTGAAAAACAGCAGATTGCATCGGTGTTTGGCGTACCTGTGTATAATGTCTACAGCACCTCTGATGATGGGATGCTTGCCTGCGATTGTCCCCAAGGCGGATTGCATATCTGTGAGGACAATGTCATCATTGATATTGTGGACGGTTCTGGCAAATTGTTGCCAATGGGGCAAGAGGGGCAAGTGGCGGTGACAAATCTGCATAACTACGCCATGCCGCGTCTGCGGTTTTTAACAGGCGACAAGGCGGCTCTGGTGGACGCCCCTTGCGAATGCGGACGCACAGGCAAGCGGCTTGTGGGGCTAACAGGTACCAAGCATACACTGTACACAGCACCCGACGGCAGACTGGTGCCCAGCCGCGTCGTTGCGTTAGCGGCGGCAGGGTATCCGAGTATCAATTGTTGTCAGCTCGAGCAACAAGACCCCCAGCGTGCTACGCTTGTGATCGAGCTAAAAACTCGTTCGGCAACAGACCAATGCACGGCACTGCACCGGCAAATCTGCCAGCTATTACCTGGTGTGTTGATAGACTTAAATTGTTCAGTGACAAATCATAGTCTCAAGGTTTAGTGTATCATAACAAAAACGTTGTTGGGTGAGTTTTGGTTGCCCAACAACGTTTTTGGTTTATCAAGAATTAGTATAATGTGTAGATTTCGTAGAAATTTGCAACGCACCCCTTGACATCCCCTTTTTGTTTTGTTATACTGCTAAGGAAAGAAGTAGGGCCCGCCCTCACCTGTAGCATTTGCCATCAGGTTGACATTGTCGAAGTGCTGAGTAGGCGTTTTGAATGTATGCGCGGGGTTTGCCGCGCTTTTTTGTTGTATGCCCCTGTAGGTGATTTTTGGAGGTGTTTCCGCATTAGCAACATGTCTCATCAAATCAATGAAGAAATTCGCGACCGTGAAGTGCGTCTGATTGACGCAGATGGGTCACAATTGGGCGTCGTCTCAACGACTGAAGCCCTGCGTATTTCTGCCGAGCGTGAATTAGATTTAGTCAAAATTGCGCCCACGGCTGCGCCACCTGTTTGCCGCATCATGGATTACGGTAAATTTAGGTTTGAGCAAGCCAAGAAGGAAAAAGAAGCAAAGAAGAATCAGCATATTGTCGAGATAAAAGAGGTTCGCCTCTCCCCCGGCATTGATATTCATGATTTTAACTTTAAGCTTAAAAATGCAGTTAAATTTTTGCAGGACGGAAACAAGGTCAAGGTTTCCATTCGTTTCCGCGGGCGTGAAATGGCGCACACGCAGATTGGTCAACAGCAAATGGTGAAGTTTGCTGAGGGCTGTGAGACTGTCGCCTCCGTTGAGCGTCCTCCTAAGCTGGAGGGTCGCAATATGGCTATGTTTTTAGCACCAAAAGTCGCACCAAAGCCCTAACCCTGCCATCCCATCTCAAGCAATTGTTGGAAGGAGTACAAGACCATGCCTAAGATTAAAACACATAGCGGCGCGAAGAAGCGCTTTAAGCTGACCGCGTCTGGCAAAGTCAAGCGTCATCATGCTAACAAGAGCCACATCCTAAATAAGAAATCCACCAAGCGGAAGCGCGGTCTGCGTCAAGGTGCTATTGCCGATAAGACAAACGAGGCCAACATCAAAATTTTAATTCCTTACATGTAGGCAAACGCGATCCCACCTTTGGCGCGCTTGCGCCCTCACATTAGGGGTGCTAGAACCCCGATACCTAGGAGGTTTTTAGAATGGCTCGAATTAAAGGCGCCACAACAACGCGCCACAGAAGACGCAAAGTATTAAAGCTCGCTAAGGGCTATTGGGGTGCGAAATCTAAGCATTTCCGCACCGCTAATCAAGCGATTATGAAATCCTTGACCTACGCGTATGTGGGTCGCCGTTTGAAGAAACGTGATTTCCGCCGCTTGTGGATTACGCGTATTTCCGCTGCTGTGAAGCAGTACGACCTTAACTATTCTCGCTTTATGTATGGTTTGAAAAAGCTAGACATAACCCTGAATCGTAAAGTGCTGTCTGAGATGGCGATTTATGACAAAGATACCTTTGCCGCCATTGTGGATAAGGTAAAATCCGCGCTGTAACCGATACGACAAAACACGAGACAGGTGCATGAGATTGCCTCATATGCCTGTCTTTTTGCATTTCCGAATATATGTCTGTACACCACGTTACCGCGCGGCGTGTGCCTTGTTAGTCAGCGCGGAGAAACGGAGTTACTATGTCTATGTTACCCCCCGATGACGCGGACCTTGAGCGGGTGGAGGACCTCACGAACGCGCTGCAATCTGGAGTTGAGTCCACCAAACGGCGTCTGCGCGGCGAACACGACCGCACCCCCAATGACGCCTTGCGCTTTTATTCCGCGTTGACGCATTTTATTGGGTTGGGCTTAAGTATTGCTGGGCTTGTGCTTCTTGTCGTGATGGCGGCGAAGGTTGGTACTGTTTGGCATGTCGTCGGATTTTCTATTTATGGCACCTGTATGACGGGGCTGTATGCCGCGAGCGCATTTTATCACAGTTTGCGACTGCCCCCCAAAGGACGCGCGATATTGCGCCGCCTTGACCACACGATGATTTATGTGTTTATTGCAGGTGTGTATACCCCCATTTGTCTATTGCCGTTGCGTGGTGCTTGGGGTTGGAGCATGTTCGGCGTGCTGTGGGGCTTGGCGATTGCTGGTATTATCTTCAAAAATGTTTGGATGACCGCCCCACGTTGGCTATCTGCTGGTAGCTATGTTGTCATGGGTTGGATGGCAGTTGTCGCTTTTTACCCAATGACCCAGACCATGCCTGTGGGCGCTATTGTATGGCTGTTGGCTGGCGGCGTGTTTTACACAACAGGGGCGGTGCTGTACGCCCTGAAGTGGCCTGGCAAACATGCGCCACGGTTTGGCTTTCATGAGTACTTTCATGTGTTAGTGCTTTTGGGGAGTGCTAGCCATTTTATTATGATGTTTCAATATTTGCTATATAACTAGGATGTGTTGACATCGCCACTTGTCGCCTTTACATTGCCCAATGTATGGGAAACTTGGCGTTTTTGCAATCTGTTGGTATTACATGGGTCGTCATGGGCATTAGTACCCCCCAAAGCATAGAACGGCGACGTTTGTGCGATATGAAAATTTTTCCTATCGTTTGCGCAAATCTGCTTGCTAAAATCTGCTTCATGACGTATACTGTATTGTATATAGTGCTCAATTACGTAGTATCGTTAGACACTGGTGTAAACTTAAGATATATCTTCCACAATTTCATTTAAGTTACCGACGGAAGCAACGATATATGTGTATATGGATTTATTTTTAGCATGGAGGGTTTGTCATGTTTATGAAACGTTTTTCAGCAGTCGCAATCGCAATCCTGCTAACCATGACGGTTGCCGCGCCATCGTTTGCGGCGGCGCCTACAGATGATGTGATGGATGTGCGTGCCACACTGCCAACAATACGCAATCAAGGCACAGATGATGTAAGCTATGCGTTTGCCACGATGGCGGCGGCTGAACTTGCCGTTAAAAACGCGACAAGTGATACTGTTTCTTTGTCTCCGCAGTACATGCGCTATGCGATGTCTAGTAACGGCGGCAATACCGCTGGCTTTTCACAAGCCTACAACGCCGCGTTGTCTCTGAGTTCCAATCGTCGTGCGGCGATTGCTGCCTTCTTAATGCGCGGCAACATGGGCGGTCTTGCCCTAGAATCGACCGACCCTTATAAGGCGTCCTCTGGCGTTCGTACCGCTTCGCTTACCTCTGCTGTTACCACCCCATACCGCATTGCTGATGTACACTATTTGCCTGATGTGCCTTTGTTCAAATCCACCGATTTGGCTGAACGTGAGAAAAGCGTGGATATGATTAAAGAGTACGTTGCGGAGTACGGTGCTGTTACTGGTTTTATCGCCTTGAATAAGACGACGACGACAAATCCCCAACTCAGCGGCTATTGGAACGGCAAGGAAATGACCTCGTATTCCTATAAGTCTGACAATGCTAACGCTAACGCGTCGCTGAGTCTTGCTATTTCTATTGTTGGTTGGGATGATAATTACGACTTTAGCGATTATAGTGAAAACTTAAATAACAAGCCCACACAGCCTGGTGCGTTTATCGTTCGTACCGCTTGGGGCGACACCTTTAGTGAGGACGGCTACTTCTATCTCTCGTATCAAGACCGTTATCTCTGTCAACAGGGCTTTGCGCTGTCTGGTGCCTTTAATACTAATACAGAAAAATTTGACTACACCTATGAGCATGACGTTTTTGGCGCATCAAGCACCATCGCGTACAGCGCGTCCACTGTCACTGCCGCGAACGTCTACACGGTAACAAAGGCAAACCAAGAGGGTCACGCCATTTCGTTTGCTGTGGCACAACCTAACACAAGCTATCGTTTATTTGTCGCCCCTGTCACGACCACCATCACAGACGCGCTATCAAATCTGCCTGCCGCTGTGGGCGGAGGCGTTGCCGAAGATGCCGGGTATTACACGGTTAAAATCCCCACGACTAGCTTGGGTGCTGCTGGCACAAAGTTTGTGGTTGCTGTGGAAATGACCGCTGCTGGGGCTGTCTCTGTGCCAACAGAGATTACTGCGACAGGTTTTGTGGCCAGTGTGAAGGCCGAACAAAGCTACACGTCCAAGGACGCGATAAGTTGGTCCGATATTTCCGCTACTGCCGCCTCTAACGCTTGTATTAAACTACTGGTTACCCAAACTGATTTGCAACGCCCCACACGCATAGAACTAAACAAAACCTCTTTTGATGATATGACCATTGGCGAAACAGCCCAATTGTTGGCGACCCCTTATGTTGCCGCCTTGGCTGTGCCCGATGCCGAAATCACTTGGTCTAGCTCCGATGCCACCATTGCCACTGTCAATAGCTCGGGGGCTGTCCGCTTTCTAAAGGCAGGTAGCTGCCAGATTATTGCTACAGCGAAGCTTGGCGGTGCGACTGAAATCTGCTCTGTGACCGTAAAACCGAATCCTGTGGAATCCATTACGCTTAACAAGACAACCCTTGACATTAAAACAAATCAAACTGTGACGTTGGTTGCCACTGTAACGGCAAATGCGTCTGATAAAACACTGATTTGGACTACGAGTGACGAGACGCTTGCCTCTGTTACCTCCCTTGGGGTTGTGAAGGGCATGAAACCCACTGATGTGCCTGTTATCATTACCGCCACAAGTAAATCTGACCCTTCTGTGTTTGCCACCTGCTCTGTTACTGTCAAGGCTGACTACTTAACAGGCATTAAGCTTAGTGCCGCCGGCGTTTCGCTGGGTCTGGGCTCAGTCTATCCACTTAAAATCACAACAACGCCTTCCACTGCCTATGTATCTGACCTTGTTTGGACTTCAGAAGCCGAAGAGGTGTTAGACGGCAGCGCAGGTCCTGTTGCTATCTTTGAAAACGGTCAAATTAAAGCGCTAAAACCCGGTAAGGTGACCTTGGTTGCCACTGCGGTTGATAAAGCACCCACCGCCGAGAAGTTTGCCACCGCCAAAATTGTGGTCACTGTTTCTTCTAAAGCCGATGTGTACGTGGACAGTGGTAAATACACCACTCTCACCTCTGGCATTGAAGGCGCGAACTCAAAAGACTTGGTTTGGAAAGTATTTAAGTTAAGCGATGTCGTTTCTATGACCGTTGATGACATGATTGCAACGGAATCGACAACAGCTGTTGGCTTTGTCCCCACCACGAACCGCGCGAAGCTAACCATGTCAACGATTGGCGAGTATCGCGTCCTCGTATATGATGCCACAGATGCGTCACGTTTTCAAATTTTCCATGTGTTTGGTAAGAGCCCCATTAAAAAAGTGTTTGTCAATTTGCAAGGGGATGCCACACTGAAATTGCGCAAAACGGAATTGACACTTAATCAAGATAATACAAATCCCACTAGTTGCACACTTGTTTCAAAAGTTGAACCTGCGGATGCCACCTACACGGATGTCAAGTGGGTTTCTTCCAAACCAGCGGTCGCCACAGTTGACCAAGCAGGTGTTGTAACGACGGTTGCCCCTGGTAGCGCAACAATTTACGCCATTGCCGAGAGTGATAAGAAACAGGCAACGTTCTCCGTTTCGGTGAAGTATAATACAAATGTCCTTACTTTGAATAAGCTGACGCCGCAAAATGTTGCTGTCAAACGTTCTTTATCTGTAAAAGCTACGATTGATAAAGTGAAGAACATTTCAAAGGTGATGACTTGGACTTCTAGTGACCCTGCTGTCGCGACTGTCACCAAAACTGGGTCTGTGAAAGTCTTAGCAACAGGCACAACGACGATTACCTGTACCGCCGCAGGCGGCAAGACCGCCTCTGTTGTCGTAAATGGTGTTATCCCTGTCACGAAAATTACTGTCGGCAGTAAACGCCTTATCCTAAAAGCGGGACAATCCACTGCTTCTGGGGCTGCTGCCTATCCCGATACAGCCACCGTGCGCACATTGACCTACTCCTCTAAAAACCCCGGTATTGCCTCTGTGGATGCTAGTGGCAATATTACCGCTGTGGCTGTCGGCTCGACCTCAATATATGTCGTCTCTGAAAACGGTAAGAAAGTATCCATTACTGTAAAAGTTACCGAATAATCAGCGCTTGTTAGCATAAATAGTAACCGCCGTACGATGTTTCGTACGGCGGTTACTATTTGTCAAGCGAAGTATTATCTGATGTCAAGACGCAGGACATCAATACAGTGGTGGGACTTGTCGTCAACACTAAACACAGCGCCTTGTAGTTTGCAAGCAGACTGTGTATCTGGCGGTTCAAATCGAATCGGCACGCCACCAAGAAAGTGGTTAAGGGATAGTTCTGGGCGTATCCCTAACACGGAATCAATCGGGCCTGTCATGCCGACATCTGTGATGTACCCTAACCCATTGGGAAAAATTTGCTCATCAGCTGTTGGTACATGCGTATGGGTGCCAAATAGTACAGACGCCCGTCCGTCAAGATGATACGCCATCGCCAGCTTTTCTGACGTCGCTTCTCCATGAAAATCGACCACAAATATATCCGCTTGGACCGCTTTGAACAGTCGCTCCATCGCCCAAAAGGGATTTTCAGACGACACGTCGTTCATCATACAGCGACCAATCAGGCTCACAACACAGACGCGTTGCCCTGACGCACTATGCACGATGCAATAGCCCACCCCAGGCAACGGCGCAGGATAGTTGTACGGACGCACCAATTGCGGAAAATTATCCATGGCTGGCGCGATATCTCGCTTGTGCCATGTGTGATTGCCTAAGGTGACAACATCTGCCCCCGCTGTGAAAAGCCTTGTCGCCTGCTGGGGCAAAATGCCCATCACCGCCGCATTTTCGCCATTAACCACGCAGATGTCGATGGCGTGTTGCTGTTTGAGCGTACGCAGGTGGCGCTCCACCATCTTTATGCCACCCTCGCCACAGACGTCCCCAATCGTCAAAATGTTCATAGACGCCCCCATTTTCAAAGTTGAAGCGGATTGACAACGTCAATCCGCTTTGTTAGTTTGTATTCCGATGCGTTATCGCATTATAAGTGTATAGGAAACGTCAGTTATTACTTCGCGTATTCAATATGCCTTGTTTCGCGGATGAGATGCACTTTAATCTGACCTGGGTACTCAAGGTCTTGCTCAATTTTCTTCGACAAATCGCGTGATAGTAAAATCATTTGGTCGTCATTGATAATCTCAGGCTTGACCATAATGCGAATTTCGCGACCTGCCTGTATGGCAAAGCTACGCTCTACGCCGGGGAAACTATTGGCCAAATCTTCAAGTTTTTCCAGACGTTTAATATAGTTTTCCAAGTTTTCACGTCTGGCACCTGGGCGCGCCGCCGAGATTGCGTCCGCCGCCTGCACAAGACAGGCAACAACGGTTTTCGCGTCAACATCGCCGTGATGTGCATGAATAGCATGAATTACATCTTGATTTTCGCGATATTTACGCGCCAAATCCACACCAATGGTAACGTGTGACCCCTCGACTTCATGGTCAACTGCTTTGCCTAGGTCATGCAGCAAGCCCGCACGTTTGGCAAGCATAATATCAACACCAAGCTCCGCCGCCATAATCCCTGACAAATGTGCCACCTCAATAGAGTGGCGCAATACATTTTGACCATAGCTTGTGCGGTAGCGTAGACGTCCTAGCAGTTTTACGATTTCAGGGTGTAGCCCATGTACGCCAGTTTCAAACGTAGCACGGTCGCCTTCTTGCTTGATAATGACTTCGACTTCACGACGCGATTTCTCAACCATTTCTTCGATCCGCGCTGGGTGGATGCGTCCGTCAACAATCAACTTTTCAAGCGATAGACGCGCCACCTCACGGCGGACAGGGTCAAAGCTTGATAGTGTAATTGCTTCAGGGGTGTCGTCTATGATAAGGTCAACGCCCGTTAGGGTTTCAAGGGTGCGAATATTGCGACCCTCGCGACCGATAATGCGACCCTTCATTTCGTCGTTTGGTAGCGGCACAACCGACACCGTGGCTTCCGACACATGGTCGGCGGCGCATTTTTGGATTGCCAACGAAATACACTCACGTGCTTTCTGGTCAGCTTCGTCCTTCAACCGCAATTCGATTTCTTTAATCTTCATGGCGGCTTCATGCGTAACTTCGCTTTCCAAATTGCGGATTAAGTACGCTTTCGCTTCTTCTTCCGTAAACTTGGAAATGCGCTCTAACACCTCAATTTGACTGCGTTTGAGGCGATCTGCTTCTTCCTTAATCGCTTCGGCATCTTTGATTTTCTGGGATAATGTTTCGTCTTTTTTCTCCATTGAGTCCATCTTGCGGTCAATGGTTTCTTCTTTTTGGACAAGGCGGCGTTCTTGCTTTTGAAGTTCGATTTTGCGTTCTTTGGTCTCACGTTCGTATTCCACACGGTTTTTGTGGATTTCATCCTTGGCTTCTACAAGGGCTTCGCGCATCTTTGTTTCCGCGCTTTTCATCGCGTCATTCAAAATGCGGCGTGCCTCTTCCTCTGCACTGCCAATTTCTTTTTCTGCAACGTTTTTACGGTAAGAGCTGCCTAACAAAAAAAAGACTGGCCCACCGACAATGAGCGTGGCAATAACGGAAATTATTACAACTACTATAGTTGGCATGAAAAAACTGTCACCTCCATTAAAAATAGAGGCAAAACAAAAAGCTTGTACCAAAACAGATTCTGGCACCCTCAACACTCAAACAAACTCGAATCCAAGCTCAACACATCATGTATAAGAACGGCTACACCGTGAAACTTTCTATTTCGCCATCTGGTAATTCACTTATCCATTTTATACGCAATTCTCTCTCTTGTCAATCCATATTTCTGCATAATTACCAAAAAAGCAAATTGCCCCACATAATCCCTTTTTTAGAAGGCTGTAGCCCAAATACATTGTTTTGGCGCGATTGCTCCACTATCATGTTTGGGTGCTACTCTATCCCCGACACACTATTACATAAAAACCGCATAAAAATGCGTTTCGTAACGTATTTCACTGGGGAAAACGGCTATTTCTGCTTCATTCTGTCGCCCACTTGGTGCAGGACGCTAAAGAGTGATTGCACCAGCTGGGGATAATCGCGGCTTAGGGTGTCATTCGATATTGCTGGCAGTTCTGGCGCCTTTTCATCGCTAACGCCAAGCCACGCCGTATCGGTTAAAATCGCACGTATTTGCAATTCTGCACGGCTCATTTCAGCGTCAGTTGCGGCAGAGTACAGCAATTCTGGGACGGAAAAGTATGTATTGGGATTTTGCCCTACCATTGTATACAGCATACGGAATGCCTTGTAAAACGCCGCTGATAGATAGCGCAGTACCGCCGCTGTCAAGCCGCGATGCCCCGCGCGCCCCAGCAAATCAAACAAAATACTAATAGAGTTGACAAGTAGCCGTTTTGCCAACAAGGCAGACGCAGAGCCACGCAAGCGATTATCCTTGTCCGCTGTTGCATCAAATAACGTTGCCGCATCAATGACACTGCCATCCCGCTGCATGGTGCGCCC
>JAVBKJ010000022.1:0-7694 GCA_031554075.1 Oscillospiraceae bacterium | reverse complement strand
CGCGGATTAGAGCAAATCGAACGGCGTATCCGTCGTGATATAGAAAGCACCTTAGGACTGTCAGCAGAAATTCGGTTGGTCACGCCGCAAACAATTGCGCGCAGTGAAGGTAAGGCAAAACGCGTTCTCGATAAGCGCGTGCTACTATAATGTAGGGAGGTATCAACATGTTCATTCATCAGATTTCCGTTTTTGTTGAAAATCGTGCAGGTCGTCTTAGCGAGATAACAGACGTATTATCGAAGGAAAATATTGATATTCGAGCGTTGTCTATTGCAGATACGACTGACTTTGGCATTTTGCGATTAATAGTGAGACAGCCCGACAAGGCCTGTGAAGCACTTAAAAATGCAGGATTTACCACAAAATTAACCAAAGTGTTGGCTGCCCACTTGTCTGACACACCCGGTGCGCTTCATAATATTCTCAAAAATCTGTACGCCCACGATATTGTTGTGGAATACATTTATGCTTTTATCACACGAAAAGAAGACGATGCGTATGTCATTGTGCGTGTGGAAGATATTGAAAAGGCTAGTGAGGTGCTACAGGCAGGCGGCATCAAACTATTATCGGCGGCAGAGTGCTATGATATCTAGTGAATTGCTGGCAAAAGTCGCGTCGGGACTTCTGGAAACACACGCGCAGTTTGATAATATTTCGCAAATAAACACCGCTCGTGTGCTAGAGGCGTTTCGGAAACATCGGGTCTCTGATGCCTGTTTTGCAGGCACAACAGGCTACGGGTATAACGACCATGGACGCGATGTGTTAGAAAAGTGTATGGCTGATATCATGGGCGCAGAAGCTGCGCTGATGCGTGTTCAGTTTGTCAGCGGCACGCATACGATAGCCTGTGCGCTCTGCGGTATTTTGCGTCCGAATGATGTGCTACTGTCTGTGACAGGCACACCCTACGATACATTGCATGGTGTGATCGGGTCGCCGTTACGCACGCCAACAGACGGCGCGGCGCTCTCTGATTTCGGTGTGTTGTATCGTGAAGTTGCGTTGTTAGGTGACGGCACGCCCGATTATGCGAACATACAAACGGCGGTGCAGGGCGTGAAAGCTGTGCTCATCCAGCGTTCACGAGGGTATAGTGATCGTCCTGCGTTGGGAATTGAAACAGTGGCAGCATTAGTACGCGTGATTCGCGCGGCAAACTCTGCCTGTTGCATTTTAGTAGACAATTGTTACTGCGAATTTGTGTCAAGCGTTGAACCTTGCATGGTGGGCGCAGATCTTGTGATGGGGTCATTGATAAAAAATCCAGGCGGGGGACTTGCCCCCACGGGCGGCTATGTAGCGGGGCGCGCTGATTTAGTGCAGTTGACGGCGCAACGCCTGACCGCGCCAGGGATTGGGGCGGAATGCGGTAGCTCTCTAGGGCAGAATCGTCTACTTTATCAAGGACTTTTTATGGCGCCACATACGGTGGCACAAGCTTTGAAAACGGTTAGTTTTGCGGCGGCATTACTGACAGAACTAGGGTACACGACCGATCCTGCACCGAATGCAGTGCGTGCCGATATCATACAAATGTTGCATTTTAATGACGCCGAGGCCGTCATCTCGTTTTGTCGCGGCATACAAGCAGGGTCGCCAGTTGATGCATTTGCTGTGCCAGAACCAGGGGACATGCCCGGCTATGATAGCCCTGTGATTATGGCGGCAGGCACCTTCATCCAAGGCGGTTCGATTGAACTGAGTTGCGACGCCCCTATGAGACCGCCCTTTACCGCGTACCTGCAAGGCGGTTTGACCTATGAAGCAGGACGTTACGGGGTGATCAATGCGGTGAATGCCATGTTAGGGCAGCAACAATGATTGTATGCGGCATCGACCCTGGGGTAGCCATTATTGGGTTTGGATTTGTTCAGAAAGAGAAGCAACAGCAAAAAGCCTTGCGATACGGCGTTATTAGGACGGCGTCAGGGCAATCGCTTGAGCATCGGCTAGGGCAGATTTATGCTGATATGAACGATTTGCTTGACTTAATCAAACCAGACTGCATGGCGGTCGAGGAATTGTTCTTTAATACGAATGTCACCACAGGTATTCAAGTGGCTCACGCGCGTGGCGTCGTTTTGTTAGCGGCAACACAACGCGGCATCCCCATTACGTCCTATACACCATCGCAAGTAAAACAAGCAGTGGTTGGCTACGGCAAGGCGGAAAAAAAACAAGTGATGGAAATGACGGCAAAACTGCTGGGATTGTCGCAAATACCGCGTCCTGACGACGCGGCAGACGCATTGGCAGTGGCGTTATGTCATGCGCAAGCGGCGCATTCCATCTTAACACAGGTAAGGGGAGGGTAATTCGATGTTTTACTATTTGAAAGGGACGGTTGCCCACACAGAACCAAGCTTGGTGGTGTTGGATGTGGGTGGCGTGGGCTATGCGTGCCACGCATCCTTGCAAACTGTGGCGCAATCAAAACTTGGCGAGACTGTAAAGCTATATACCTTTATGCACATTCGAGAAGATATTTTCGATGTGTTTGGTTTTTACGATTTGCAGGAGTTAAATTGTTTTAAGCTACTACTGGGCATCTCAGGCGTTGGACCGAAAGCCGCATTGGCTATCTTATCTGTGACAACCCCCGAACGGTTAAGTTTGGCGGTCATTTCAGGGGATGAAAAACAACTGACGATGGCGGCCGGTGTCGGCAAAAAACTAGCGCAACGTATTCTGTTAGAACTCAAAGATAAGATGAGCCGAGAACAATTATCCACAGCGGGCGCGTCAACCACCGCCTTTGTACCACAAATGGGCAGTAAGGTACAAGAGGCGCAGTCTGCACTAATGGTGTTGGGCTACTCCCAAACGGAGGCCATGCAAGCCACACAGGGCTTGGACGTAGAAGCATTATCTGTGGAGGATTTAATCCGAGCAGGTCTAAAACGCATGATGTAGCCAGGAGGAGGCAATAGGTTTGAGCATAGATTTTGATGATGGCAACGAAGAACGGCTTGTAGCATCCACATTGCTTCGGGATGAAGATGGGGAGACCTCTCTGCGTCCACGCCTGCTGAGTGAGTATACAGGACAACGGAAAGCCAAGGATAACCTTACCGTCTTTATTGAGGCTGCTAAGTTACGGCAAGAGCCACTTGACCATGTGCTGCTATATGGCCCCCCGGGGTTAGGGAAAACTACGTTAGCTGGTGTTATCGCAAATGAAATGGGTGTCAATATCCGTATCACGTCAGGTCCTGCGATTGAAAAAGCGGGAGATTTAGCGGCGCTACTCACGAATTTAGACGAGTTTGACATACTATTTGTCGATGAAATTCATAGATTGAATCGTTCGGTGGAGGAGATTTTGTATCCTGCTATGGAAGACTACGCGGTGGATATCATCCTTGGCAAAGGACCTTCGGCGCGGTCGATTCGCCTCGATTTGAAAAAATTTACGTTAATAGGCGCGACAACGAGAGCAGGACAGCTAACCGCACCATTGCGTGACCGTTTTGGTGTGATTGAGCGGTTGGAATTGTACACGCCTGAGGAATTGCAAGGGATTGTAACCCGTTCTGCTGCCATTTTGGGCATCGCCATCGAAAAAGAGGGCGCTCATGAGATTGCGTCGCGTTCTCGTGGGACACCCCGTATTGCCAATCGTATTCTAAAACGTGTGCGCGATTTTGCACAGGTACGTGCGCATGGTGTTATTACAAAAGAAGTGGCTGACCACGCATTAGGACGCTTGGAGATTGACCAAATCGGGCTAGACGCGATAGACAGGCGCATGTTACTTAGCATCATTGAGAACTTTGGCGGTGGTCCTGTCGGGTTAGATACGCTAGCGGCGACAATAGGGGAAGAATCTGTTACCCTAGAGGATGTTTACGAACCCTTTTTAATGCAGCGAGGGTTTTTGAATAGGACGCCAAGGGGGCGTTGTGTCACCAGACGTGCCTATGAACATTTGGGGATACCGTGTTTAATGGCTGAACAGACAGTGTTTGGTGTGTAAAAAGTACTATGGCGTCAGCTTTTTTGAAAATGTTAGTCGTTTTGCTGTGCGCAAGCATGTTTTGATAGAGTATCAGTCTTTTGCTATAATGGCTGCAAGGGACATTGACAAATTGCCCCTGCATTCCCATTTATTTGAGCCAAAAAAACGCTGTATTTCACGAAATTTGTCAATATGCAAAAAATATTTATAAAAAAGAAGAATATTTTTGTAAAAACGCTTGACAAACTGGGTTAAGGCACGTATAATACGTATTGTAAGAGCGTGTAAAGCACTTCTTCCTGTCCCTGCCTCCCTGATTTATCTGTGGAACACTCGACTGCTTCTTTGCAATGGCTGAAGTTTTCTGGTTTAGGGGCATTCTCAAATAGGCGGTAACAGCGAAAGCTGAACGCGATAATAATGCCCTGTGTAGCTTAATCATCCAGAGCGCGTCAAGAGGTGTCGGTGAAAATCCGTCCAAGGGGCAAGTAAGTCAAAGTGAGGTATAAACCAATGTACGAGGACAAGACACTGAAATGCAAAGAATGCGGAGAAGGTTTCGTATTCACAGCCGGCGAGCAAGAGTTTTATGCAGAACGTGGTTTCATGAATGAGCCACAACGTTGCAAAAACTGCCGTGACGCGCGCAAAAATGCTTCTAGAGCACCACGTGAATTCTTCATCGCTACCTGCGCATCTTGCGGTGGAGAGGCTAAAGTGCCCTTCGAGCCAAAAACTGACCGCCCTGTCTATTGCAGCGATTGCTTCGCTCGCATGAGAGAGAACGGCTAGTACATTAATGTGCTTAAAGACACCTGCTGTAAAGCAGGTGTCTTTTTATGTGTCTTGGTAACTAAATTCACATAATAGCACATCGTATCATGTCGATTTGGCAATCGAGTACGACGTTTATTAGTAACACAAATTCGTATTATACTAATTTCAAATAAAAACATGTCATGCTTTTATCACGCGCACAGCGCGTGTGGCGACCAATGGTCGCTGAAATGTCGTCAATACTAATCCCTTGCGGCATCGCCGCAAATCCGGCGAGCCGGAGAAAAAAATAATGGTATATTTTTATCTGGGATTCGTATTACAATTGGCAACGAAAGCATATGTCTTTTAGCCGTCTCAATATAACCCTTTACATAACAGTAGCATCCTGTTCTCACTACAAGAATAGGATGCTATTCGCCAAGAATTTTTTGTCGCAATGCTTTTAGTGCGGAACGTTCAAGACGTGATACTTGTACTTGGGAAATGCCAATGACTTTCGCGGCTTTGTCCTGTGTCATACCTTTATAAAAGCGCAACATGACAACCATTTTCTCTCGGTCGGGAAGAAGCTCGATTGCTTGTCGTAAGGACAGACTTTCCGTGATCGCTTCTTCCATACTGTCTACACCCAGCATAGATTCAAGCGTACTGCCGTCGTCTCCTGTTTCAAATTGCAGCGATTCTGTGGGTGCTGTTGCAATTTCAGCCGCGGCAATATCTTCAATACTGATGCCACAATGTGCACTGATTTCCGATAATGTCGGTTCGCGTCCTAATCGTTGGTTTAATTCACTGCGGGATTGACGTATGCTATGTGCGCGCTCTTTGAGCCCTCTCGACACCTTGACCATGCCGTCGTCACGCAGAAAACGGCGGATTTCACCTGCAATTTTTGGAACGGCATACGTGGAAAATTGTGTCCCAAAGGACTCATCAAAGCCCTCAACTGATTTCAAAAATCCAAGACAACCAAGCTGGTATAGGTCGTCAGGATCGACCCCTTGTCCAAAGTAACGACGCGCCACGCTCCAAATAAGCCCTGTGTTTTCCTGCACAACGCGTGTATACGCTTCCTTGTCGCCTGCACGCGCGGCTTTTACCAATTCAATGGTTGAGCTCAATCACTCATCCTCCCACCACTGCGTAAAGCCAAACGACGGCGCATGACCACGGTTGTGCCGTGTCCTGCCACAGACCGAACCCGCAGTGTATCCATGAAACTCTCCATAATCGTAAACCCCATGCCTGACCGCTCATTGCCGCCTGTTGTGTACATGGCTTCACGTGCCTTATGTATGTCAGGAATGCCACAGCCGCTGTCCTTAACTGTGATTTCTATGATGTTCCCTTCAAAAATTTTGGCGGTAAGATTAATGCGCCCTAAGCCGTTTGGGTACGCATGAACAATGCAGTTGGTCACAGCTTCTGAAACGGCGGTTTTGATATCGCCAAGTTCATCAAGTGTGGGGTCAAGCTGCGCCGCAAATGCCGCCGCGGCAGTCCGCGCCAAACTTTCATTCACAGAACGACTGAGCAGTGTGAGCTTCATTTCATTCAATATTTTCATTTGTATGCTCCTTTTTCCCTTAGAATAGATGCAATGGATGACAAAATCGTGTGGATTGTTTAGTTTGGTTGTAGATAGGTGATGCTCATCAATCTGTCAAGTCCTGCTGTGGAAAGTACACGCTTGGCTTGCGGTGCAACCGATATGATTTCCAATGTGCCGCGCAATTCCTTCATGCGGCGGTAGCAATTCAACACCACGGCAATACCAGATGAGTCCATAAATGTGATCCCTGAAAAATCAATCACCACAGATAAAGGATGTTGCGTGTCTAACAACGTGGTGATGGATGTGAGAAGACTTTGCGCCGTGTGATGGTCAATTTCGCCAGCAATATGTACGATGAGTTTTTCGTTTTCTTTTGAATAATGAAGCTTCATGACGATTCCTCCTCAGTAATGCTTGTCCACTACAGTATACTGTTACAGGTTTGCAAAAATTGCCGTTTTTTGCCGTTTGCACATTTTTCTCCTCTTGACATGGATTGCGTAATCCTGTATAGTAACTTCTATTAATCTAGCGTAGTTGCATTTTCTGCCAAGTGGCATAGATATAGGAGGGCAAACGATGATTGCTGTAAAAAAATTGTACGAATCATATCAAAGCTTAGACGGGAAGTCTGTCACGGTCGCTGGTTGGGTGCGCTCAGTGCGCGACTCAAAGACACTAGCATTTGTGGAATTGTCGGATGGTTCGGTGATAAAATCGGTTCAACTGGTGGCAACAGCAGACATGGCAAATTTTGAACAAGTGTCACATCTAAACTGTGGTGCTTCCATCGTGGCAACAGGTAAATTGATTGTCACACCCGATGCCAGACAACCGTTTGAGATTGCGGCCACTGATATTGTCATAGAGGGTACGTCGCAACCCGACTATCCTTTGCAAAAAAAACGTCATTCGATGGAGTTTTTGCGCACCATTAACCATTTACGTCCTCGTACAAATGTGTTTCAAGCGGTGTTTCGCATTCGCTCCGAAATATCATTTGCCATCCATGATTTTTTCCACAGCCGTGGGTTTGTCTATGCGCATACGCCTTTGATTACCGCGTCTGATGCGGAGGGGGCAGGGGAAATGTTCCGCGTCACCACGCTTGACGCCAGCACCCCCCCGATGACAAGCAACGGGGCAGTGGATTATGAAAAGGATTTCTTTGGTCGGCTGACTAGCCTAACAGTGTCGGGGCAGCTAGAAGCAGAAACCTTTGCGCAAGCGTTTACCAATACCTACACCTTTGGTCCTACCTTCCGTGCTGAAAATTCAAACACGCCACGCCATGCCGCTGAATTTTGGATGATTGAGCCAGAAATGGCATTTTGCGACCTAAAAGGGAATATGGACACAGCAGAAGCGATGGTAAAATACATCATTAACCAC
>JAVBKJ010000011.1:0-62586 GCA_031554075.1 Oscillospiraceae bacterium | reverse complement strand
AACCGCCGTTTGCAAAAAACACCTTACAGCCGTCTAAATACGACACATGGTCAATTGCAACAGCAAATTCAGGTAGTTTTTTCTCTTCCATAAGAACGCCGACAACGCGCGGCTTGATTTCGGGGTCAAAGCTGTAGTCACGTTCGCACATGTAAAGCTGACCGAGCTTGTCATGAATTTCCTTGAGCATTTCAGACAGCTTACGCCCAGTGACAGCAATCATCTCCACGAGCAACGCGGCGGCATAAATGCCGTCCTTGCCTGCAATATGACCACGCACGGTAAGCCCACCAGAGGATTCGCCGCCAATAACGGCATCCGACTCTGTCATTTTTGCAGAGATATGCTTAAAGCCAACAGGCACTTCGTAACAAGTTTCGCCGAGATGTTCAGCCACACGGTCAAGCATATGTGTGGTGGCAAGATTGCGCACCACAGATCCCTTCCAGCCCTTGTACTTCACCAAATAGTAGTAAAGCAACACGAGAATGTCGTTCGGATGGAGGAAGCGTCCCATTTCGTCAATAACACCCAAACGGTCAGCGTCGCCGTCTGTCGCAATACCGATATCGCATTTATTCTCTAGCACGTACGTGCGCAAATCGTCTAGCGTATTCACGTTTGGAGAAGGCAGACGACCGCCAAACAACGTGTCGCGGCGTTCGTGGATAACATCGACATTGCAACGCGCGGTCATTAAAATAGTTTGTAGTGAGGTTTTAGAAACACCAAACATGGGGTCAAGCACAACATTTAGCTCTGCGTCACGGATAGCGGCGGTATTGATAGCGGCTAAAATGGAGTCTATATACGTGTTCTGTGGGTCGATTTCAGAGATAATCCCCTTCTTCAAACCATCTTCATACCGCACAAGGGGGATTTCGGCATCGTAGAATTTTTCGATATATTGTTCCATCTGTGCGGTGACAATTTCGTCAGCGTCACGACCGCCGCGTGTAAATAGTTTGACACCGTTGTAAATGGCTGGGTTATGCGAGGCGGTAATCGCCATACCGTAATGCAAATCAAAATGCTTCACAGCAAACATGATAAGAGGGGTCGGGGCTTCGTGCTTGATAACGCGCACAGGGCAACCCTGCGCCGCATAGACCTCCGCCGCCCAATGGGCCGCGATATCGGACAGAAACCGACGGTCATAGCCGATCACAACACCGCGGTTGAGAACGCCTTCATCTTCCATCTTTTTGCAATTTGCGTAGGTCAGCACTTGCACATGGCGACGCGTAAACTCGTCACCAATGATAGCACGCCAGCCGCCTGTGCCAAACTTTAGTACATTCATACAGTCCCTCTTTTCTATTATTCTTGCGAATTAACCCATGGTAACAACGACTTGATGTGTTGTGCCTGCGGCTTGCACAGGGATTTCACCTTCTACAGGGGTGCCGTTAAGGGTGATACTGTGAATACCCTTTTCCACGCCGTTGGGATTCAGCACTGTAATGGCAAAGGTAGCACCGCGGAACTTGCGTGTCATGTTAAATTCTTTCCAATCAGAGGGGACACAGGGGTCAATGCAAAGACCCGTAAAGCTGGGGCGAACACCCAAGATATAATGAGATAGTGCAAAATACGCCCAGCCAGCAGTCCCCGTCATCCATGGATGGTTGGCACGTCCAAAGGCGGCATTATCCTTACCCATGACAAATTGGCAGTAGGAATATGGCTCAGAGAAACGTGTCTCGATTTTGTCATTTTGGAGCGCGGGGCAGAGTGCATCGTAGAACTTCATCGCGCGGTTGCCGCGCCCTAGCTTTGCTTCAGCAACCCATGACCATGGGTTGGGATGGCTGAAAATCGCGCCGTTTTCTTTAACACCTGGGTACACACGTGTGACAAACCCGATGGAATCGTCAATCGTGCTAAAGGACGGGGCGTTGAGCATCAGACCATAGGGGGTGTACAAGTATTCATCGACAGCATCCATACAAGAGATAGCGCGTTCACGGGAAGCCGCACCAGAGACAACCGCCCAAGTGTTAGACTCCATGTGTACCTTGCCTTCGGCGGCTTCATGTGTGCCGATTTTACGTCCGTCACCTGTGTAGCCACGGAGATACCAGCTGCCGTCCCATAACTGCTCTTCACAAATCTTTTGAACACGGGCGGCCATGTCGGTGTAACGCGCCACATCGTCTGTGCGTCCTAAATGTTGTGCCGCCTTGATAAAGGCCTCCAATGCCCAGTAGTGCAGGAAGGATACCATGGCCGACTCGCCGCCGCCTAAATTCAAGCAGTCGTTCCAGTCCGCGCGCAACCCTTTGCAAACGCCATGCGCACCGATTTGTTCATAGGAGAATTCAAGCGACTGTTTTAGATGCTCGTAAACGGTTGCCTCGCCCTTGTCGCAGTATGGGATAACTTTTTCGAAGAAGTCAAACGCGCCAGTTTCGGCGACGTATTCACAAACAGCGGTCACAAGCCACAAGGCATCATCAGAACAAGTGTCCTCAATGCCATGTATCATGCTAGACTTATCAGGCGTTGGCACAACGGTGGGGGATTTGAAGCTTTGTTGCTTTTCTTGGGGCATAAACCATTCAGGGGAGAACAAGTGCAGACCGTATCCTGCCGAAACTTGACCATACAGCAGTTGTTCTAACCGATTGCGGCAACCAGCAGGTTCGGCACTGGCGATACACATGGCATCCTGAGCTGTGTCGCGATAACCCAACCCTGTGCGTCCACCGACTTCGATAAACGAGGCAAAACGGCTAAATAGCACGTTGACTTCAGACTGATACAGTGTCCAGATATTCACCATGGAATTTAAGGCGTTGTGAGGTGTCTTGACCTGCAAAGAAGCCAAGCGTTGTTCCCAGAACTGCGCCAATGCCGCAAAGGCGGCGTCTACCGCGGCGGATGTGGCGTACTTATCGCGCATGGCAACGCCTGCTTCGTGGTTGCCCTCGCCCAAGAGGAAGCAAAAACGAGTTGTCTCGCCCGCGGCAAGCGTAAACTTTTGTTGTAGCGCGCCGCAATGGTTGTAGCAGAGTGCGGCGGAGTTGCTCATGCGCCCTGTTTCCACTGCAATCGGATTTGTCTCGGTGCGATAGCCGCCCAAGAAGGTATCGCGCACGCAGTCGTAGCCGTCTGGCGTACGATTGCTCGTGAAGTACTGAAAGCCGTGTTGTTCATAATACAAATCGTAATCAATAATACCATCGTTGTAGCTAGAGCCAGACGCATACAAGCTCATCTGGAAATTTTGGTTATCCATCGCAATGTGATGATACGAAAACTCACAGTAGGAATAGACAGACAAATTACGTGGTTTGTCGCTGTGGTTTTCGAGCAAAACATCCCAAAGTTCCACAGCATCGTCAACAGGAATAAAGAGTGTTTGTGTCGCCTTGATACCTGTGTAATCGCAGGAAAACTTCGAGTAGCTAAGACCGTGACGGCACTCATAGGTGGCCTTTGTAAAATCCTTGCCAACAGGCTGCCAAGACACAGACCAATACTCGCCCGTGTCATCATCACGCACATAGACGTAATGTCCGGGGCGATCCATCGGCACGCCATTGGGACGAAAACGGGTTATGCGATGATATTCGGGCGACTTATACCAAGAATAACCGCCTGCATTGTGGGAAATAGCTGTGGCGAAATCCTTCACCCCTAAATAGTTCGTCCAAGAGACAGGGACATCAGGTCGTGTTATCACATATTCGCGCGCCGCATCATCAAAATGACCGTATTGCATAGCTCATTCTCCTTTGTCATATATGCACAAAAATCAATGTGGTATCGTTTGCTAAATAGTCAAATCCATTATACTTGTCATGAAAGAACACGTCAAGAGTGTAAATTAGTTTTTTGCGTCCAATTTTGTTACCGTACAAAGAGAAAATAGAGGGCAATGACCGCCACAAGCTCGATGATAAAGGGAATCCACACACTCGCCAGCACACCAGGGTGTTTTGTTTTGTGGCGTAGTCCGTAAAACGCAAACAAAATGCCCAGTCCGCCACCGAGTATCGCATGGATACAAAAGGTGCGTTCCCGAATACGCTTTTTGGGATTATGCGTGGCGGCACGCTTATCATACGCGGCGACACAAAATGTGATAATATTCCAGAGGACGTATGCGGCTAAGGGTATCAAGATTTTTAAGTCCATTGTAGGTCTCCTATCAAAATGTGATTTGTCGCATGGGTAATGCGCACAGGTTGTACGGTGTTATGTAGGTTTGTGGCGGCTACCTGCACTTCGCGGTAGTTATCTGCGTGACCGCGACTAACGCCGTCTATCTCTGTTTCAAACAACACTGGCAGCTCACGTCCCACAAGTGTTTCCGTGTGGGCCGACAGTAAGCGGTCAGAAAGCGCGGCGGCGCGTTTGGCGCGTTCTTGCTTGACAGGGGCAGGCACTTGGTCTGTGCGAGCGGCGGCAGGCGTGTTCGGACGTAAGGAGTAGGGGAATATGTGCATAAACGTAAATTGTTGCGCTTCGATAAACTGGAGAGACGCGGCAAAATCCTCCTCTGTCTCCCCTGGAAAGCCGACAATGACATCGCAGCCCAGCGTACAGTGAGGGAGCGCGGCGCGCAACAGTGTTAAGGCATGAGACACAGCGGCAATGGGATAGCGGCGGTTCATCGCCAGCAATGTGTTATCACAACCGCTTTGCAAGGCAATATGAAAATGGGGACATAGGTTGGGTATGGCGGCAAGAGTTTTAATCGTATGCGGTGTGAGCGTACTAGGCTCGACAGACCCCAACCGAAAGCGTATGGCAGGATGCGCCGCCGCAATGGCAGACACCATGGTTGGTAAGTCTGCCGCCCCACTTTGATACGCAGAAATCTCGATACCTGTCAAAACGATTTCACAAACCCCCTGTGCGGCAAGTGCGTCACCGCCTGCCAACACTTCGGGCAGAGACAACGAACGAGAGGGACCACGTAACGAGGGAATAATACAATAGGCACACGCGCCCGAGCAACCGTCCTGCACTTTGAAAAAGGCACGTGTGCGCGCCGTACCCGTTACGACGGGCAACACCTCGAAATCCTGATGTTCTGCCGCTTGCGTCCGCAATGCCACAGGTTGTGAGCCGCGCGCCGTCACCGCTCGTTCCACAAGCGATAAAAAGCCGTTGCGATCCCCTGTGCCGCCAAGAACATCAATGCCAAGCGTGGGGTCAACGCCCCCCTGTGCCATACAGCCATGCACCGCCAGCACGACCTCGGGCTGTTCGCGCCGCATACGTCGTATCACCGCACGCGACTTTTTGTCGCTCACGGCTGTCACCGAGCAGGTGTTAATAATCGCGGCATCGCAAGGCGCACCCCACGTCACTTCTGTGTGTCCGTGTGCCTGTAATATCGCCGCCAAAGCGTCTGTTTCTGTTTGATTTGTTTTACAACCAAGGGTATAGCAGGCAAAAGTCATTCGTTCGCTCCTAATTTCGTTTTGCGTTCTAAGCCGCTTGCAAAACAGCTTTTGAACGTGTGTATTGCCGATCTTTGCACCATTCAAAAATACAAGTTTGTATAAATAATTCGCAATACCACTTGCATTTTGGATGTATATTCCGTATACTGTAAGCAACCGATTGAAAGGGGGATGTTTGAATTGAAAGTTTTTGATATCCAATTGGCATCAATTAATGATGTGAAATTCTTTGTCAACTCTGCTTGTATGCAGCCGTTTGACATTGATATCGTATCAGGCCGCTACATCATTGACGCAAAGTCAATCATGGGCATTTTCAGTGTTGACTTGGCAAAACCTATTCGTGTCGAAGTTCATGGCACTGACGAGGACGGATTGACGTTCTACAATGCTATTAAGGATTTCGTCATCGAGGCATAGTACGCTAGTCGCTATGTCCAGCTGTATCGCGTGTGAACCCATGGTTCATACGTGATATTTTTTTGCCGTTTGGGCAGCTTTTGTTCCTAGCAACCCACTGTCGTTCAGTGTTTTGGGCAAGCTTGGTATATGTCCCACTTCAGGCGCATATCTTTGTCCATGAGGAACGAATACTGAATCCTGCTTGTGTGGCAACAGCGCACAGGTGGCGGTCAGTATACTACTAGGAGGATGCGTATGAAACGTCTGCTTGCGACCCTATTGACTGTCATGTTACTGCTATCGCTGTCCACTGCGTTTGCCTACGAAGACCCTATCCAAGCCCGCATGGACATTCTGGCACAGTACCCCGAGTTGGAAGAGAGCGATGACGCTATCCCCTCTTGGGTGGAGGCATCAGACACCATCGAAACAGCCGCACTCGACACATTAATACTAGACGTGCCGAATGCCTGTCTCATTGAAAAGGAAACAGGCACTGTGCTTTTTGCACAAAATGACCGCGAACAAAAACCACCTGCCAGTGTCACCAAAGTGATGACCTTACTACTCATCATGGAAGCCCTACAAAATGACATTATCAAATTAGAGGACAAAGTGCCTGTGTCGGCGTATGCGCAAAACATGGGTGGGTCACAAGTGTTTATGCACGAGGGCGAAACCTACACTGTGAAGGATATGATCAAATCCATCGTGATTGCCTCGGGCAATGATGCCAGTGTCGCCATGGCAGAGTACTTAGCAGGTAGTGAGGAAACCTTTGCCGCGCGCATGAATGAGCGAGCGGCAGAACTAGGCATGACAGATACCGTGTTCAAAAACTGCAATGGCTTGCCCGAGGATGGGCATGTCACCTCCGCGCGCGATATCGCGCTCATGTCACGAGAACTGCTGTACCATCATCCCGCTATCAAAGAATACACCACCATCTGGATGGATACGATTCGCGACGGCACATTTACGCTGGCAAATACCAATAAATTGGTGCGCTTCTACCCAGGCGCAACAGGGCTCAAAACTGGCTCGACCAGTATTGCAAAATTTTGCCTGTCGGGTAGTGCAGAACGAGACGGCATGGAGGTCATAGCTGTGGTCATGGGGGCAGAAACCTCTGACATTCGCTTTAATGCCGCTCGCAAAATGCTCGACTATGGCTTTGCCAACTACGCCCTAGCGTCTGCTTATCCCGACCAAATACCGCCCCCTGTGCCTGTAACGCTCGGCGCCATGCCAGAAGTCGTACCCGAAATAGCACAGAGCGCGAAACTGCTTGTCGAAAAGAGACAGCTCAAGGGGCTTACGAAAACTGTGGCGTTAGCGGAATCTGTGGAAGCCCCTGTCGCCAAAGGTCAAAAGCTTGGTGAGGTAACGATAAGCTTCGAGGGCGCGGTGCTAGCGACCATCCCCATTGTGGCGGCTCAGGAAATACCAAGACTCACCTTTTGGGAAATTTTCAGCCAGCTGCTGCGTTCCTTCTTCATGGCATAGCGACCTAACTGTTTTCACAGCCCATCAAGGCACATAGCGCGCAAAACGGTGGCGGTACGTACAACGTTGGCATAAAGGCTCGACAGCGACGCGCCGTTTCCATCCTTCTAATATAGCCTGCACGCGTGAGCCGTCCAATAGGGCGGCTAACGGCGTTTCTAGCACATTGCCCAGCGACATGACCCCCTCATGGTCAAGACAACAAGGGGTCACGCTGCCATCGGCCAAGATTGCCAGTTGCTGTTGCAACCCCAAACAGTACCCCGCGACAACGTCAGACGTCGCTTCGGCAGGTTTCGCTGTGGCAGGTTTCGCGGCGGTATCTGGCCACGCGAACGGGCTTTCGAGCGATAAATATAGGTTAGGGGCGAGTGTATGCCGCGCTTGGTCGCATGGAATATGCGTTTGAAACATTGTTTCCAATTGCGTTATCATCGGGGCGGCTTTGTCGCCATTCCACAGACGCAAGGAAACAGCGGTCGGCACATCACGTAAATTGGCAACGAGTGACAAGTCCTCTGTGGCGTGTAACGAGAGATTAATCTGGCGCAACAGCGGTATGATGGCCGTGTGTTCGTGCAACAGTGTGCCATTGGTGGTCAGATTGATAAAAAAGCCGCGCGACTTGGCAAGGCGGACAAATGCGTCCACCTCAGGGTGCAACAGTGGTTCTCCCTTCACATGCAGATAGATATGCCACCCATACGGCGCAATTTCTGTTAATATACGCTCAAATTCGTCCAGCTGTAGAAAGCGGTCCGCGCGGTGGTGCGGCGCACAAAAATCACATTGCAGATTGCAAACATTGGTGATTTCGATGTAAATCTTTTTAAATCGTTGTTTTTGCATCCTTATGAAAAAGTGTGAACCCAATGGTTGTCTGGCAAATCCTTGTCAAATAAAGCTTCTTGCAAAAAGTTGTAATAACGGGTGGCTTTAAGTTCCTCCCACGCGCCATCGTCTTTAAGTTGTTCAAAGTATTGGTTTTCGTCGCCTTCAAAGTAGTGAACGTTGATAAGACCGCGCAGGGTGGCGGCCTCCTCTGAAATGTCGTCAACATCGCCACGCTTGGCAAACCGCCCCATGTGGTAATCGCGTGAATAGGTAGCAAAGTCAAGCAGCTCGGGTGTTTGCGTGTCTGCAGACAGTTTGGCATATTCCTCGACAGGTAGGCTACGGGTGTTGTACTCCCATTGTGTGGGGGATAGCGTCATAACGCCGACACGATGAGGATACACCGCCAACGCCCCCGTGCAAATATCCGTCAGCTGATACGCACCGTCTGTGCGGCTGGCAATATCTTGGGCGTGCATATGCCCTGTTAGGTCAACAGGCAACGCATACTTCGCCATAATGGCATAAAATTGGTCTGCTGGCCATAACACAAAACCGTCATTCATGGTTGGTAAATGCGGCACGGCGTTGTGGTGCGACGCAACAAGCAGGCGTGCATTTTCTTTTTGCGCGGCAGCGCCGACTTTTTCAAAAAAGGCAAGCGTGTCATCCTGTAGTTGACCATACACCCCTGTGTCAAGTGTGACTATCCACGTGTCAGCAGAAAGACGGGCGCAGTAGGACAAGCCCTCGCGCATGTACGCATCTGCGTAACCAAAGGCGGCAAATTTTTCGGCAAAGGCGGCGGATGCAAAGTCGTGGTTGCCTGGCATGACGAGCACTTGTGTGCCCTGAGCTTCGACCTCCGTAAAGTACGTTACAAGCTCATCCTGGGCATAGTTGGCCCCTGTGTCCGTCAGGTCGCCTGTCACCAATAAGTAGTTAGGCTTTTCGTTGCTCATGTCATATTTTAGCGCATACAATAAGTCGGGAATGTACTCAAATAGCTTGGCACTGCCCACAATTTGGTCATCAGAGGGGTCGTACTCCCGATAGTGGATATCGGTTGCTATGTACATGGTGAGCGTGGTATTTGCCTCAAAGGGCGGGGGCGGCGGTGCTTGACAGCTAAACAATAGCGAAAGTACCAGTGCAAGCGAGGTAACGAGGGTCATTCTAATTTTCATACATACTCCTTAAAGCGCGGCGCGCTATGATGACTTGACAGCCATGATACAATATGACTACTTCGGTGGCGTTCTACGCCGTTATATGGGGAGGAAATTGTGCGATGTCACAGACAAAAAACTATCGCCTAGCACTCATGGGTATACTGTCCGCCATTATTATTGTACAAAATTTCGTGCCGTTTTTGGGGTACATCCCCCTACAGCCCTTTAATCCGACCATTATCCACATCACGGTTATCATCGGCGCTGTTTACTTAGGCCCGTGGATGGGGGCGACCTTGGGCGGCGTTTGGGGCGTTGTATGTTTATTGCGCGCCTTTGTGTTTCCAACGTCGCCAATTGACCCCATCGTGTTTACGAATCCGCTAGTCTCTTTGTTGCCACGGATATTAGTGGGGCTTTTGGCAGGGTTGCTGTATCTGTGGCTTCGCAAGTTAAACGTACCTGTTATTGCTAGGTTTGCAACTTGTGGTGTTGTCGGTTCGCTCGTAAATACCGTGTTGGTGCTAGGGAGCATTTATCTGCTGTACCAAGAACCTTATGCCGCGTTTTATCAGATGGCGGCGTCGGATTTACTGCCTGCCATGTTGGGCATTGTGGGTACAAACGGTGTCGCTGAGGCTATCGCGGCCGCTGTCATTACGCCGCTGATTGCAGGACCGTTGCACAAAGTAAAACCCATCGACTAAGTGCGCTAAAACCACATACTGCCGACATTTGCGTGTGTTGACATTGGATGTCAACACACGCATCTTAGTATAGCATGTCAAAGCGCAAAAAGATAGTCCCGCTATGCCACACAGCTCGGTAAATATTGGTTTTATATCTGAGTCTCTGATAACGAACGCTGTCACAGAAATGGCATTATACACAACTCAAAAAATATAACTTGTCTATACTAACCAAAAATGGTAACATTTGTACCATTCCATCCTTTGGATATTTACAAACCCAACATGCTGTGGTACAGTTAAGGGCAGAGGTGTGTGCGTTGTTTGAGTGCGCTTCAAAAGGTGAATTTGGCGACTCGCCAGAAAGAGGATTAGAATGAGGAATTTGAAAGTACGTCTCAAAATGTTAGTGGGGTTCGGGTCAATCGCAATTATAATCGCAATTGTGGGGGTTTATTGCGTGTTGGGCATACAGAATCTCGGAAATTCTGCCATCGCGGCGTTGGAAAAGGCGCAAGCTGTCAGCGAAATAGCAAATATACAACAAATCGAAACCCAGGTAACCACTGTTGTAGCAGTTGCCTTTTCACTAACGATTTTATTCGGGCTATTTTTGGCAATCTCAATCTCTAAAAGTATACGCTTGCCATTAGGTCACATGCGTGACGCGCTGGCGCAGGTGGGACATAGCGGTGATTTTGTGTTTGACAATAGATTGAAGACTGTCATGAAGGATGTAGCGCAAAACAAAGACGAAATTGGCGAGTGTATGGTCGCCTTTACTAGCATGATTGACCGTTTTTTAGAGCTTGACCATGTACTTACCACCATTTCAAACGGCGACATCAGCATGAAGATTCAAAAGATTTCAGACAAGGACACCATGGGCATCGCCATGGAAAAGATGGTGACAAATCTAGGCAGCACCTTTGGACAAATCGGCAACACATCAGACGAGGTGGCTGTTTCTGCAAAAGAAATTGCAGAAAACTCCATACATTTGGCACAAGCCGCGACAGAACAGACGGCGGCAGTCGAAGCGTTAGTACGCTCCATCAACAATGTATCGCAAAAAACAAAAGAAAACTCTGCTATGGCCATCAACGCGGCGCGTTTGGGCGACACTATTAAGAGCAATGCCGAAAAAGGTTCACAGCAGATGAACCAAATGATGGAAGCTGTCAAGATGATTACAGAAGCGAGTGCTTCCATTGGCAAGGTCATTAAGGTCATCGACGATATCGCGTTCCAGACGAATATTTTGGCGCTGAATGCCGCCGTTGAAGCGGCGCGTGCAGGGCAACACGGTAAGGGATTTGCAGTCGTTGCTGAGGAAGTACGCAATCTCGCGGCGAAATCGGCCAATGCCGCCAAAGAAACGGGCGCATTGATTGCAAACTCCATTGAAAAAGCCGAGCTTGGGGCAAAAATTGCCAATGAAACATCAGCCTCGCTGTCGGAAATCGTGGCAGGTATCAATGAAAGTAGTAGAATTGTCAATGTGATTGCGCAGTCCTCAGAGCAACAGACGAACGCCATTAATGAGATTAGCGGCGGTGTCAGCCAAGTAGGCGAAGTGGTGGAATTGATTAGCAAAGGGGCAGAGCTAAGCTCACAGGCATCGACTGTTATGAATCAGGAGTCCGAGTCGTTGCGTGATGAAGTGGCACATTATCAATTAGGCAAGAAAGTGCGTGCCGCCTCGAAGCCCAAAGCCGCCACAGGCTCCTCGTATAACATGGGTAAATATTAAACGTATATGAACAAGAGGGTGACGGCATATGCCGTCACCCTCCTGTTGATTGTTTATCAATATCTATTGCCAAAGTCGGTTCATCTTGTCTCGAATCCGCGCCGCCACACGCTCTGTTTCCGCCGCGTCGATGTGAAACACGCCGTCAACCTGTGTGAGCCATGTGCCTTCTGTTGCGCCAGCGGGAATCAGGTGGCGCGAAAACTCGTGCATACTGTCATCGTCTGCCTGTAGGATGCACAAGTCGCCTTCAAATCTGTCAATACAAAACAGCATACGTTACCCCTTTTCGGTCGTGACTTCAAGGGTTTGACCGTCTGTTGTCACTGTCACGGTGCCTTGTAAATCGGTGCGATAGATGGCGACATTCGCCGCCTTGAGCGCGTCCATGGTCTCTCTATGTGGGTGTCCGTATGTATTATCTGTGGCACAGGAAATCAAAGCAATTGTTGGTTTGACGGCTTCTAAAAAGTCGGGGCTTGTGGAGGAATGGCTGCCATGGTGTCCCACCTTGAGGACATCAGACTGCAATGGTTTCTGCAAGGATAGCACTTCCTCCTCAGAGACTGTTTCCGCGTCGCCTGTGAGCATAAAGCTGCGCTTACCATACGTAAGCCGCATCATAATAGATGTGTTGTTAATATCTTCATATTCGGTGCTGTTGGGGGCTAAGATGATAAACGACGCGTCGCCTAATGTATACGTGTCGCCCACATGGGGTGTGGTCGCTTTTAGCCCCTTGCGATCCATGGCATCCAACACATCTTCAAAGGTTCTGGTATTGGCTTGTGCATTGGGCATAAGCAATATCCCCACGTCAAACGCATCAATCACAGCATCTAACCCGCCGATATGGTCCTCATGTGGATGCGTACCGACGAGGTAATCTAGTTTCGTCACACCCATCTCTTGTAGGGTTTTGACGAAATCCGCCGCGCCCTCGTTTTTACCAGCATCAATCAGCATAGTTTGGTCGCCTGTTTGGATTAAGATGGCGTCCGCTTGGGCGACATCTAACATTTTCACAGTCAGCGTTTGCCCGTTTGTGGGGGTCACTGTCGGTGTTGGTTCTGACGCTGGCTGTTCCATAAAGAAATAACCAGCCACGAGAATCAACAGCACCACAGCGCCAATCACTGTGGAGAGATTGGAACGTCTACGTCTACGCGCCACAGTAGACCTCCTGAATCAGCGCAATCGCCGCCGCGACAGCGCCGCTATCACAATCCGCAACCGTATGGGTAGCCGTGCCACGGGCTTCTGCTGTGCCGCTGGCGGGTGCGAAGCTCTTAAACCGCGACAGCATAGGGATATCATTATTATTATCCCCGATACAAAAGACGTTTTCGTGGGGAATCCCCATGTACTTTGCCAAACGCGCCACGCCCGCGCCCTTGTTGGCGTCCACGTGCAAGACTTCTAAAAAGGAATCGTAGGCGGAGACAAGCGAAAAGCAATCAGGGTAGCGTTCGTTCAAAAATGCACGAATCTGCTCTGGGACAGGCGGATGTGCTGTGAAGACAGCTTTCAGCCAAGGTTGCGGCGGTGTCTGCAAATCGTCAATAAGAATCCCCTCACGCTGAATCAGCGCAAAATGTGAGTCTGTAATCTCGTTGGCATGATACACCCAAAGATCCGTGTCCCCATGCACTTCCACAGCCGCGGTTGGAAAATGGGCAGCGACAGCGGCGCAAGCTTCAAGGTAGTTATCCTCTAATGACTGTTCAAATAGTATCTTTTGTGTCGCGTAATCAAACATCATGCCGCCGTTTGCCAGCAGTGCTGGCGCGTTTAGGGGGACATGGTCGATGAGCACTTCCATGGAAAGGCGCGTGCGCCCTGTGCAAAGCGTGAACGTACCACCCTCGGCGATGAAATGTCGAATCGCGGCAAGATCACATGGTAAAATATGCCCTGCATGACCGAGCAACGTGCCGTCCATATCAGACGCTAGCAGTAAACCTGAAAAGATACCCATGAGAAGCCTCCTGAAGTGAATTTTTTCTACATGCGCGTGTAGGTTTGTGTATTTCGTAAGGTTTGATTACGATGCCTTATGGGGTGTGATAAGGCGTGGCACCGTTGTCCCGAGCAAAAACGCCACCACGAGGGTAAAGACGAGTTCAAGCCCCATGTAGGAGCCGTTGTAAAGAAACGAGTACCACCAAATGTTTACGCCCTCTGGCGCGTATGAACCCCAAACCACCACGCCTGCGATAGTGTGGGACAACAAGCGAAGTCCGATGCAAAGTGGAATGGATATCAATAAGCCAGTACGCGTCTTGCGAAAAAATCCAGCAAGCCCCAGGACGCCAAAGGCAAGCAAGTAGTCAAAGAGTAGTTCTAACATTAGCCCGCCAAACGTTGGCACAGGTGAGGCAAGCCCCCCATGTAATAAAAGCTGGATAAACGCATAAATAAGCCCACTGCCAATTCCCCACACAGGACCGCGCCGCAGCGCCAGAATAATGAGCGGGAGCATGGAAACGGCGGTGACAGAACCGCCCTGCGGTAACTGCACCACCTTCAAAAGGGACAAAATGGTAGCCAAGGCAATCATTGCGGCGGCCTCGACCAATGCTAGGATTTTGGTGTTACGCATAGTAATCTCCTCCTTCATATAGTGATAATACTACTGAATTGCGGAGATATTTTACCTACGCTGGCATTACCCAGATCAGGCGCGCGTGCTAAAAAGCACGCAGGGTTGGGAACCGCCTAGGTTCTCTCTCAGCCGGCTTGCACCAGCACCCCGCAAATTCGAGATTATTATACTTGATTATGCCCCCTGTGTCAATTGTTAATACGAATAAAGGCGCAAATACGCTTTTATGTGCAATACCTCACACTTGCAATTTGCAGGAAATAGCACAATATCACAATTTACTTGACAATCACCGTATAGTTGGGTATAATGCTCTCTGTACCATTGACAGATGGGAGGTGTTTGCGTGATTTTATCACTGCGTACAGTTAAGGACGTCTCTGGGTCACAAGAACATTTTTCCTATGCGCTCGATTTATCGGGCATGGAAATGGGCTTTCAAACACCAGCACAGGAGCCGATTCAGGTGACTGGCATGGTGAAGAATGCCGCTGGTATGCTTACCCTAGAGGCAACCATGCAAACAACACTGCATCTTGTCTGTGACCGTTGCAATGCTGACTTTACCCGCGACAAAACATTAGCTGTGTCCTGTCCCCTTGCCACATCTGTGGAGGATGCAGAAAATGATGAAATTTTCGTCTATTCGGGGGAAGAAGTGGCGCTAGATGACATCTTTATACCCGCTTTTGTGTTGGATATGGAGACGAAAAACCTCTGCGCTGACGATTGCAAAGGGCTTTGCGCCCAATGCGGACACAATTTGAACCAAGGACCGTGCGACTGCAAGCCCCCAAGCGACCCTCGATGGGACGCGCTCAAGCAGTTGCAACTTCCCTGAGCATCCATGTATGCGGTAGTTTGCCGCTAGAGGATACAATCTATTGGCTTAGTTCCATGCTTGAAAGGTGTGTTTAACAATGGCAGTCCCAAAGAGAAAAACATCTAAACAACGTCGTAATTTAAGACGTAGTTCCCACTGGAAACTGAACCTGCCCAACTTGGTGCTTTGCCCTAAGTGCGGCGAATATGCGCTTCGCCACAGAGTCTGCAAAGGCTGTGGTACTTATGGCGATCGTCAAGTCATCGCTGTTGAAAGCGATAAAAAGTAGTTTCGTATGACGAACGTGTGGGGCGGATGACATCCGCCCTGTTTGTCATGTCAAGGTAAGTGAGGATACATGTCGCAATACTGTCTATCACGCCCCACACAAGGGGGCCACACCCCACACACATCCAATCGAGGTGCCATATGAACCCTCAAATTATAGCCGTGACAAAGGGCAGCCCTGCCCACAAAGCAGGCATCACCCCACATATGAGCCTACTGCGCATGAATGGTCACGCGATTCAGGATGTGCTAGACTATCGATTTTATAGCTACGACCGCCGCTTAGTCCTAGATTTATGCACGCCCGAGGGTACGCCTGTGCAAGTGCAGGTAACCCATGCCGAGGGCGGCGATATTGGCTTGCAATTTGCCACCTATCTAATGGACAAGCCGCGTCACTGCCAAAATAAATGTGTTTTTTGTTTTATCGACCAACAGCCGTCGGGGTTGCGAGATAGCCTGTATTTTAAGGATGATGATGCGCGTCTTTCCTTTTTACAGGGCAATTACATCACCCTCACAAATTTATCGCAAGAGGATGTCAATCGTATCCTCCAACAGCGAATCAGCCCTGTGCGTGTCTCTGTTCACACCACACAGCAAGCGTTGCGGGCGCGTATGCTCGGCAATCCAACAGCGGGTACTGCCTTAACGCACCTAACGCAATTAGCCGCGGGAAAAATTTCGCTACACTGTCAAATTGTGCTATGCCCCACCCTAAACGACGGGGCGGCGCTCACACAGAGCCTAGAGGACTTAGCACGTCTGGGGGATGCTGTTGAGAGCGTCTCCGTTGTCCCCGTGGGGCTGACGCGGTACCGTGAGGGATTATATCCCCTAACGCCATTAACCTGCGAGCAGGCGCGTGATTGCATCACACGGTGTGCGCCCTTTGACCGCGTTTACGCGGCTGACGAGCTATTTATCAAAGCACAGCTACCCATACCTACAGACGCATACTATGATGATTACCCACAGCTTGAAAATGGCGTGGGGATGATTCGTACTTTTTTAGACGATTTTCAGTGGGCGTCCGAGGGGCTAACCCAGCCGAAACAAACAGATATCACTCTCGTAACGGGCACAGCCTTTGCCCCATTTTTAAGAGACGTATTGACCCCGTTTGGCTTGCAAGGCTGTGTGCAGGTGATTGAGAATACGTTTTGGGGTGCTACGATTACCGTGGCAGGCTTGGTCGTGGGGCAGGATATTGTAGCGCAGCTGCAAGGCAAGGTCAGTGGCACAGTGTATGTGCCGTCCACCATGTTACGACATGGCGGCGACCTATTTTTAGATGACATGACCCCAAAACAGGTGTCAGACGCGCTAGGCGTACCTGTTACGGTCATCCCAGCGGAGGGCGCGGCACTGGCCGAACTGCTGTTGCGCTGAGGTAGAAATGAGGACATCATGAGCAAACCAATTGTGGCCATTGTCGGTCGCCCCAACGTGGGAAAATCGTTACTTTTTAATAAACTAGTGGGGCGACGTGTCTCTATTGTAGAGGACACCCCAGGGGTCACGCGTGACCGCATTATGGCGGACTGCGAGTGGCGCGGCGTGCCGTTTTCAATCGTGGATACAGGCGGTATCGAGCCGCGCGCCGATGATGAAATGCTCGTCTTTATGCGGCAACAAGCACAAATCGCGATTGACAGCGCGGATGTTGTGATTTTATTGGTGGATGTCAAAACAGGCTTAACGGCGGCGGATAGAGATGTGGCGCTCATGCTTCAAAAAGCCAAAAAACCTGTCGTAATTGCTGTCAATAAATGTGACAGAGTGGGCCCAACACATCCCGATGTGTACGAATTTTATAACTTAGGCATGGGCGACCCCTGCCCTGTGTCCGCCTTGCATGGTATAGGCACAGGCGACTTGCTTGATGCTTGCTTTGAGCATTTCCCTATGACGGCAACCGACGAGCGTGACGAGGAAATTATTTCTGTGGCACTCATTGGCAAACCAAACGTGGGCAAATCGTCACTCACCAATCGTATTCTAGGGCAGGAACGCGTCATTGTGTCCGATGTGCCTGGCACGACGCGTGACGCGACAGACTCCTACTTTGAGAACGAACAGGGACGGTTTAATTTTATCGACACCGCTGGTATGCGCAAAAAGGCGAAAGTAAACGATAATATTGAGCATTACAGCGTGTTGCGCGCCATTATGGCAGTTGACCGTGCCGATGTGTGCCTTATTTTGCTTGACGCCAGAGATGGCGTTACAGAGCAGGATACAAAAGTGGCAGGCATCGCCCATGACGCAGGTCGCGCATGTATTATCGTCGTGAATAAATGGGACTTAATTGACAAAGACACGCATACCATGGATAGCATGAAAGAGCGCATACGCGCCGATTTGGCATACATGCCGTATGCCCCTATTGTGTTCATTTCGGCAAAAACAGGGCAACGCGTGGAGCGTCTTTTTGAGGTCATAAACGCGGTTGCCAAACAAAACGCGATGCGTATTTCCACAGGGATGCTCAACAATGTCCTAGCGGATGCCACGACAAGGGTGCAACCGCCGACAGACAAGGGGCGTCGTCTTAAAATTTACTATATGACCCAAGTGGGGATTAGACCACCGCATTTTATTGTCTTTGTTAATGACCTAAAACTGTTCCACTTTTCATACCAACGATATCTCGAAAATCAACTGCGTCAAACCTTTGGCTTAGAGGGTACCCCGATTCGTATGACAGGACGTCAAAAAGGCGACAACGACGACATGCATTAAGGGAGGGTCACTATGAATCCTATCTGGAAATTAATCTTAGCGGCTGTGTCTGCCTACTTATTAGGCAATTTCAACACCGCCATTGTGGTTTCTAGCTTGATACTAAAGGACGACATACGCAACCACGGTAGCGGCAACGGCGGCTTTACCAACGCCCTGCGCATTTATGGCAAGAAGTGGGCATTAGTGGTGGGCTTAGGCGACACGCTAAAGGGCATACTGGCGGTGTTTGTCGCTGGCTGGCTGTTGCACGACACCGTCTATATCGCCGCGGCGCAGATGTTGGCGCTGGTATTTGTTGTGCTAGGGCATGTGTATCCCGTCTTCTTTGGTTTCAAAGGTGGCAAAGGTGTCTTAACGACGGCCGCTGTATTGCCCTTTGTGGATTGGCGCGTCTTTTTGATTGCGATTGCGATATGGGTTGTGATAGTACTCACAACACGCTACTCGTCCCTTGGGTCAATCTTGGGTGCTATGTCTATCCCCTTTTCTATGTGGGCATTTCGCCCCACAGAATGGCTCACAATCGCTGTTTCGGGCGGCATAGCGCTTATGGTTGTGTACTTACATCGGGCGAATATAGGGCGCTTATGGCGCGGCACAGAGAGTAAAATGAGCCTATCTAGGGCAGGCAAACGCGAATAATACTAATTCTCGATAAAAATGTTCCATCATTTTTATCATCCGCCTTTAGCGGATTTGCGGCAAGACGCAAGAGATTCGTATTGACGGCATTTTGGCGGCCTGTTGCCGCCACGCGCACGATGTGCGCTTTACAAACATGGCATGTTTGTAAAGGAAATTAGTGTAAATTACATGTCAACATACGATGTATCCATGACATTCGGATAGCCCAGCGCAACAAAAGGGGGGTGGCATTATGTGCCGCCCCCCTTTTTTGAACGTGGGTATATGTGCCGCCTCGCGCTTTCGGTACTTGCGGGTTATCTAAAACTATGTTAGAGTGATATAATGTCAATAGAAGAAGATGGGAGGTGCTGTATGCGGCACGCGATACTATGGCTTGTTTTGTTGCTGATGCTGTGCCAGTTGACGGCGTTGGCAGTGCCTGTCGAGCAAACGGAAACATTAGACTTTACGGTAAGTAGCGCCGACCAAAGTGTGGCGGATGCTATTATCTATACCGCACTGACAAGTATGGGCTACAATGTGAATATCACGAGTATGCGCATGTCCTCTGCCGTTGTTGCCGCCGACAGCGGTGCGTTTGATGGCATTGCGTTTCAAATACCTGCGGCGGTGGCAGACGCACGCAACTTAATATTAGTGCCAGAATCCATCTTTGAAGCGGAGTACTGGGTGTATGTTCGCAAGGGCAGTGCGCTAGAAACAAACTCATGGGCAGATTTGCAAGGGTTACGGGTCGCGCATGAAGTGCAACGTCCTTTTATACAACAACGCATGTTGGAGCATGGCATCATACCCACCCAAATGGTCGGGCGTTCGACACTATTTGCCGCGCTGTTAAACGGAGACGTTGACGCGGTGGTGTTACCAAAATTTGCAGGCTCGGACATCCCCATGCCAGCGGCAGTGACAGAACGTGCCAAACTAGACACCACCTTGGCATACACCTATCTGCACAAATCCAATGCCGCACTAGCCCCCAAACTAGCAATAACCTACCGTCAAATGAAGCAATCGGGCTTGCTCGCAAAAATACTAAACAGAGATAAAAGCTTCTTTCAAGACGAAGGAAACTCCTTTTTGCACATTTCCTCCTATACTAATAATATACAAACCGACGTCGATATTAGCAATGGCATACAAACGGCTATCATGCAAAATCGCAACCACGAGCTTCGAATTTTAAGCCTAGACTCTAGCTCCACCCCAAACCCCCAAGCACGTTTGGAAACAGCCGAGACGACATTGCGGCTTGACTATGTTGCCACACGTCCCGATGTGATTATCGTTACGGATCAATACGCACTAGAATTTATCGAAAATGTGTATTATAGGCTATTTTTAGGCGTCCCTGTTATCTATACAGGGTTGCCCACTGACCTTGCCGACACACTGCAAGGCATGGAGGTCTATTTCACGAATATCACGGAACAAATCGCGGCAAAAGAAACCGTGACGCAAATGCTTGCGATGTACCCCAACACGAAGCATTTATTTGTCCTAAATGACAGCTTTGCCGACGGGCGCCTTTGGCAAAAAGAGATAGCCGCACAGCTTGAAGAATTTGAGGATCGTCTTGACATAACGTATAACAAGGCATTACCGCTACAAGAATTGCTGATACAGCTTCAAAATTTGCCAAAGGATACGCTTGTCCTAACAGGTTGGTATTTCACAGAAGCTGACGGACGCGCCTTTGCAGGCAACGAACTTCATCGACAGCTTGCAGGGCATACCGCTGCGCCTGTGTTTGGGCTAAACCTTGCCAGCTTTGGTGGCGGTCAGCTGGGTGGATTATATGTCAATCGCACCGCCGAGGGGCAATTTGCGGGCGAAGTAGCGGTGGCACTGGCAAAAGGTGAGGATATCTCTGCCTTATTATCCTCTGCCAAAGATAAGATGCCTAATCAGTGGATATTTGACTATGCAGCGATGCAACAAGCACCTACCATGAAGCGCAAGCTGCCCGAGGGCGCAACGATTCTCAATCGTCCACGGTCACTGGTGAGGGATGAACCTGTGGTTTCCGCGCTGGTGCTACTCATTTTTGTGCTGGGCGTTGTGTTTATCATACGATTAACGCGACAAAATCGCGAACTTATGCTGACAAAAGATAGCTTAAACACCGCGGAATTGCTACTAAAAAAAGATATGGATATCAAGCTTGTCAAAGAAAAATTGGAAACGATTATCGAAAGTGCGCCGCTCGCCTTTATCACCATGTATCACAATGGCACGATTGTTCACACAAATCAGCGCGCGCAAGAGGTACTTGGGCTGCTGCCAGGCGATAATATCGCCAAGGTGTATGATATCAACGCCGATAGTGCGGATATCGTGCGTGAAGTCGAAGCAAAAGGAACTGTCTTTGATAAGTTTGCCAGTGTCCTCATGGCGGACGGCGCGCACCACCGTTACCTTGTCAATGTATCTGGCTCAGAGCATGAGGGGCAAAAGTCGTTGCTCCTCTGGTGCTTCGATATAGAGATGCTAGAAGAACGCTCCGACAGCTTAGAGCGCGCCCAACAGGACTTACAGCGCATGATAGACGCGCTGCCACTGCCCATGCTAATCGTTAATCCTGTGAATTATCAAATCGTGTATGCAAACGATTTATTTGCCAAGCAATTTACACAGGGGCAGACGCCAGACAGTCTATCGTCGTATCTTTTAGCCCCGCAGGACGCTGACGCAATTGTGTCTCCTGATGCCTCGATCGAGGAAGTAGAACTGCAACTGCGTCTGCCAGATAACACGATGATAGACGTGGTTTGCATTAGTGCCGGGCTTGTGTACAATGGTCGGTACGCCGTTAGCGTCATGCTAAAGGATATTACCGCGCAAAAACTACAGGCTGCCATGTTGCAGAACACAGCAGAGAAGGAAAAAGAAGCCAATCAGCTTAAAAGCACGTTTATCGTCAACATGAGCCACGAAATTCGCACGCCCATGAATGCCATTATCGGATTGTCTGAGCTGGAACTACGAAAAAAACACGATCCCAAAACGCACAGTGCCTTTACAAAAATTGCCTCCGCTTCGAATGTATTACTCAATATTATTAATGATATTTTGGATTTTTCCAAAATGGAAGCGCAGAAACTAAGTATCTTTGCGGATGAATTTTCGATGATGCAAACGCTAGGCAGTGCGCTACTCGTGTTTCAACAGCATCACCAGCAGCAAGTGGAAATTTTAGTAGAGGTAGATTTGTCGATACCCGCTACTCTGTTAGGCGATAGTACCCGCCTTTGGCAAATCCTCAAAAATATATTAGATAATTCTCGTAAATTTACAAAAGAGGGGCATATTGCCTTTCGCACCACCCTGCAATCGAGAGAGGCAGCGCAATGTGTGCTAGTCTTTACCATCGAGGACACAGGTTCAGGCATGACAGACGCGCAAGTCGAACGTCTGTTTACGCCGTTTGAGCAATTCCATAAAAAGACAGGCAAGGACGTTGGTACTGGGCTTGGCATGTCTATCACCAAACAGCTTGTGGCGCTCATGGGCGGCACGATGACGGTTGAAAGCACCCTCGGCAAAGGAACAACGACAGCCATTGTCATGCCGTTTGCAGTGCCAGCAGACGTTCCCACGGTGTTGGCTGAACAAGACAAGTTGACAGGCAAAACATTTGTCGTGATTGCCGATAACGAAACCGCCGCGACCAATCTTGTTCAGTTACTATCCGCCGTGCAAATGACAGGACACAGTGTTTCAACCGCCCAAGCGGCTGAAACACTGCACGAATCAACAGCCGACATCATCCTCTTTGATGAAACGTTTGGCGGCGTTACCGCAACGCAACTATCCCTTGCAACCCATCTGCCGCCGCAGGCACATCTGCTTCAACTAACACTGACCCAAGATGCCAATAACGACACCTTGGGCGAATGTATGGAAAAGCCTGTGTTGCCCACGGCTATCTTGCAGATGGTTAGTCAACTCTGTCGCGGCTACGAAGTGGCGCGGGATGAGACGACCCTCCCCCAGTATCCAGCGGCGCGTGTGTTGCTATGTGAAGATAACTACATCAACCAAGAAGTGGCGCTAGGCATGTTAGAGGCGTTTGGCATTCACGCCACTGTCGCAGATAATGGGCAAGAAGCACTGACATTACTGGCAAACCAGCCATTCGATTTAGTCCTAATGGATATTCTCATGCCTGTGATGGACGGACACCAAACCGCGCGTGCGATACGCGGCAATAACACACCGTTTCAGCACGTACCGATTGTGGCGATGACCGCGAACGCCATGGCGGAGGAGGTCAATATTTGCCGTGAAGAAGGTATGAACGGCCATATCGCCAAACCCATCGAGTTTGACAATCTGGCCGCTCAACTAAAGTGCTGGCTGGGTGCGAACCGCACGGGAACGCAGTAGCCGTAACGCGCGCTCGTACTTGCTGGATAGTTCTCGTGTTAGGTCGTACTTTTCTTCTAGCATGGCGGCAAACGCATCCATCGGTTCCACTTGACCATACAGCAGTTTCAGTACGATTTCCTGCATAGGCTCTTGCTTGCCCCCAGCGACGATGACACCATCGTCAATGTCAAACTCCACAGCTGTATTGTGTTCTAACAGTAGCGGCACGCCCAAGCGTTCGTACGAAAAATGACCAAAGGACAAAAAACCCGCGGTGCTGGCTATCGTTTCGAGCAATGGGGGCGCGCCCATGTCCAATAGTGCTGGTATGGCAATGCTTACGTCGTCGGCGGGGCATTGCCATTTTTGTCTTGCCAGTAGCCGACCGCAGTTAATATCTATCGCTTGTTTTAAACTGACATGCGGCACCCCGTTTTCAAAACGACGGCGCAGCGTGACGCGTTCTTTCTGTAACGCTTGGTTGGGGCTGTCGTAGTACTCGGCAGCCATCTGAAAGCTAACAAAATCGCGCATTTTTGTTTTTTGCACTAGGTCATCTGACAACAGTCTATCCTGCACCAGTTTGGTCGGAATGCGAAACCGTACTTCTATTTCTAATGACATGTAAAACACCTCGCTTTAAGCAATGTTGTGTGCACGGGATATGTGAAACGGCTCACTGTGATTGCATTATTGTATCACTTCGCCGGCAATGCGTCAAATGATTGTATGTTTATGTGAATTATCATAAATTTTTAGCGCAGACAGCCCCTTTAGGTAGTAGTAATTTCGCAAAAACTATGATACTATGTATCGCGAAACAAATTTATGTTAGGGTGTGTGTAAATGGATACCTTGAAACCAAGGACATCGCCGTTGCGCTTTGCAATTGGTATGTTTGGTGGTGTGCTAACGGCAAGTTTTTTTACAGCGCAGATGGCCTTTTACTACGTTGATGTGCTCAAACTCGACATGAAAATTTACTCTGCCGCACTGCTACTGTACTCGATTTTAGACGCAATTGATAATCCTACCTACGGCTTCCTTTGTGACAAAACGCGCACACGGTTTGGCAGGCGACGCCCTTGGCTCATTCTCGGCATTCTCCTTTCCACAGTTGGTATGATTGCCTTCTTCTGCCCGCCTGACGGCATGAGCGGCGCGGCCTTTGTGACGTACTTCATTGTCACCATGCTCCTTGTTGAAACCTCTATTTCTATGATACAGGTTAGTTATGGTGCTTTATTCCCCGATTTATTCAAAAAGCCGCAGGAGCGCGCCAAAACAAATTCGTTGCGACAAGCGTTTCAGTTTATCGCCTCTATTATCGCCGTGGGTTTGACCCCCATGATTGTCGAAAAAATTGGATATCAGTGGACAGCCATTATCTTATCCGTCGTGGGCGGTGGTATTTATTTATACTCTGCCATCGGTTGCCGCGAAGACACCAATTATGAGGACTATAAGCAGCCCAAATTATTCTCGAGCATCAAAGAAATTGTGGTTAATAAAAAGTTTTGGGTTGTGGGCGTTGCAGGCACAATGTACGGCACAACAGTTGCGCTCATCCTTGCTGGCATTCCATTTTACACAAAGTATACATTAGCGCTCAAGGGCGCAGGCACGAGTATTCTATTGGGTACAGTGCTCATAACGGCGACAGTCTCGATTATCTTCTGGAACTTCTTACTCAAAAAGACATCACTCGTGACCGTTTGGCGTATCGCTGTTGCCGTCATCGCTGTCGCACTCATCCCGTTCTTCTTTGCCAATTCGCTTTTGACCGCTGTGTTGGCGGGTATGCTGGTCGGCATTGGCATGGGCGGTTATGTTTCGACAGGCGATATCGTGATTGCCTCGCTGATTGACGAAGATACCGCGCGATACGGCGTCAAGCGCGAAGGTATGTTTATTAGTATCATGGCTTTTGTCAATCGCCTAAGTGGCTTGATTCGCAGTATCGCTTTTTTCCTGTTGGCGACACTGTTTGGTTTTATCAGCGGTGATAACCCTGGGCAACAACCAGGCGAAGCGGCTAAATTTCTGCTGATTGTAGTACCCTTTGTCTTGATGGCGATCGCCTTTGTCACCACATGGTTCTTAAAACTCGACACAGTGAAAACGGAGGAAACAGTACGTGAGTAAGCGATACTTAATTATCAATGCCGATGATTTCGGCGTAAACGAAGAAACCAATGCCGCCATTGTCGAAATTTTTAGCAAGGGGGTTCTCTCCTCGACCACACTGATGACCCCCTGCCCTGCCGCTCAGGACGCTATCCACTGCACAAAGCAACAGGCACTTGCAAATGTAGGGCTACACTTGACCTTTAATTCGGAATGGAAGCGTCAATGGGGGGCAGTGTCCGAGGCGTCCACTGTTCCCTCTCTGTTAAACGAAACCGGATGTTTTCACAAAACCGTGGCCGATTTTGCGGCACAGGCACAGGCAGACGACGTGGCGCGCGAAATGGAAGCACAGTATCAGTACATGGTGAACAATGGTGTCGTACCCACCCATGCCGATAACCATATGGGCAGCCTATACGGCACCACAGGCAAGCCTTTTATGAAGGAAGTCATTGATTTTTGCGCCAAGCACCGCTTGCCCTTTCGGTTTCCACGCCACATTGAAAACATGCAACAAATGTTAAAACTGCCTGCCATCCCCCCCGCGCTAGTGGCTATGCACGAACAAGCGGTCGCCTATGCCGACGCTAACAAGGTATCGCTCATTGACTACTTGCTGACAAGCACGCTCCCTTATAGTGAGATTACCAGCTATGAGGTTGTCAAAACAACGAATATGAATCTGATTCGCAATCTTAAAGAAGGCATTTCGGAACTGTTTTTGCATCCATCGAAACAACAGGCGCAAATGCTACAAGACTATCCGCAATGGCAAGTGCGCACATGGGAATATGAGTTTTTACTAGACGACGATTTGCGTGCGTTGATTGCCTCTGAGGACATTACACTCGTCTCATGGACGACCGCCCCCTTTACACACAACTGACAAATACAAAAGACGTTAGTGGCAAAACCACTAACGTCTTTTTGTATTCAGCCTATTCTCTTTACAGTGTTTGTGTTACCTTTTGCACTGTAATCTCCAATACTCTGCTCAGAAAAGAAAACTTTTCTTTCATCATGTCGTATTCCGCGCCAGACTCCAAAAATTTCGCAGTGCCTTCTATCAAGTAGCCTGTGCCCAAAGAACGATAGCCCATGCACTCATGGCTGCCCAACGTAAGTTGTACTGCGGCGTTTTCATTGACATTTTTCTCTGTGTGACGCATCCCTGCCGCTGGGATAAGCAGTCTATCCTCGCCCGCAATTGTTAGGTACTTGTTCCATGTGTTGACGACATGAGCCTCATTATCGGCGCATGATACGATGGATACAACCCCGTCATGTGCTATTACATCTAAAAATTTCTCGTTAAACATTGTGTCTCCCATTCATTTATTAGGATTATGTTTGCGCGACCCTTATAATAACACAACGCGTAGAATAAAGCAATATTAGCACACCAGTATTCCGTTATTTACCACAAGAGACGTCGCAAAACTATCGGTAGTTTATCTGTGCGCCTTTGGATTCATCCATCACAGTGAGGTCACTAGACCCACGTGTGACCAATAAATCTGTGGGCAGCCAGGTCAGCAGAATGCGGTTGAGTTCTTCCTTTTCGATAGGTTTGGCAATGAAATCCGACATACCCGAGGTTAGAAGCATCTCCTTTGCCCCGTCCACGACGTTGGCCGTGAGGGCGACAATGGGGACATCGGGCTTGATGCCGTGGATTGTGATAGTCGTTTCGACACCGTCCATGCCCGGCATCATGTGGTCCATGAAAATGAGATCGTATTCCTTCTTGGTTGCCAGCTCAACAGCCGTTTGACCATCCTTGGCTAAGTCGCAATTGCGAATGCCGCACAGCCCGAGCAGCCCCTTTGCCACCTCTAAGTTGACAACACTGTCGTCAACAATCAGAATTTTGGCGGCGGGTGCTAAAATAAACTGGAATCTGTTATTTTCGTTGTCCAAATCCGATTGATTACCTAGCGCATAGGGAACTGTGACAGTCACCGTTGTGCCTTTGCCCAGAACACTCTGCACGTCAATGGTTCCTTTCATTAAGTCCACCAAATGCTTTGTGATACTAAGTCCGAGTGCCGTGCCCTTTTGTCTGCCCGTGTTGCGCCGCTTGATCGGCGTAAACAGTTCTGTGTGTTCCTCCTCTGCTATGCCAACGCCTGTATCTTCAATGATGAACGTAAGGTTGTTTTTATCACAGAGTATGTTCCAGTTAATATGCCCAGAGAGTGTATATTTTACAGCATTATTGAGAACGCTTAGCAATATCTGGCGCAAACGCATACTGTCGCCCACCAGAACAGTGGGTAAGTTTGGTGCCATGGATAGCGCAAAGCCAACATGTTTGCCGCGAAGAGCGAAGCGCGTTAGAGAGGCTACATTGTCAATCAGTTGGTGTAATGAAAAATGCACAGGGGCGAGCGCGAGCCGCCCTGTTTCGATATCGGATAAATCTAATAAATCGTTGACCATATCCATCAGGTAGCTAGACGCTAGTTTGATATCTTCCACATACCGCCGTTGGGTACTGGTAAGTTTTTGCGCCATCAAAAGCTCTGCCATACCAGCAATGGCATTCATCGGGGTGCGGACACCATGGCTAATATTGGCCAGAAAACGACTTTTCGCGCGTTCGCGCTCCTGCGCGTCCTCTAAACGGGCTTGCAGCTCTGCCACACGTGTTAGCACGCGTTCCTCCACCAATGCGTTAACGTTGGGTGGGTCGACAACAACAGGCGGCGGTGCGACGACAACGGGCGGCGGCGCAGCTTCTGCTGCTTGCACACGAAGCTGCAATGTATCAATCGCGGCAACGAGGGATGCTGTATCTTCCGTCGGTTCGGGGCGGGGTGCATGAATTGCTATCCATTCATTGAGCCGTTGTAACTGTGTTTGCATCGCCAGCACATGAACATACACAAAAATAATGCTAACAGCGAGTAAGGCAAATGCCAATAATTGGAGTACTAATACGAAACTGCTAACAAAAGGTAGTAGCACTAATAGTATCAGCAACACTACGAGTGTGGCCACTAAGGGTACAATCACTGTCCCCAGAATGCGATTCAAGAGCGTGCCTTTCATGTTCGACCTCCCACTAGTACTTGTTTTTTAATTCTAACACAAAAAGAATCGCTTGCCAAGCAGAAAGTTCATATTTTTCGCCTTGACAACCACTTCTTTTGTACGGTATGATTAGCGTTGACATGTTAGGTCAAGTTTGCAATCTGGTACAGCGCAATTGTGAGGTGGTTTTCGTATGCAGAAAAACGATGCTCGGATTTTTCAAAAGATTGCACAGGCGTTAGAAGATGACATCTTGTCGGGCTTAATTCGAGAACATGAGCTTGTCCCCTCCACGAACCAATACGCTGAGTTTTATCAGATAAATCCTGCTACGGTGGCTAAGGGTGTCGGTCTTCTCTTGCAGGAGGGCATCCTATATAAAAAGCGTGGTGTGGGATTATACGTAGCAGAAGGCGCCCGTGACCGCTTGCTCGAAGCGAGGCGTCAAGCCTTTAAGGAACAATTTATTGTGCCACTGTTACAAGAGGCGCAGAAAATAAACATATCCCGTCGGGATTTGGTAGCCATGATGGTGGCTGAACAATAGATAGGAGATTATAATGGGAGTACTTGATAAGATTTTTGGCACACATAGTCAGCGCGAACTAAAATTAATTGAACCAAAAATTCAACGAATCGAATCGCTCGAAGGCGAGTACCGCGCCTTATCCGACACTCAGCTAAAGGCAAAAACAGAAGAGTTTCGCCAGCGGCTTGAAAAGGGGGAAACGCTTGACGACCTCTTGCCAGAGGCGTTTGCCACCGTGCGCGAAGCGGCTGACCGTGTGTTAGGGTTGCGCCCCTATCGCGTGCAATTAATCGGCGGTATGGTGCTGTTCCAAGGTCGTATTGCTGAAATGAAAACAGGTGAAGGTAAGACGCTAGTGGCAACACTGCCTGCGTACTTAGGCGCGTTGACCGGTAACGGCGTCCACATTGTCACTGTGAATGACTATTTGGCGCGCCGCGACTCCGAGTGGATGGGCAAGATTCATCGGTTTTTAGGCTTATCTGTGGGGCTCATTGTACATGGCGTGCAGCCCAACGAACGCCGTGCGGCGTACCAAGCCGATATCACCTATGGCACCAATAACGAGTTTGGCTTTGACTACTTGCGTGACAATATGGCAACGTACAAGGAACATATGGTCGGGCGCGGACGTCATTTTGCCATCGTGGACGAAGTTGACTCGATTTTAATTGACGAAGCACGCACGCCGCTGATTATCTCAGGGCAGGGCGAGGCGTCAACGGCGCTGTACGGGCTGGCGAATAAGTTTGCCGCTGGGCTAACTGCGACCCGTGTGAGAGAGTTGGATTCCAAAGAGGAACATGACGAAATCGAAGGCGACTACATTGTAGACGAAAAGGCACGTACCGCCACCTTAACCCCACAGGGTATCGCCAAGGCAGAAAAAACATTCCAAAAGGATATGACAGATTCCGAAAATTCAACGTTGCTTCACCACATTCAGCAAGCCATAAAGGCACACGGCACGATGAAGCGCGACGTTGATTACGTTGTAAAAGACGGCGAAGTTATCATCGTTGACGAGTTTACAGGGCGTTTGATGATTGGTCGCCGCTACTCTGAGGGCCTGCACCAAGCCATCGAAGCCAAAGAAAATGTCAAGGTTGAAAACGAGAGCAAAACCCTAGCCACGATTACCTTTCAAAATTTCTTCCGTCTGTACGCGAAGTTATCAGGTATGACAGGTACAGCACTTACCGAAAGTGAAGAATTTTCAACTATATATAAATTAGATATCATCGAAATTCCCACAAATCGCTCTATGAAACGCCAAGACTTCCCCGATGCGGTGTACAAAAGTGTGGCAGGCAAAACACGCGCGATTATTCATCAGATAGAGGAGTGCCACGCCAAGGGTCAGCCTGTGCTGGTGGGTACAATTTCGATTGAGGATAGTGAAGCGTTATCTGCACAGCTTAAAAAAGTGGGCATTAAGCATAACGTGTTAAACGCCAAAAGCCACGAACGCGAAGCGGAGATTGTTGCGCAAGCAGGACGCATCGGGTCTGTCACCATTGCAACAAACATGGCAGGACGCGGTACAGATATTATGTTGGGCGGTAATCCTGAGTACATGGCACGCGCCGACCTGCGCCATCAAGGGCTAACCGAGCTGCTTATCATCGAGGCGCTTGGTCATGCCGAAACGGACGACCAAACGGTTTTGGACGCACGCGTCGCCTTTGCCAAAGCGTTTGAAGCGCATAAAGCCGCCACCGCGTTGGAAGCCGAAAAGGTTTGCGCGGCGGGTGGTTTATTCATCTTGGGTACAGAACGACATGAAAGCCGCCGTATTGATAACCAGTTGCGTGGACGTGCAGGTCGTCAGGGCGACCCTGGTGCGTCACGCTTTTACATCTCGTTGGAGGATGACCTCATGCGCCTGTTTGGCACAGAGCGTGTCACAGGGATGCTCAACTCCTTAGGGCTAGACGAGGATACCCCCATTGACCAAAAAATTCTATCCAATGCCATCGAATCTGCGCAACGCAAGGTAGAGTCGCGCAATTTCCAAACACGTAAGCATGTGTTGCAGTATGACGACGTTATGAATAAACAGCGCGAAATCATCTATGGTCAGCGGTTACAAGTGCTTGAGGGGCATGAATTACGCGCACAAATCCTCAGTATGATTGACGATAACATTCGCCGCGCTAGTGCGGTGTCGTTTAGCGAACACAGATACGCACAGGACATGAAGCAGATTGATGCCCTAGCAGAGCAATTTGTCGGCGTGTTTTTGCTGCCACACGAAATACAATACACCAAAGACGAATTACAGCAATTGTCCATGGAAATGGTAGAAGAACGACTGATAGAGCGCGCCCACGCTGTGTATGAAGCGCGTGAAAAAGAGCTTGGCGAGCCCGTTATGCGCGAGATGGAGCGCGTTGTACTGCTACATGCGGTGGACGTTCACTGGATGGAGCATATCGACGCAATGCAGGAATTGCGCCAAGGCATTGGGCTACGTGCTTATGCCCAAACAGATCCTGTCAAGGAGTATACACGCGAAGGCTTTGAAATGTTTGACGGCATGACAACAGCCATACGCGATATGACCGTAAAAATGGTTTACACCGTGCGCCTGCGAGGCGACGACGCGCCAAAACGCCAGCAAGTGGCAAAAGTAACAGGCGAAGGCGGCGGCGGTGGTGACGGCACAGCACGTCCCCGTCCTGTGCGAAAAGCTGTCAAGGTAGGGCGCAACGACCCCTGCCCTTGCGGCAGTGGCAAAAAATATAAAAAGTGCTGCGGCTTGCTAGAAACAACAACTGATTAAGAACACCGCAGCCGTTTAGAAGGAGAAAAACATGTCTTATAAACAAATTGCACCAAACATATACGCTGTTGGGGCATTTGACCCCGATATCCGAAATTTTCATGGCTATTTGACGCCGCATGGCAGCACCTATAATGCCTATCTTATCTTAGATGACAAAAAGTGCCTTGTGGACACTGTCAAACGTCCCTTTACAGTCGATTTGATTGACAATATTCGTGCGCTTATCCCCTTGGAAGAAATTGATTACATCGTGTGCAATCATATCGAGCCTGACCATTCGGGCGCATTGCCAACGATAGCCCAGCTTTGCCCCAAGGCGACTGTGGTTTGCACCACGGCCGCCGAAAAAGGGTTGCGCGCGTACTACAAGGCAGACTTCCGTTTTCAAATCGTGGGCGCTGGCGATACGCTCTCCCTTGGTCAGAAAACATTGCACTTCTTCCCCATGCCCATGGTACACTGGCCCGATAGTATGTCTACCTACGTAGCCGAGGATGCCTTGTTGTTTTCCAACGATGCCTTTGGTCAGCATATCGGTCGCCCCGCTTACTTTGATAGCGAGCTTGGGTGGGAGATTCTGCTCGAACGTGCCACGGATTACTACGCAAATATTGTTCTCCCCTTTGGGATGCCTGTCTCACGGATACTCGGTCAGCTACAGGGGAAACCGCTGTCGCTGATTGCGCCCAGTCATGGCGTGTGCATTAAAGACAATATTGCGCCCTTGGTCGAAAAATATAACCAATGGGCGACAGGTGTTACCGACCCGAAAAAGGCGGTCATTGCCTTTGACACCATGTGGGGTGCGACAAAAAGTATGGCAGAAGAGATTGAGTACTCGTTGCGCCAAAAGGGCTACGAGGTTACCATGTTCCACATGTCAGCAACGCATGTCTCCACCGTGATGGCGTCAGTGCTAGACGCCTCCTACATCGCCCTCGGCTCGCCCACCCTCAACAAGCAAGTCATGCCCACCATGGCGGCTTTGCTAAGCTACATGAAGGGGCTTGCCCCGAAAAAGAGATTAGGGCGCGCCTTTGGTGCTTACGGGTGGAGCGGCGAAAGCGTGGGGCAAATCGAAACCATGATGCAAGAGCTAGATTTTACGCTGGAAACACCGCTGAAAGCACTTTGGCGACAATAATACGTAACGAATTGTCATAGACATACGGGTGCGACAATCCGCGGCAGTTGTGCCGTACGCGCCGACGATAACAGCGCGACCACGTGAATGAGAATAAGGGGAGGAACCAGTTTTGGCAGACCAAAAGCGCGATTACTACGAAGTGTTGGGCGTGTCGAAGGACGCGAACGACGATGACATTAAAAAGGCATATCGCCGACTTGCAAAAGAAAATCACCCAGACTTAAACCCCGGCGATGCCGCAAAGGAAACAACGTTCAAGGAGGTAAACGCCGCCTACGAAACGTTGTCAGATACCGAAAAGCGCAGTCGCTATGACCGCTTTGGACACGCTGGCAATGAGCAACAGGGATATGGTGGCGGCTATAGCCAAGGCTTTGAAGATTTTGACCTTGGCTCTATTTTTGAGTCGTTTTTTGGCGGTGGTTTTGGCAGCAGTACGCAACGCCGTAACGCGCCGACACGCGGCGATAATGTACGTGCCAACCTGACGCTAACGTTTGAAGAAGCGTGCTTTGGCGTGTCAAAGGACGTTACGGTCAATCGGATTGAAAACTGCGACACCTGCGCCGGCACGGGCGCGGCAGGCTCTGCCAGACCCGAAACCTGTACCACCTGCGGTGGTCAAGGGCAGGTACGGGCGGTACGCCGTACCCCTCTCGGGCAAGTCGCCACCACACAAGCCTGTCAGACCTGTAACGGGCGCGGTACGATTATTAAGAACCCTTGCACCGTTTGTAAGGGTGTTGGGTTAACACGTCATAAAGTCGCCATTACGGTCACGATACCCGCGGGGATTGACAACGGGCAAACCGTGAGTCTGCGCGGTCAAGGCAATGCAGGCACCAACGGCGGACCTTCTGGCGATGTGCTTGTCACAGTACAAGTCTCGCCGCACCCATTATTTTCTCGTGATGGCACCAGTATCCATTGTGAATTGCCTGTCACATTTACGCAAGCAACATTAGGGGCAGAGTTAGAAGTGCCCACGCTGGATGGCAAAGTGAAGTACACCATGCCAGAGGGCACGCAAAACAATGCGGTATTTCGTCTAAAGTCCAAGGGCGTGCCAGCCCTCGGCTCAAAGGCACGCGGCGACCAGTTTGTCCATATTCAAGTCGAGATACCGACCAATCTAACCAAGCAGCAGAAACAGCTGTTGCGTGAGTTTGAGGAAATGTCAAGCTCACAAAATCCAAAACATAAGTCGTTTTGGGAAAAGTGGAAGTAATACGACCACACAAATTATACAACATATTGACACCTGACATTCGTATCGTATTTTAGAAATTTGTAGCCAAAAGAGGTTGAACAATGGGGTTGGACATACAATTTATCGTGTATTTATTTCCTGTGTTACTGCTCCTGTTTCTAGGTGTGTGGTTTGTCCGATATTTTCGGCAACCCTCAGAGCCTAGAGATCCGCTTGCTTGGATACGCGAAGGTCCTAACCTGTTCAATATCCCCACACGCGGGAAACTGACAACCCATGATATCCTGCCGATGACGATGATTACGGTGTTATACGGTGTCATTGCGCTCGCTTTGCTTGGCAATGTAACGGCGCCCCAAACCTTTTGGAAGCCAACAGTAACGGAAGACCATATTGTGATTGATCTTGGCAAGCCTGTGCAGCTTGACACCGTGTTTTACTACACAGGGACGTACCATGGGGCAGACAAAGGCACACATTATGAGCTAGCATTTTCAGAAGACGGCACGACGTTTACGCCCCAACCCTCGATGCAGCAACCATATTCCGAAGTGTTTTCGTGGCGTCATGCCACATTGGCGATGCCACTTGCCCAAACGCGTTACGTCCGCATTACCGCCAGAACACTGCCATTGGAGCTTGGTGAGGTCTGCCTCATCGCTGTGGCACCTGATGGCACAAGACAGCGCGTGACACCTGTTAGCGTTAGCCCCACAACGGCTTCCGTGCTGTTTGACGAGCAGTCCGTTATCCCCTCGGAGCGCAGTATCCAAAACGGGTCTTATTTTGACGAGATTTACCATGCGCGCGCCGCCTATGAGATTGCCAATGGCATTTTCCCCTACGAAATCACCCATCCGCCGCTGGGCAAGGAAATGATTGCGGTCGGGGTAAAACTATTTGGCATGACCCCCTTTGGTTGGCGTTTTATTGGCACACTGTGCGGCATTCTGATGTTGCCGCTGTTGTATTTGTTGCTTAAACAACTGTTTCATAGTACCTTAGTGTCCACTTGTGCGACCATCCTATTTGCCACCGATTTTATGCACTTCACGCAAACGCGCATCGCCACGATTGACGTCTACAACGTGCTGTTTGTGCTACTGATGTTCCTCTTTATGCACCGCTATATCACGCAACCTAACAGCACACCTGTGCTTCACACGCTGTTGCCGCTGTTTTTATGCGGGTTAAGCTTTGGGCTTGGCATCGCGGCCAAGTGGAGTTGTGCTTACGCGGGCATTGGTTTGGTGTTTTTATATGTCTGGAAGCTCGTTGCCAGAGTGCGCGAAACCAGTGTGTCTGGGCGCAGTAGTCTGGGCTTTTTGGTGGTGACCTTGCTGGCGTCGGTGCTGTTTTTCATCGTAATTCCGTTTGGCATCTATTTCGCAAGCTATATCCCACTCATTCAAGCAAAGGGTCATGCAGTGTCATTTGCACCGCTATGGGACGAATTTTCACGCAACCAGACGTATATGTTTGACTACCATAGCCGCCTGACAGACACCCATCCCTATCAGTCTCGCTGGTTTCAATGGATTGTCGATGGACGACCTATTTGCTACTTCTACCAAGCAGATGACGTCCTAAAAACCGCCTCCTCGCTCTCCTGTCTGTCCAATCCCCTATTAGCATGGGGCGGATTGGCGGCGCTCGCCGCCTGTGTCGTTGGATTTGTAAAGCATAAGCATTTTAACGCGTTGTTCCCTCTGATTTGTTATATATCCGTTATGCTCCCCTGGATGCTAGTATCGCGGATTACGTTTGCATACCACTACTTTCCTGCCTCTGTGTTCTTAGTGCTGGCGTTTGGTTACGTCTTTTGGCGTATCACAACATATGCGCCGACGGCGAAAGGGCGCAATAGTGTGATTGTGCTCACCTGTGTTTCTGTGGTATTATTTGCCCTGTTTTATCCTATAATTTCTGGTGTAGAAGCACCACTTTGGTACATTCAGCATGTCCTAAAGTGGATACCCTCTTGGTCTTTTTAGGAGGTTAGATACGTCATGTTACCAATCGACTACCATATGCACACGCGCCTATCCCACGATAGTGAAGTACCCATGGCGGACTACGTCCATGCCGCCACACGGCTTGGGTTGCAAGAAATTGCATTTACCGACCATTTTGACCCCGATCAGACCACTTTGCCCGACCCACAGTATTTAGAAAAGCTAGAGGCAGACTTTCGGGCGGTCTGCGCTATGGCGCCAGCGCAACTCAAGTTACGTTGCGGCACAGAAATCGGCTTTTGTCTGACGCGCGAGCATTTGTACCGTCCGATTACCGAGTCGCCGCTGCTTGATTTTATCATTGGTTCTGTTCATAATTTGGGTGTCGACCGCAATATCTACTTTATGGAATTTGACAACCTAACCGCTGTCAAAGCACTCATTGATGAGTACTTGTCGCTTGCCATCATTCATATCGAACAGGGATTATTCGATAGTTTGGGACATTTGGAGTATCCCCTTCGCTACATCAACGGGCGTGGTGGTCACGACATGTCGTTTCAGCCATATCAGGCGAAAATGCAGACAATTATGCGCACGTTGATAGAAACAGGCAAGTCAATCGAGCTGAACACCTGTAGCCTGCAAGTGGGCATGGGTGAAATTCAATACGCGTTTTTAGCGCAGTACTATGCCATGGGTGGTCGCCGCATCACCGTTGGGTCAGACGCACATGCGAAGTCGCAATTTGCGCGCGAATACACAAAGGCGGCGCAGTTACTAAAAGAAATAGGATTTACGGAAGTAACAGGTTACGCCAAGCGCGTGCCGTATCAGCTTCCGTTTTAGGAGACGAAATGTTAGAAAAAAATCAGCTACATACAGTTGTCATCACTGATTATTCCAGTGAGGGCTTAGGGGTCTGCCACATTGAGGGGCAGGCCGTCTTTGTCCATGGCGGGGTTCGCGAGGAAACCTGCGAAATTAGGATTCTCAAGGTCGCCACCAAAGTTGCGTGGGGTAAGGTAGAGAACATAGAGATACCATCACCGCACCGCATCGCGTCCGCTTGCCCTGTTTGCCCCCCTTGCGGCGGCTGTCATTTTCAACATATTACGTATGAGGAAGAACTGTGGTTTAAGCAACGGCGCATCGAGCAAGCCTTTGCGCGTATTGGCGGTATGCCCGTCACCGTTGATACGATGCATGGCGCGCCTGCCCTGTCGGGCTATCGCAATAAATCACTGTTCCCTGTCGCACAACAAGACGGCAAGACATTTGTTGGATTTTTTCGCGCCCATTCGCATGATATCATTGCATACGGCAACTGCCTGATAGCAGACGAGCGTGCAAACCGCGTCGCGGCAGTACTGTGCGAATTTATGGACAAAAATGAGATTACCGCCTATGACCCCAAAACGGGGGAAGGGCTTGTGCGCCATCTGTTTGTACGCGCCACAAAGGGTGTGCAAGTGGCACTTATTATAAATGGAAAACATTTCCCATGGGGGGATACATTGGCAGACGCGTTGCGCGAGCGCGTACCCGATCTGGCAGGCTTGCTAACGATAACGAACCAACGACGTGATAACGTCGTCATGGGTCAGGGTCAAGTGAAGGTGCTGTGGGGCGAAGACACCGTTATCGAGACGTTGGGCGACTTGCAGTTTGAACTACACCCCTTTTCGTTTGCGCAGGTAAATTCCGCCCAAGCCGTGCGCCTGTACGACATTGTTCGCGGTTACGCCGCCCTCACAAAGGATGACACATTTGTTGACTTATTTTGCGGTGTTGGTACGATTACACTGTGGCTGGCGCGTGACTGCAAGGCGGCGTTCGGCGTCGAACTTGTGCCGCAGGCGGTGGCCTGTGCCAGAGAAAATGCGGCGCGCAACGGCATCTTCAACGCCAGCTTTCAAGCAGGTGACGCAGGCGACTTGGGTGCGCAATTAAGCGACCTATCGCCCGCGGTTGTCACCGTTGACCCGCCACGCAGTGGGCTAGACGCCGCTCATATTGAGGCGTTACTCACCCTACAGCCTCAACGCATTGTGTATGTGTCCTGTGACCCCGGCACGCTATCGCGCGACTGCAAAACGTTGGCCGCCAGCGGCTACACAGTCACCCATTGCGCCGCCGTTGACCTTTTCCCCCGCACGACGCACGTTGAGACGGTGGTATTGATGTCACGAGTTGAGAAATAAAGTGGAAAAAGATATTTTAGTTATTACAGGAAGTCCCAGAAGAGATGGTAATAGTGAACTGATGGCTGATGCGTTTATAAAGGGCGCACAAGCGAAAGGTCACAATGTTACAAAATTTTCGGCGGGCAGAAAAACGATTGGCGGTTGCAAAGCCTGTGGTACCTGTTGGAGCAAAGGAACGGCTTGTTCATTTCAAGATGGCTTTACTGAACTAGAGCCGCTACTTGAACGTGCAGATGTAGTTATCTTTGCATCTCCCTTATATTTGTTTGGGTTATCATCGCAAATCAAAGCACCGATTGATAAACTGAATGCGTATGATTCTGAAAACTGTATGCGTCCATTGAAGATTAAAGAGAGTATACTGTTGATTTGTGGCGCATGTGAGAGCATGGATATTTTTTCAGGTGTCATTTCTTCATACAGACATATGGCGGCGTATATGCACTGGGAAGATGTCGGCGTGTTAGCAATCCCACAAATATATGAAAAAGGGGCTATTCAGAAGACAGATGCGCTGATACAAGCGGAACATATGGGCTACTCTATTTGAATATGTCTTTATAGACGACTACGCTCATTAGGACACCCTACGTTTCGTAAGGTGTCTTATTTTTTATCTACCCCTTTACCATACCGCCCGTTATACAGTTATAAATCTTACTTCTATACTTATTTTGTCTATTGCACTTGCAATTGATTATATTTTCCATTATGATATAATTTGACAGAGTATCCAGGTGTTTCTATGTGAGAAGTCAATGTGAAAAATCGTGGAAATATGGGTGTTGGGAATAAGTCGAGTGCGGCAGTTGGGAGTGTGACAGCACTGATTGGATGTGGGTGGTTGACGAGAGGTCAGTTTAGATATTGGGTGTTCACGAGAGAGCGGAGTAGATGTTTTTCGGATTTTATGAGGTTGTGTGGTCGCTTTAGATGTTTTTGCGTGTAATCTCATGTGTGATAGCACTGAAGTTCTCTGTTTGCTTTGCAGATATTAGTTTAACCTCAAGGGGGGCGTTGCATCGCTTAAATTTTAAATACTGGGAGGATACTTTAATATGTTAGAAACAGATAATCTCCAAGTCGAACTTCAACAGTACAACGAGAGCAAGTTTGATTCTGAGTATAACCTTGATAGGATAATCTTCGACTTAGACAGTCAGATTGATTTGCTGTCAAGCCAAGCGGACAAATACGACTACTTGGTTTCAATTGGTAGCGGGGTTATGTGCGGATTGCTCGACATTCTATGGGTAGGTAGCTTTAGCTTGGAACGTGGTCGCAGCATCACGAGCAATGAAATAGACAGCTTTGTAACCAAAACAGCAAAGCTTCTCGGTTACAGTGGCGACGATTTGAAGGGTGCGGTAAAATTCCTTGAAAAGAAATTTCCGATTCCAAGCGATGGCAATACCCCTGACTTTGGTGGCGGCTTACAGCACCATCTTCGTGATTTTGCTCACCACCCCACAATTGTAGGGCTTATATTTTCACTCCTTACACAGTTCACCTACAAGTCATACGGAACAGATGTCAACGGTGTTTTTATGATTGCCGACGTGCAGGAAGTAAGTAAAGCCTTCATTGGTAAGGATGTGCCATCAAAAATACTATTCGGAACTATTACGTGGTTCTTTCATCTCGTGAGTGATGTAGCCGGTTCGAGAAGTTCCGTAGGCAAGAGTGGCGGTACTGGCATCCCCGGTCCCCTGCTTGCGTTGGCAAAAGAACTATCTGTGCTTCCGATTTTCAAAAACATAAATATCGGCGATAATTCTTTATCAGTGTTTTTGTCAAAACTCTTTAACGGCACGTTGCTTGCGAGGCGCGATGAATCTGGCACGATTATCAAAGATACCGTGATGAAGTTTGATTTCCGCGGTGAACTCGGCGTTGTCTTCGAACTTGGGCGACAGGCGATTCCTGTTATCGCAAATGAGTGCATCGTTAGATGTTTCTATTTCATCCGACATCTTGCAATCGAGATTCGGGAACAAGACATTCGGTCATTTGCTGAAATGAAACAGATTGATTGGGACATAGTTAAGCCGCTAAATAATCCCACAATTTCCCGAATGCTAACGATCGCTACTGGAGTCTTTACCACCATTGATGTCGGCGAGGCAATTGTCACTCAAAAATACTGGGTGTCTATCAATTACGTTGGTGTTGGCCGTTTCACCGTTGCATTAGGAGAAGACATATCTTGGTGTTTGAAAACCAGAAGCGTCAAAAGAATAAAGACGATGTACGAGAACATTCATAGGTTTGCATATACGAAAACTGACGACAAAATTTATGATAGGATAAGTGCCGATATGAATATTGATAAACTTGGTTTAACGGTAGCCCAGACAGAGATTTTGTACAACCTCGAATTCTACAAAACCCTAAATGACATTCAAGCAACAATATCGCCTATCAACAATGAAGGTATAAAACGCCTAAAGCAAGACTGGCTCAATGAGTGGAAAGAGTACATCTCGAAGGGCTTTTCAAGTTTCTTGCAAATTGAAGGTGCTGAACTACACTGGTACACAGAGCAAGAATTAATTCAGAAAATTGAGGAAAACGAGCCACATAATACTTGGTTTCGCTTGGTTCTACTTGAAGCAATGCTTTTTGAGCCATTTTATCCGCTAAGTATAGAAAAAGATAAAATGGGCACTGGCGTGCCGAGTAAGAAATACAAAGACCTACAAAACCCTATTAACAGTTATAGGAAAAGCAACGGTGACGATTTTATCGATTTGTTTTTCTCTGGTGATTATTATAAAAAAGGTTATATTAAAAGGCTTCGCAAATGTTACGGCAAAGTCGTTTTAGAAATGAAAGAAGTTCTCAAGGGGATTTTAATAGGGGGAGCAATAACCGCCGGAATAGCAATCATCACAATTGCAACAGCGGGTGCGTTTGCTCCTGCAATTGCCGTTGCATTAGTTGGCTCGAATTTTGCTGGACTCAGTGGTGCGGCACTAACAAGTGCTTGTCTTGCTTATCTCGGCGGTGGCGCAATTGCTATAGGCGGTGCAGGAATGGCTGGTGGCACGATAGCAATTGTCGGTGGCGGAGCTGTACTCGGTATTGGAGCCGGTTTAGGTGTCGGCGGTGCTGTTGGTGCTGCTGGTCTACTCGGAAAGCAAAATACCATTTTACAGTCCGCAAAACTCCTTGTTTCAGTCAGAGAAATCTTCCTTAATGACGAACACGATATTGAGTATTCAAACAGCATCTACGAGCAATATGTGCAAAATATTATGGAGATCGAAAAAGGTATTGTCGAATTAAAACTTCATGCAGATGTAGCAAATGGCAAAGAGAAGAAGGAACTCCAAGGAAAGATAAAGAAAGCTGAAGAATCCGTTGAGGCTATGAAAATCGCAAGAAAGAATTTGAGAAAATTTAAGAGTTCTTTCGAAGAGGGATTAGCTCAATCATAGAGTTACATATATGCTTGCAAACAAAAGTGGCACTCTACGTCAATCGGTAGAGTGCCTTTTTCATTCTTACCATTATTCCTCCACAGCCACCATCACCCCCGACTTAAATTCCACAATCAATTCCCCCCTTCACCATACCGCCCGTTTTACATCCATGCGCCTTACTTCTATGCCTATTTTGTCTGTTACACTTGCTATTGATTATATTTTCCATTATGATATAATCTGACAGAGTATCCAGATGGGAGGCAATTCATGCGAATAGCGATTTGTGACGATGAGAAAATTCATATCGAACGTCAGAGAAAACTCATTGCCCAGTACGAAAAACAACATATGCTCAACTTCGATGTAAATGAATATGACACCGCCGCCAAACTATTGCTAGACTATCCAAGTCGCCACTTTGACATACTGTTTTTAGATGTGTCGATGCCCGACATGAATGGGTTTGCCTTAGCTGAAAAGATTCGAATGCTAGACATGCGCGTACATATAATCTTCGTCACGTTTATGGAAGAAGCGATGCTGCAGGCTTTTACAGTGATGGCGTCTGACTACTTAGTAAAGCCAGTCACTAGGGAACGGTTTGAACCCACGATGGACAGAATTGTCACCATGCTCACCCGCAGAAAGACCCAAACATACGTCATAAAGTTAAAGGGCGGCGGTCAACTCGCCTTACCAATGGCAGACATACAATTTATCGAAAGTGTCAAGCACTACATACATGTCAACACAATTGACAGAAAATACGAGTTTATGGGCAAGTTGGATATCGAAGAACCGCTGTTGGTACATCACGGGTTTGTGCGAACTCATAATTCATATATTGTTAATTTGGCGCATGTGTTTATCCAGTTCGACGACCATGTGTCCCTGCTAGATGGCACAAAAATCCCCATTAGTCGAAAGTATCAAAAGCTTGTCAAAGCTGCCTATATGGGCTTTAGACGGGAGGGGCTATCATGAACATTTCGCTTTGGGCTATCATCGAAGCACTGAGCGCCTTGATAGAAACTATCTTAATTTTCATGTTTGCTAGTGCCTTTTTTAAGGAACGTCGTACACTGCGCAAGCCACTCGTGTTGACACTCTTTCTCTGTGTCTGTATCGCAAAATTTCTCATCAGCTACTTTCTAAAAGACAGCATATTGATTATTTTATCAAGCACCATCCTCTTTACGTTTATAGTCTGTCTTACGACACGGCAGTGTACTGTCCTATGGGCTGTGCTGTCCGCTTTTATATATCTTCTATGTGCGATTGGCGCGGAGCTTCTGGCGGCCGTTATCATATCCATTTCGCAAACAGTTACATTTCAGCAGGTGGCAGATTTTACAAAATATAGGTTTGCTGCGCTGATTATCATGGATTTGCTCAAATTTCTATTAATCAAAATCATAATGAGATTGCGTGTCGGGAGCATGGAGGTCATGCGTTCCAGACTTTGGATTCCGCTATGGATGCTACCTATTTTTTCAATTTTCTTAGCACTGCAATTTACAATAGACGCGTTGTCAGACTATAGCCCCCAAACTATCACAACATTGTTTTGCATTTTCGGGCTAGTCTTAATCAATATGGCGGTTTTCTCTATCATGGAGGAGCTTATTCGCCGCAGTGAAAAAGACAAACGATTAGCCTTATTAGATGCACAGGTTGCCGCACAGCGTGATTATATTTTGCAGCTGACAGAAAATCGGGCGCAAATACGGCAAATGTCGCATGATTTTAAGCAACACGTGCATATGTTTCGGTCGCTTTGCGAAATGGGACAATTTGACGAACTGTCTGATAGTTTGGCGAAGCTTACCGATTGGCAACACGATGTCACGCCTGTGGTTTTAACCGATAACCCGATGCTCGACGCGCTGTTATCCGCAAAACGAAATCTCGCCAAAAAGAATCATATCCAGTGCCATTGGGACATTCAAGTGCCTCCCCAAATGTCTGATCTCACAGTTGACATTTGTGCTTTATTTGGCAACGCGCTAGATAACGCGATTGAGGCGTGTATGCGAAGTGACAAAGAACGGTTTATACATATGCGTGTGTCCATGTATAAAACCAATATGTTGACGGTAATAGAGAACACAATCGGAGAAAGACCTCAATATGATGGCACTTTCTTACACACTCTGAAAAATGATAAGGATTCTCACGGTTTAGGACTGATCAGTATGCAGGCAACCGCTCGTTCGCTAGGGGGCGAACTGAGCTTTGAGTTTGATGAAAATGTATTTCGTCTTTTATTTTCGATTCCGCGCATTCCAATTTTGCATGATTAACGTCAATTTTGCATAGCCACTTGAAAATATACATAACAGATGCTATTCTTAGCCCTGGGGTGATACAAATGATTCACACCTTGGCGAAACGGATAGCATCTGTTTTTATAAGGCAAGGCATCATCGCGCAAGAGGATGACGACATTTATACTTACGCTTGTGAAACAATTGTATCCACCCTATTTAATTGTTTGCTAAGCTTGCTGATTTCCCTATGTTTTGGAATGTTTTGGGAGGGCGTGGTGTTTACTTTCGCGTTTGCGTTGTTTCGCGGCTTTACGGGCGGACATCATGCGCAGACACATGCTGGATGTATCACCGCCTTTGCCTGCCTCCTTACAGTAAGCCTTTTACTATTGCAATGGCTGCCACAAGAAAGCTACAGAATGCTATCTGTTATCATCAGTGGCATTACGCTGTTGACAGTCCTTGCCCTCGCCCCCGTGGCGCATGTCAATAAGTACCTAAAGCCGACGTTAAAACGCACACTGAAACTAAAAAGCATTATTGTGGCTTTTACATTTGCAGTGGGCTGTACCGTCGGCACGTTTTTTTGTCCCTCGCGCATCTTTACCGCCATACTCTTATCCATGTTGTCCGTTTGCGGAAGTATGGCATTTGCTGTACTAACTACATTATATAAGGAGAAAACACAAAATGAACACTAACAAAAAAGGCAATTTTTTCACAAGAAAGATGGCATCCTTGGCAAAGATAACGGCCACAAAAAGCACAAGATCTGCGTGTGATTTTTTTCTGCATCAATCACAAGAGCCTATGAATCTCGAACAACGTTTGCTAGCCATGGACACTAAGGAAACAAACCAGAAATAACTGGTAATACCGTATCCTAACAGCAACAGCTATCGTTTTCGGATGCTAAATTAATACATATTGACATTTTAAGGAGTTTTATTTTATGCAAAAGAGAATTATATCTGTTGCTTTAGCGATACTGTTACTATGCGGACTGATGCCCATGCCCGAGGCACAAGCGTCTTATGTAATGAATGGGGCATTAGTTTCAGCAGTATACTTTAATGTTCCGGCGCCTGTAGCAGGTGCAAAACCGTTCAGAGTTTCTGGTGCTCAGCAAACGTCAGGCGATGACACAGATAAATATTTCGTTAACAACGTTGATTGGTTTGTTGGTGGGGAACAAGGCCCTTATTTTAGTGGAGAGAAGTTTAATGCTGACACAGTGTATACTGTCAAAATCCTTGCTGCTTCCAGAAATAACTCCAATATATTCAGCCCATATTTACGAGGGTTTATTAATGGAATAGAAGGAAGACGCTACCAAGCCAATCTCCTTGCATTAGCCGATTTTGCGATTACTTTCCCTGCTACGGGACAGCTTGTTCGCACTGCTTACAATATTTCAATTTCTGGGCAGCCAAACCTAAGCTACACGGCGGGGCAACCACTGAATCTCTCTGGTTTGAGTGCCACCATTATGTATACAGATGGCGCGACAGAGAGCAACATACCCTACAGCTCATTTGCTTCGCACAACCCCGTTATTTCAGTGAATTACGGTCATGGTACAGGGTTGACCACGGGTCACAACGGTGCGGCGTTGACTGTGTCGGTCTCTGGTAAGACGGTCACGGTTGGCAACTTAAGTGTAAAGCCTGCCGAACGGGTAGCGTCTCAAATAACCATTGTAGGTAACCCCAACCTAAGCTACACAGTGGGGCAAGCACTGAACCTGTCTGGCTTGAGTGCTACCATAACATATACGGATGGCACGACAGAGAGTAATATACCGTATAGTTCCTTTGCCTCACACAACCCCGTTATTTCAGTGAATTACAGTCATGGTACAGGGTTGACCACGGGTCACAACGGTGCGGCGTTGACTGTGTCGGTCTCTGGCAAGATAGTAACAGTCGGCAACTTAAGTGTAAAGCCTGCCATAGCAAACATTACACATGTTACCCTTACCAATGTTACTGCGCCAGTGATGGGTGCAACACCAATTACCCACGCTGTCGTCAACACAAACGGTGGTACATATTCGACTTACGCCCTGCAGTGGAGAGTAGACGACTCCACCACTAATGCACTGACGCCGAACGGTAAATTTAAGGCGGATACAGTTTATACAGCCGTAGTGGGGGTTGCAGCAAACGTTGGAGCGACCTTTGTGGTGGGCAGTACCGCCACTATTAATGGGCAGACAGCCGTTGTTTCTCTCTTAGAACCTGGTAAAGACCGCAATAGAATGGCCGTTTCCTTTACCTTCCCCAAAACTGCGGCAAAGACGGTCACGGGCTTTAGCATTGTGCAGCAACCGAAGCTTACCTATAAGCAAGGGGAAGCACTAGATTTATCGGCACTAAAAGTGAACATTAGTTACAACGACGGCAGTACTGACAGCAACGTACCGTATAGTGCGTTTGCCAGTAATGTGCCTGCCATCTATACCGATTTAGCAAACGATACGCTACTAAACGCCGCAACGCACAATGGTAAGACCATTAAAATAACCACTGCGGCAGGCGGCACACTCTATACAGGTGCGTTAGCAGTCGGACCAACAAGTATCCTCACCGCCAACCTGACAGGGATAACAGCGCCCGTGCTGGGTGTTGCGCCCGTTACCTACACCTCTGTCAACACTAATGGCGGCAACTTTGTCATACAAAACCTAACGTGGCAGGTAAATGGTGCCACCACCAACATTTTGACACCTAATGCTACCTTTAAGGCTGATACCGTGTACACCGCTGTTGCAACAATTAAGGCAAACGCTGGTGCGTCCTTTGTCGTTGGCAGTGCCGCCACCATTAACGGACAGACAGCCATCATTACCAATGTCAGCCCGGGTGTGGACGGCAACAGTATTAGCGTCGCCTTTACGTTCCCTAAAACAGGGGCGCGGGCGATTACAAGCTTGACCATCGCTTCGCAACCCACCAAGTTAAGCTACATAACAGGGCAAAAACTAGACTTAACTGGTTTGGCTGTGAATCTTATATACAATGACGGTACGACTGAAAATACTGTACCCTACAACTCTTTTGCGTCTCACGTGCCAGTGATTACCACAACCCCTGCACATGGTACAACGCTTACCATTGCGACGCACAACGGTAAGCCTGTCACCGTGAGTTCTGCCATCGGTGGCTCTGCGAACACCGCCAACCTCGAGGTAGTGTTAAATGATATCACAACAGTTGCATTAACAAGTATCCCTGCGCCTGTCGTCGGTGCTACGCCTGCCACGCAAGGCGTGGTAAACATAAACGGCGGAAAATTTGCAGTGCAGAGTATGGTGTGGCGTTTGGCAGCAGATGCGCCAGCTTCGCCCGTATTGACACCTGCTGGGAAATTTAGAGCCTCGACAAAATACGCCGTCGATGTGGTACTCAAGGCTGACGCTACATATTCCTTCACCCCTGGCATGAAAGCTACCATTAATGGTCAAGACGCTTACGTGTCTGCCGTGACACCAGGTGTTGAACGTAATACCGTTGTCGTGTCGCTTGCCTTCCCCGAGACAGCTCCCTTGGCGGTGTCCACCATGACACTTGCGCAACAGCCGACCACCTTGACCTATGCCGCAGGTGCTACGCTGAATTTGGCAGGACTGTCAGTTAATATTACTTACAATGACGGAACGTCGGAAACAAATATACCCTCGACAGCCTTTGCGGCGCACAATCCTGTGATTGTCTGTTCACCCTCACAAGGAACACCCCTCACAGTGGCGACGCATCACGGCAAGCCCATTACCGTTACGACAAATTTAGGCGGTTTGGTTACGACGAATCCGCTATCAGTTACCTCCATCAACATTGCCAATGCTGTACTAACCAATGTCGCCGCACCTGTTCTGGGCAATCAGCCAGCAGCCGCGACGGATGTGAATACGAACAACGGCAAATTTTCTATCCTTGACCTACAGTGGCAGGTTGGCGGTGCGACGACCAATATCTTTACCCCCGCTGGTAAATTTAAGGCAAACACTGTCTACACAGCTGTTGCCACTTTGAAAGCCAACCCCAACTACACCTTTGTGGTCGGCTCGACTGTCACCATCAATGGTCTTACCGCTGTTGTCACAAACACGGCGGCAGGAGCAGACGGCAACACCATCACAGCAACCTTGTCATTCACCAAAACAGGGGCTTTGGCGACAAACAGCTTTACGATTACATCACAGCCCGATAAGCTTGCCTATCATGTCGGTGAGACGTTAGACTTGACGGGTCTGACCGTGAATCTCGTCTACAATGATGGCACAGTGGAAAGTGGCGTGCCGCACACCGCCTTTGCGACGCATGTGCCTAAAATCACAGCGGCACCAGCAGGCGGCACGGTTATGGCGATTGCAACGCACAATGGCAAGCCCATTATCGTCTCGACCACCGCAGGCGGCTCTGCGAATACGCTGAATCTCACCGTTGTCCCTGTCAATATTAGCATCGCGAATCTGACAGACATCGGCATCCCTACCATCAATACTATGCCCTCCTCCTTAGCCGCGATAAACGGCAATGGTGGCAAATTTGCGATACAGCAAATGGTATGGAGTGTTGGCGGCAGTACCTCTGGTGCTGAATTTACGCCAACGGGCATGTTTATGCCTGACAAGGTGTATACGGTTACCATCACCCTTGCGGCACTCGCTGGCTATGCCTTTTCACCAGACTGTGTCGGCACGGTTAATGGTCTTAACGGTGTCGTAACCAACACCACCCCTGGGACAGACGGAAACACAATCCAAGTTACCTACACCTTTCCCATGACGGCAATTCGTAAGATTAACAACTTGGTAATCGCAACACAGCCCTTGAAAATGAACTATATTGAGGGCGAACCGCTCGATTTAACAGGATTAACCGTTAATATTACCTATAACGACGGCACAGTTGAAAACAGAGTACCCTACGCAAACTTTTACAATCATTCACCGCTCCTTGGCGTCAGCGTTGCCCAAGGCGCAACACTGACAACCGCGGAACATCATTTGACTGCCATACGCGTGGGTTCTCCTGCTGGCGGGCAGGACACCACTGGCAATCTATCTGTGTTGCCAGACGTTATCACCACTGCTGTGCTTACGGGCATCACAAAACCCACCATCGGTGTCACACCCACCACAGCCGCACAAGTACTCATTAACAGCGGGCATTTCACTGTCACAAACTTTGTTTGGAACGTTAGCGGCTCGACCGATTATATCATGACAGCCGACGGAAAGTTTGCCCCCGATAAGGTGTATTCCATCACCGCCACACTCAAGGCAAATGCAGGCTACACCTTTGCAGGCACAGCCAACGCAACAGTAAATCTGCAAGCGGCTGGCGCAACGGTGACAAATGTTGGCATTGCCGCCAACACAATGACCGTCACGTACACTTTCCCAAAAACGGGTAGTTTAGCAGTTTCTTCTATTCAAGTCTTGACTGACCCTAGCCTTATGAGTTATACTCAAGGAGACGCACTCGCGTTGGCTGGCATGAGCGTAAAACTGACTTACAGTGATAACGCAACAGAAATCGTCTATGCCAGCGATTTTGACACCCATACACCTCAGATACGGGTAACCCCATCAAATGGCACGCTATTAACTATAGCAGATAATAACAAGCAGGCGTTGCGCGTTACCACTGCATCGGGTGGTGTGGCAACGTCAATCACCAAGCTGATTGTGAAACCTGCTAAAATTGCCGCAGTTACAGCAACACTACCTGCCCCTGTTAAGGGCAACACGCCTGCTACGTCTGGCGTTGTTGTCGTTGGCAACAGCACCTATGTTGCTACGGACGTAACGTGGACTGTGGGCGGCTCTCAGACAAACATATTTACCCCTACGGGTGCGTTCAAAGCAGGCACAGCCTATACAGCGGTGATTACCCTCAAGGCAGTGTCTGGCTATACCTTCAAAAATGGATGCACGGGCAAGGTAAATACGCAGAATGCCAACAATGTGGGCAATCTTACCCCCAATGTGGCAGAGAACGAATTGACACTAACCTATACCTTCCCCGCCACAGTTGGTGTGGCTCTCACAAACTTCGCTGTCATTACACCTCCCACGACAATGGTTTACACACAAAGTGCTACCCTAAACCTCGCGGGCTTAACGGTTAGCCTCACCTACAATGACGGCACGACGAAAACTGTCCCCTATGCAGACTTAGCCCTACACGGCATCACACCTTCTGTGGCGCACGGCACAATCCTTAGCAATGCCACACATAATGGCACGACACTCACCCTAACCTGTCTTGGCACGACCATCCCAGTGGGTATGTTGACCGTTAATGCAAACCTCATCATGACAGCGGCGGCGACCAATGTTACCGCACCTACAATCGGCGGCACACCCATTACCGCACCATCTATTATGACAGCGGGGCAATACACTGCCGAAAGCATTGTATGGTCAATTGGTGCAGACACTAACGCTGCCACCATCTTTGCAAACGGCAAATTTAAGGCGAATACGACATACGACGTCACTATCACATTGAAAGCACTAAACAATTACGCATTTGCCGCGGCTTGCACTGGCAAAATCAACGGGTTGTTTGTATCCGTCACCAACACCGCGCCGAATACAGATGGCAATGTGATTACCTTAAAATACTCTTTCCCACCAACTGGTTCACGCGTTGCCGCTAGTATCACAGTGGCAAATCAGCCGACCAAGATGGCGTACGTAACAGGCAACCAATTAAAGCTAGGTGGGCTAAAAGTTGACATTACCTATAACGATGGTTCTGTCGAACACAATGTGCCTTATGCTGCCTTTGCCACTCACAATCCAACGGTATACGTAAGCCCCACGCAGAACACGGTGTTGTCTGCTGCTGCGCACCATAACAAGCCCATCGTTGTCACCTGCGGCACAGCCTCGGCCACCACCACGTCGCTAATCCTCGATTTCAAACCTATCACCGATGTGAGGGTGACTGGTGTTGTGGCTCCTGTCACGAGCGGCACACCTGCCCTAACGTACAACTCGTCGGCAGACGGGGTCTTGTCGCCTGTTAGTTTGGAGTGGAGCGTCGCGGGCAACACCAATGCGGCGGATATCTTCACTGCCACAGGTAAGTTTAAGCCCAACACAAACTACACTGCCAAGGTAACTGTTAAGGCAGGCACAGCCTACACATTTGCAGGATTGTGCCAAGGTTTCATAAACGGCAATGTAGCCTACACGACCAATCCTACCCCCAACACCGAGCGCAACACCATGACGCTATCTTACATATTCCCCCAAACAGCACCGCTAACAGTCGCTAGCATAGCGGTTGATACACAACCTACGCTGGCGTACTTTGAAATGGATGCCTTGCAATTATCTGGTCTCGTTGTGCGCGTTACCTACAGCAACGGGGACACCGCGCTTGTGCCGTTTAGCCAGTTTTCTCAGCATGAGCCAGCGATTACAGCAAGCCCTACCCATGGTTATAATCTGGGCATACTGCAAAACGGCAACCCCATTACGCTACATTGCGGCACGGCGATAGCCACAACGGGTGCGATGGTTATTACCCCGAAACCAGTCACACCGCCCACTGTGAATGTCACAAGCTTTACGCTGTATACGAATCCTAAGCTTATCTATGAGGTGGGTCAACCACTGGATTACACGACCTTGGCAGCTCGCTTTACCATGAGTGACGGCAGCCAGCAGATTATCCCCTATGCTAACTTTGGCGCAAATGGCATAACCGTCACCCCTGCGGAAGGCACGCTCATAGACATGTCACATCACAATACCCGTGTGATTCTTAGCTACAACGGCTACACAGTTCACACCAACCGCATTACTGTCACAACACCGCCGCCGGCACTGATAGACATAACAACGGCGAACATCACAGGTATACGTCAGCCAACGGCAAGCTTTAAAGCACCAGCGGCAGGCGACCTGAGCGGCGATGGTGGCAATGGTCATTATTCGATTTCGGACATTGTCTGGTCTTCGATAGGCGGAACATTGTCAAGCGGCAATCCGTTTTTAGGCGCTACAAGCTACACCGCTGAAATTACCTTAGTGGCTGATAGTGGCTATACCTTCCCTACAAGCTTTACCACCAGTATACTGGGCATTTCTACCTCTGTCGCAAACTCAAACCCCAGTACAGATGGTAACACCATCAAAGTATCAGTACAGTTCCCAGTGTCAATTTATGTGGGCGGCGTTGCGCTAGTTTCTGGCTTGAACTTAACTACACTAGGACCACTAAATTTGAAAGATCTTGTCATCACAGTAAACTATAGCGGTGGTTCTCCCGAAACGCTTACTTATGATGAACTTGTGGCACTAGGCGCGACGTTCAGTCATCCAGACGGTACTGTAATTGATTACACCCATGGTGGCTTATCTTTTAATATGACCCTCGGAGGCAATACTTCCATATTGGGGAATTTCTCTTTTACCTAAGCCAATTCCTAACATGCTTAATTCGCAAGGCGGTACGTCCGTCTTGCGAATTAAGCTCATTTTCAACATCCTAGCCGACCCCCGCAACAAATGTCTGTACTATACAAAATAAGCATCTATAGGAGGGACTTACTATGAAACGTTACAATCCCAAACACTTGGCGCTTCGGCAAAAACTAAATCTTCACAAAGGGCGCATTTCCGCACTAATATTGGCATTCTTATTTACAGTACCCTTGTTTGCATTTGCGCAGTTTGACGAGACGGCGGGCGGCTCGATGGGCAGTGAAACCTCACTAAGCAGTGATACTACCTTAACCCCCGAAACTTCGTTTAGCACTGAAGCCACAGGGGCGCCAGAGCCGATGCTTACAACGTTTGCCTTGGACACACCAGGCTTTACGATTGGTAGTGGCGTGGCGTATTTGTCACAAAGCGGAAATGGTACAAAAGATGGAAAATCCATAGCGAATGCTGCAGGTACCTTCGCTGCGGCAAAGGCGGCACTTGGTTCTACTGGCGGCACTATTTACATCGTTAAAGCCACATCAGTCAATGTAGAAGACCCAATATATCTTCAAGAAGACGAAGTGTGGGATGGCGGACACAATATTATTGTGAAAAAACACTCAACATTCAATTCGAATGTAAGTCAAATGATTCTTGTAGGCTATGATAATTTGACCCCTAACATTACCTTCAAAGACATCATAATAAGCGGTATGAACGAGGTGGGTGTTTCCACGCCTGCTAAAAGTACACTTGTAAGAATAGTAAGTGGGTCTACGCTACGCTTGCAGGGTGCGATACTGCAGGATAACGCCCTTGCTACTGATGTTTACGATGGTTCTGCGCTATCTGGGTCAATAGGGACTACACTTTACATGGATGCTAACACCATTATACAAAATAATACGGCAAAAGATGGCATAGGCGGAATAAGCATGTCTTCCGTACCTAATAAAGCCCCAGCCTACTTATACTGCAACGGCGCCACAATCCGTAATAATTCTGGTAAGGATGCTGGTGGTATCAAAGTTGGTAACGGCAATGACCCTACATATGCAAAAATTGGTAACGGTACAAAGATTATAGGGAATACTGCCACTGTAGGTGCTGGCGGTATAAGCATAAACACTCCTGATGTCACAATTGAGACAGGCGTCATAATTTCGGGTAACACTGGCGGAGAAGGTGGTGGCTTTAGTTCTCGCAGGAATATCACCATACCAGACGGTGTTACGATTGAAAACAATACAGCAGTCACTGGCGGCGGTATTTTCTTCAACAATTGTACCCTTACATTACAAACAGATACTATACGCAACAACTCCGCCACAAACGGGGGTGGTATAGGCGTAGGCAAGTTGGGGCTTCATGGGATACTACTTTTGGATAAAGCAAACTTCACGCTGTCCCAGAACAAAGCGACAGACATGGGTGGCGGCATATATATTGCCAATGGGTCTGTGAGCGTTGGTGCTGGCAAAACAGCAACAATTACAAAAAACTATGCACCTAATGGCGGCGGCGTGGCTATGAAAGCAACAATAATAAACACTGCTACGCTGGATACGACAATTATATCGATTAAAGACAACGGTGCAGCCACAAACGGCGGCGGTCTGTATCTCAATAACGCAGGCGTAACCACAGGCACGCTCACCGCTTTGGTGGGCGCTACCACAGATATTAGCAATAACTACACAGGCGTTACCGCCCCGACAGGACCGAATTGGACATTGGACACTGCGGGCAAAACTGTTAGCAATGTCTATTTGGAAAACACAGCAACAGCAACCGCAGGTGGTGCAGGCAACCCCTATCTGACAATTAAATCAGCTTTAGTAAGCGATATTACATTCAGCACAAATAATGGTAAGCATAAAAACATTTTTGCCAAGCCAGCGGCTGACTATACCATCGATAGCACCGATTTTGCCAAATTTGTCAATGAGAGAAACAATGTAGTAATTCTACAATCTACCCCTGATATTATCTTCTATAAGCAAGTGAACCCAGATAAAGTCACTCAGGTCTTACTGCCAGATAACAAATCAGTGACTGCCACTTTGAAGCCAACAGATGCTGATGATAACACATTTAAGTTTGCGTTTGTTGAGCAACCCAGTGGCACTATATCGGCGGGAGGCTGGCAGCAAGGCAGCACCAGTGACCTCACCTTTGCAGGGTTGAAGCCCGGCACAACGTATAAAGTCATTGCGCAGTTTATAGATGGCAGTTTTGACGCTAACAAAACTGACTTCCCCGGATATGAGTTTACAACGTATGCCCCTCCTATTGCTAAAATTGGAAGTACAATTTACACTTCGTTGGATGCCGCGATTACGGCTGCCAAAGTCGGCGAAACAATAACGTTGTTAGCCGATGTAAGCGACGCCACGACAACCGTAATCAATAAGTCAATCACGATTGACGGCGATGGACATACAATTGAATCTATCAAAGCCACTGGTGATGTAACCGTAACGCTAACCGATATTGATTTTGAAGACAAGACAACGCCCAATGCGACGCTTACCGCTGGCGCTAAGATTACCATTGACGCCACGGTAAACGACTTGCATGTCGATATCACAAATCCCACCAGTCGTATCAACGTGGCAGGGGATATTAATAAGCCTGTTACCATTACGACCTCTGGCAGCTCTACCAATGGGCAAAACTTGGTGTCTAGCACCAACACCACACCACCCGATAAAGCTGATTTTACCATATTACCCTCTACTAAAGGCGTGTTGACGGATGGTACGTATTTGAAACTGGGCGACAAGGTTACGCATACCTTTGGTGTCATGCCCATTGAGTTTGTAACCACAGGTACGACTACCTTTGGTACACTGCCAAACCCAGGCGCAGGTATGGGATGGAGCAGTGATGGCGGCAGTACCTTCGTGAACGCTTCCACCGCTATCCCAACCATAGGAAAAACCTATACGGCGACCCCTTTGCCCAAAAAAGCAATTGAAATCACGGCAAATGACGTAAAATATGAGTTTGACAGCTTTGATGATACGGCGAGTAACAATGGGAAGACAATGGCGGAGTTATTTGCCTCGCCTGACCCCTTAGTCATCAAGCTGTTAGCGGACGTTGACATTACAAAAGTGCTTACGTTACCTGCTAAAGCGGCAACGCTTACCAGCGTTAATGGTTCAACACTCAAAAATGTGAGAGCTGACGGGGGCGACATGATTCATGTGGTCGCTGGCGGCAGCTTGACAGTAAGCAACGTGAATCTAAACGGCAATGGTAAAGCTGGCGATGTCATTGACAATTTGGGCACTGTCACATTAGAGCAAACCAAAATTGTCACTGGCAATACAGCTGCGATTGCAGTTGATAATCACGGCACATTGAAAATTGATGGCTCAAAGGCGATAATTCCAGATAAAATCAAGTTAGATGCAGGTCACCCCATAGACATGACGGTAAAGATCAAAAGCGGATACTTTAATGTAGATCTTGGCACTGGCTTTGGCAATAATCCTGTTGTCATATACAATGACGGCGATGCAAATAAGGACGCTTCGGACAGTTTTGGGCGTGTCAAAATTGTCAACACCAATACCACCCTAGTACAGGACGTAACTAACAACAAATTGATAGCCTCCAATAGCACAAGTATTGGCTTTATGGTTGAGCCTGACGCAGACGTTAAGCATACCTTTGGGTATGCCACCGTTGACGACGCTGCCAAAAAAGCAGACAATACTCACCCTATTTACGTGGTACATAATGTCACAATCGACCCCACACAAGTCATCCCAGGGCGTGACATTGAAATTTACAGCGGTGATCGTGTTGTTGGTGGCGACTATCGCACAGACGTCACAATCGAACACAAGCAAAACGCCAACCCAGCACCAGTTATCACCATTGGAGATTACACATTTAGTGTAAATGACACAAACGGCGACCCCAGACTTGATTATGCTGGCGTGCTTGATGGCATGAAATCCGAGCTGAATCAAGCTGACTTTACCCCAGAGGAATGGACTCTCATCGAGGCTGCCATTGCTAAGGCAAAGACAGATGCCGCTGCACTAGTCCCTGGCACAGCCAAATACGGCGACCTGTTGGATGTCTTAGACATTTGCAGAGCGACTATTGATGAGATTCGAATGACATTCACCGCCGCGATTAACACAAAGAACACACCTATGACAGAAGACGATACTGCCAGCATTACCATTGAACGTACCAGTCCAAATCTCGACTACGCGTTAGTGGATAAGAACGGTACCATTGTCACTTCTGCTGGCGGCGCTGGCGGCTGGCAAACAAACGTTTCAGGTGGCTCGATAACGTTTACGCCAGTTGTACCAGGCGGTGAGTACACGGTGATTACTGTGCCTAAGGCAGACCCACACCCCACCTCACCTATCACAAACCCAACAGGTACGGTGGTTATTGCACCTGTGTCGCCCCCTCGGGTGACCGATATTAGCAAGGGGCTAGACCCTAGCGATTCGTCAAAAGCCTTTATTGAAATCAAGCCAGCCAATAAAGACTTTGAGTACGCCATTATCGACCCCGACACAGGTAAGATTGTTAACACTGGCTCGGAGTGGCTGTCAGACACAACTGCCCCCAGCGAAGTAAAGTTTCCAAATTTACTGCCTGGCAAGGAGTACATTGTTGTCGCCCGCGAAATTGCAACAGGGGATAACGAGGCACTGTATGCACTCCCGGGCATATCGGTTGTCACCCCCTTTGTCGATGTCAAGGCTGGCATGGGCAATGGTACACCCTACCCTGCTGACAAAACCTACATCACTGTTAGCCCCACAGATAGTGACTACGACTATGCTATCGTGGACGAAACGACAGGCAAAATCATCAGCACAGATGGTGCGGCATGGCATGTAGGGACTAATGGCGATATGACCTTTGGTCCGCTCGACCCTAACCATATCTATCGTGTTGTTACAGAAGAACATAAAGCTACCCAACCTACTGGTGTTGGTGACATCAAGCCAGATGGCGGCGTGCGCATTGTGACCCCTGCCACGCAACTCCCCGTCACAGTGGAAAGCACGACTGATAAGAGCATCACCATTAGTCCAACGAATCCAAGCTATGATTACGCAGTGGTTGACCCAGACACAGGGAATGTCATAGACGGACAGTGGATTACCAATCCAGCGGGCGGCGCAATCACATTTTCGCCGTTGCTCCCCGGCAAGGATTATGTGGTCGTAGATAGACCTAAGATTACAGACGCAACGGTGACCATCCCTAAGGTAGACTATCGAGACATTCCCACCACAGACGGTAGTGCGCTAAAGCCAGCTGTCACAAAATTCCCGCTTGTAACGGGTGCAGTGATCACAGGCAGTAAGACAAGTATCACCGTGAATCCCACAAATGAGGGATATATATACGCCGTGGTGGATGAAACTGGAGCCATCGTTACGACTGCTGGCGGCACAAACGGCTGGCAAACCTCAACAGACGGCAACAATGATGACAAAGGCGATTCCCTAACTTTTACAGGCTTAGACCCCGGTAAAACCTATAAAGTCATTGAAGTACCAACAGGCACAAATACCGCCGACCCCTCATTACCCGCTAAACCGGGTGTATCCATTGTTACCCCAACGTTACCCTTGTCCCATGCTGACGTAAAGGGAACGACCACCAATAGTATTACTGTGAACCCCACAAATCCCACGTACGAGTACGCTATTATCGACCCCATAACAGGGAAACCAGTCGGTGAATGGAAAACAGGCAGTGGCAGCACTGATCTGACCTTCCCTGGGCTAGTGGCTGGTAAGGAATACGAAGTAGCTGTCCGTGTACCCAACACTGACCCCTCGAAGACTGTCGTGGTTGGTCCTACGACAACAGCAACGACAGCAACACCCGCGACGACGACAACGGGCACAGTCACCTTTAGCCCAGGTGTTGGCGGTAGCTTTATCGGCACAGCGCCAACCGAGCTAGCGCACGCCCCTGGGTACACCTTCCAGTTGCCACCTGCCAGCGTTTTGACACCTCCTGCTGGCAAGGTATTCGGTGGTTGGACAGATGGCACACACACGTATCCAAGCGGCGGTGTGTATACGATGCCAAATGGCAACGTGACACTGCAACCTAAATGGCTTAATAGTTCTAGCATTAGCGGTCATGTAACAGACAGCACAACGCCCACCCCGATTGCAATTGTCGGCGCAACGGTTGAGCTAAAGCGCGGCGATGAGACAATAGTGGCACCAACGGCGACAAACGGTAGTGGTGATTATGAATTTACCGCCGTACCGCCTGGCAGCTACAACATTGTGATAACAACGACCGATGGGCATGTCGTCACGCGCGTTATCACCGTAACAGGCGGTGAATACACCGACAACGCCACGATTCCCGATTATTTCTTAAACACGAAGCTCGAAGTTATTGGCGGCGTTGACGTTGTCGTTGGCAAGCTGGATGAGCAGATGAACGCTCTGCTCAACGGGTTAAGTCCTACCGAGCAAACGTTAGTAAAAAACAACGGTTCAGCTGAGCTGAAATTTATGGTATCAGATGCACCCAGTGAAAGTATTTTGACAGCCGACAAGACAGTTATCACCAACAATGTGGCCACAGGCTTTACAGTGGGTCAATATCTTGACCTAAAAGCACTGCTTACTATCACAGCTAATGGTGTGAAACAACCAGCCAAAACGCTAGATAGTTTGCCATCGTTAGTGCAAGCTACCATATGGCTGCCTGAGAACCTAAAGGGCAAAGCGGCCTATAGTGTCATTCGCAGTCACTTTAACGGCACGATTTATACAAGTGATGTGCTATCCGCAACAGCTAATGGTGCAGGCGAAAAAATCGTGATTGACTTTGAGCAGGATATTATTACGATTTACACCAAAACGTTCTCAACCTATGCCCTAGCCTATTCTAATACTGTACCACCAACGCCACCAACCCCAACACCCTCCTCTGGTGGTAGCGATACAATTTCACCCGCTGACGCGATCATAAAGCTCGACCCTAACACAACAAGTGGTACGATTAGTGTCACCCCTTCAGTCATTATGATTGGGCAAAAAGTAACGGTGACAGTCAAGCCAGACGACGGCTACTACTTGCGCGAGTTAACCGTGGTTGACCCTAATGGAACGTCTGTCACCTACACAAGCGATGGCAACAATCAATACAGCTTCTTCCCCGCGATAAAGGGTAGCTATCTGGTGACTCCTGTGTTTGTGGCGTACCCTGAAAAATCGGGGGTGTCAACATTGCTCAATACAAAGGATCATCTCGTGTATATCTTGGGCGATAATCACGGTAACGTAAACGCCACCAAGAACATCACGCGCGCTGAGGCGGCTGCCATCTTCTATCGCCTGCTTAACAATCAAAACGTGACCATTACGAATCATTTTACAGATGTGCCAGATAACGCTTGGTACAAAAAGAATGTAGAAGTGCTGGCAAGCCTTGGCATTTTAGTCGGCAACAATGGTAAGTTTGAGCCAAATAGAAATATTTCTCGTGCTGAATTTGCGGCCATTTGCGAGCGCTTTGCCACCGCGACAACACTAGGCACGCGAACCTTTACAGATGTGGCGACCACACATTGGGCATACAACAGCATTCAAAAGGTGTCTGGGTTTGGTTGGTTCCCCATCAACAATGACGGCAGCTTTAAGCCTGAACGCATGGTAACCCGCGCTGAAGCCGTCATCATTGTCAACAGCATGTTGGGTCGAAATGCTGACACAGCATTTGTCAACACCAATACCAATGGGCTGAAAGCCTTCCACGACTTGACCAAAAAAGATGCGGTGTACTATGAAATTGCAGAAGCCGCCAATGGTCACGAATTTGAAAAGACTGGTGCACGCGAAACGTGGAAAAAGACAATCGCCGTGACACTAAAGTCCGCTTTTGTAACGACCGTGGAATCCACAAAATCAATTTTAGGGCGCGCCAAGGAATACTTTGCGACATGGGAGCAAAAGATTACCAATAGGCTAGCCTACAGCAACTGATTATCAACGAAGACCTCCTAACTACAAGTACAAAAAACGATATCCTCGTAATAGCACCAGATGGAAACGTCTGGCGCATTACGAGGATATTATGTTTGATGGTGATAATAACGTTAATAAAAAACGCCTGTGCTTCGATAATACTATACAGTACTTTGTATTTTCGAAAATCAGGGCAAACTATACCCTACAGAATTGCTGACACGCTGCTGGCTGACTTTCAGCGTATGCTAACTGAGCATGGCACGCTTGCATCCTCAAGTTTCATAAGCATGAAACCGCGATAGAACCACCTGTGGCACATGGATTATCGGAAAATGAGACGAACCGACAGGGTTACTCTTGGCGAAAATTATTATTGTTTAGTATTGGGAGGTATGTAATATGCGAAACGCAAACCATTTGGTGGATGATTGTTTTACCAACGCAAAAAGATGGCGGGCAGAAATGGAAGCTCTCCGCACCATTATGCTCGAAAGTCCCTTGGTGGAAGAACTTAAATGGCGACAGCCGTGCTATACGTTCGAGGGCAGTGCCATCGTCATTATCGGCGAGTATAAGGATTGTTGTGTTCTTTCTTTTTTTAAAGGCGCACTGCTTACCGATTCGGCAGGGATTTTAAGCAAACCAGGCGAAAATTCTCAGTCTGCACGTGTCATTCAATTCACAACCATTGAGGACATTGCCGAAAAAGAACCAATGATAAAAGCATATATTCAAGAAGCAATCGAAGCTGAACAGGCGGGTCTAAAGGTAGCCTTTAAAGCCAAGACAGAAATTGAATATCCCGAGGAACTACTTGCAAAATTTGAGGAAAATTCGGCATTACAACTAGCATTTGAAGCATTAACACCCGGACGACAAAGAGCATATATATTGCATTTTTCAGGGGCAAAGCAAGCTGCGACCCGCACTTCACGAATTGAGAAATTGATTCCACAAATTTTGGACGGTAAGGGCATAAACGATTAAACTATTTGCGAAATAGCTAGGCGCGGCATCCCCCACCTAGCGACTAGGATGATCCAATTTGTAGTTTCGGGGTCATTGGGGATTTGGGGGTTGAAAACACAAGGGAAAATGGGCACAACAAAACCCTTACAACCATTGCGGCTGTAAGGGTTTTTCGTGGAGCTGGTGGACGGATTTGAACCCCCGACCTGCTGATTACAAATTGGCAAGTATACCCTTTGTAGCCTCCACTAATTTCTAGTAAACCGTTGCGTTGCAACTGTTGTAGCCTGTTTGTCTCTTGCAAAACTTCCTTTTTTATCGTGCTTTAAGGTAGTCGTAGTAGTCAAGTAGTAGTCAAATAGTAGTCAAATGTTTTGTGATGATGCCCTACTTAAAATTAAATCTAAGGCGTCTGCGGCGGCTTCATCTGCTGAACGAATTTGATGGGCATAGATAACTTGTGTGGTAACCGACGTCGAATGACCTAGCCGCTTTGATACAGTGCGCAAGTCCACACCTGATGCTATCAGAAATGATGCACAACTATGACGAAGTGTGTGCAAGTGGATGGCTTTGGGTAAATTTGCACGCGTTAAAAAGGCTTTGAATTGCTTTGGTAAGCTATCTGGGTGTCGTGGCTTGCCGTCTGGCTGAGTGAATATCCACCCTTCCCCCTGCCATAATTCACCTACTGCCAGCTGCCCCTGGCTTTGCCAGGCCCGATATTGCTTCAATATCTCCAACACTCCCAACGGAAGCTTAACCGCCCGTTGGGAACTTTTATTTTTTGGGGGTTTTATAATTAGCCCTTGTCTTTGTATATATTGCAGCTCTCGTTCAATATGCAATACACCTGTTTTATTGTTTAAGTCTTGCCATTTTAGTCCGTGTAACTCCGACTTTCTCATGCCCACATACAAAAGTAAGGTAACCATTGTGCGAAACTGTATGGGTTCATCTTCCAAGGCTTTTAAGAGTGTCGCCGCTTGCTCTTCCGAAAGATTGATGGCTTCGGTCTGTTCAATTCTAGGGGGACGCACACGCGCTGCGGGATTGCCAGAAAGAATACCCATTTGCACTGCATTGGTAAACATACTGGATAGCAGCCGATGATAATGCGCTACCGATGAAGCTGACAACTTTCCACCCGTTTTTGCGTTAATACCAACTTCTTGAAGGTTAGTATAAAAGGCTTGTAAGTGAGAAGGTTTAATT
>JAVBKJ010000117.1:0-3052 GCA_031554075.1 Oscillospiraceae bacterium | reverse complement strand
CCATTTGCTGTCCACCATGGGGAAGTGGTTAGGTGCGCAAGGCTATCTCATCTTATTAACGGCCGTTTTAGTGGTCATAGGTTTAACGGTTCTCAAGGTAGATTATCCGTTGCTGATGGCTGGCGTAGTGGCGGTGGTGGATGCTCTGCCGATTTTGGGCAGTGGGCTTATCCTTGTGCCATGGGCGGTGTTCGCCATACTCACAGGCGACACAGAGCTTGGGATTGGTCTGATGATTCTGTGGGGGGTTGTGACAATCATTCGCAACCTTGTCGAGCCGCGATTGGTGGGGCATCGTATCGGGCTGCACCCCTTGGTGTCGCTGATTGCTATGTACGCTGGCTTTCAAGTGATGGGCGTGCTTGGTATGATTCTATTTCCGTTTGGTGCGATATTATTAATCCAGTTGCAAAACTGGGGATATATCAAATTTTGGAAGGATGCAAAAGCAAGATAGTGGTACACATTTGATGTGTTTACAAAAACGGCTGATGATTTGTTCATCAGCCGTTTGTTATGTATACCGATTAGTCGTCGTCGGCTGCTAACAGATGCTTGGTATCTTCGATAACCTTCTGCTGTATGATGGCGGGTGCTTCATCATATCGCTCGAATGTAAAGGTAAACGAGCCACGTCCTTGGGACATAGAGCGCAGGTCAATCGCATAGCTGTGCATTTCTGACATGGGGACTTCCGCTTCGACAATCTGTTCACCATTATCAGAGGGGTTCATGCCCATCACGCGACCGCGACGTTTATTGAGGTCACCCATTACATCCCCTGTGTATTGGTCTGGAATGGACACTTTCAACGTGCCGATTGGTTCTAGTAACACAGGATTGGCGAGAGGTAAGCCCGCTTTGAAAGCATTGCCAGCGGCTGTCTTAAACGCCATTTCAGAGGAGTCAACATCATGGTATGAGCCGTCTACTAAGGTAGCTTTCAAAAACACGACGGGGAAACCTGCTAAAATGCCGCGAGACAGGCGGTCGCGCAATCCTTTTTCAACCGCAGGATGGAAGTTCTTTGGCACACTGCCGCCAAAAATCTTCTCTTCAAACTGTAAATCTTCTTGCGTGCCAGGCTCAAATTCAATCCAGACATGACCGAATTGCCCATGACCGCCCGATTGCTTTTTGTGCTTGCCCTCGACCTTAACTTTTTTGCGAATTTTCTCACGATAGGGGACACGTGGCGCAGAGGTTTCCACCTCGACACCGAACTTGGTTTTCAGGCGTGAACAAAGCACGTCTAAGTGGATATCGCCAGCGCCAGAGACCACCATTTGATGGGTTTCGGCGTTCTGCACAACACTAAAGGTTAAGTCTTCCTCTGCCATACGATGCAAGCCAGTGGCGATTTTTTCTTCGCCGCCCTTGATCTTTGGGGCAAACGCCAGACTGTAGCAGGGTTTGGCATAGGTAACGCCCTCATAGGCAACAACAGCGCCCGCCGCGCATAGGCTATCCCCCGTGCGTGTGTCTATTAATTTGGAAACAGCACCAATATCGCCGCAACAAATCTCTTTGACTTCGATATTTTTCTTGCCCCTAACGGTGTAGAGATGTCCTATCTTCTCCTGTTGACCTGTTCGCGCATTGATTAGGGTCATGTCGGCGGTTATTTTGCCAGACATGACGCGGAAAAAGGAGAACTTGCCGTACTGGTCAGACAACGTTTTGAACACAAAGGCGCGCGCTGGCGCATTGGGGTCAATGGCAATCTCAACAGGCGTATCGTTCAGTGCAGCGCGTTCTGTAGCACGATTGAGAGGGTCTGGCGCGTATCGTGTAAGCGCATACAGCAGCTCAGGCGCACCAAGCCCTGTTAGGGCAGAGCCGCAAAGGACAGGGGTGAGTGTGCCAGCGGCGATACCGCTTTTCATGCCCTGTATGATTTCTTCTTTGGTAAAGGTCGCGCCCTCAAAAAAGCGTTCCATGAGTGTTTCGTCTGTTTCGGCGACATGCTCGGCAAGGACTGTGTAAAGTTCTTCCACACGTGCGGTCATCGACGCAGGCAAATCCATGGCAACAGAGTTGCCGCCTTCAAATCTGAAAGCTTTCTTAGAGGCGATATCGACTAACCCAATTGTTTTTGAGCCGTCTAACACAGGGACAACCAATGGGCAGACGCTCGGGCCAAAATGTTCACGTAAGGCCTCGTACGCTTTATAAAAATCAGCATTTTCTTCATCTAATTTAGAGACATATAATGCGCGGGGCAATTTGCGTTCAGAGAGGTAACGCCACGATTTTTCAGTGCCGACGCCGACGCCATTTTTTGCCGTACAGAGAATCAGCCCTAAGTCCGCAACGCGCAGTGTTTGCATAATTTCGCCCGAAAAGTCAAAGTAACCTGGGGTATCCATTAAATTGATTTTGTAACCATCGTATTCAATGGGCGCTATGGTCGCACTAATCGTTATTTTGCGGCGGATTTCTTCTGGGTCATAGTCGCAAACGGTGTTGCCGTCTGCAATTTTACCTAGGCGGTCCGTGCCGTGGGTTACAAATAGTAAACTCTCGGCCAGTGAGGTTTTTCCGTCGCTACCATGTCCCATGAGACAGACATTGCGGATGTTTGAAGTTGCTAACATTCAATACCTCTCCTTTTTCTACACCAAGAACGTATTCTTGGCAGCGCAAGTATGTACGCCGTGTGTGTCGCAAGCCGCTACATGTCCAGGGCAACACGGAAAAACGAGGAATGACAGTCACCCAAGTGCTCAGCTACTGCCCAAATATTGCTAACGTAGCGTTTGGGGGGCTAGAGCATATCGTACGGATGTTGACAGGCTACTCTGTCCATTATAACGCAAGGATTCTCGTTTGACAAGCACAATTTTAGTAAGGTTACACAAAATATAATAATGCCCATTGTTACCCTGATTACCCAAGTTCCCGAACAATATGGCAAGTTGTAAAATGAATTGCCCAAAGTAATAAAAAAAGGTTCCATTGAGGACCAAAACCAGTTAAACTTAAGTTGCGACACAAAAGTGACTGGAGTGAACTCAATGGAACAAGTAAATCATACCACAAAGAAGCGCAA